>JANMHV010000059.1:0-24069 GCA_031375445.1 Burkholderiales bacterium | reverse complement strand
GTCGCGCTCGGCGTGTACCACCAGCGTGCCGATCACGTCGTCGGCCTCCACGCCGTCGACCACCACGATCGGCCAGCCGAGGGCCGCGATCACCTCGTAGAGCGGCGCGATCTGTGCCGCGAGGTCCTCGGGCATGGCCTGGCGCGTGGCCTTGTAGTCCGGGTAGATGTCGTCGCGGAAGGTCTTGCCCTTCGGATCGAAAACGCAGGCGATATAATCCGAAGGAAAGTCCTGCTTGAGCTTGCGCAGCATGTTGATCACGCCGAGGATGGCGCCCGTGGGCTCTCCCCCGGGGCTGCGGAATTCAGGAAGCGCGTGGAAGGCGCGGTAGAGATAGCTCGACGCGTCGACCAGGAGCAGGCGTTTCTTCGTGGTTTCCATTCCCATTCCGTAGGATCGCCGCCATGGCCGTCACGTCCCCAAAGGTTCCCGTTCCCTCGGACCCGCAACGCATTCGCAGCTCGCAGAATTCCGCGCGCGAAGCGTGGCGGATGTTCGAAATTATCGCAGAGTTCGTCACCGCCACCGAGGGGCTGCAGTCGATCCAGCCGGCGGTGTCGATCTTCGGCAGCGCGCGCACCACGCCCACGCATCCGTACTACGGCGTCACCCAGGACATCGCCCGCCGCCTCTCGGACGCGGGCTTCTCGGTGATCTCCGGCGGCGGCCCCGGAATCATGGAGGCGGCCAACAAGGGCGCCTTCGAAGGCAAGAGCCCGAGCGTGGGCCTCAACATCAAGCTGCCCCACGAGCAGGGCGGCAACGCCTACCAGGACGTCTCCGAGACCTTCCAGCACTTCTTCGCGCGCAAGGTCATGTTCGTGAAGCTTTCCTGTGCCTTCGTGATGATGCCCGGCGGCTTCGGCACGTTGGACGAGCTGATGGAGGTGCTGACACTCGTGCAGACCGGCAAGATCCGGCGCGTGCCGATCATCCTGGTGAACAGCGCCTTCTGGGGCGGCCTGCTCGATTGGATCAACGGCCAGCTGCGCGCCGACGGCATGATCGGCACCGACGACCCGAAGCTGATGCAGGTGATCGACGATCCCCAGCAGGTGGTCGACGCGATCTTCGACCATTACCACACGCGCGGCTTCGAGCCGAGCCCGGCTGAACGGGAGGCCGAGCTCGCACTCTAAGGTAAACTCGAATCCGAAACGGAACTTCCCAAATGCGTGCAATCCTCCTCGCCTTTCTCGCCGTCGTGGCTTTCGAAGCCGCAGCCCAATCCACGGCGCGCGCGCGTCCCCCGGGCACCGTGCCCCTCGACGAGCCGCCGCCGCTGCCCGCGGCCACCGCGGTCGACCCGGCGCTCGAGCCCCAGGTGAACATCCGCACCACCGAGTCCGGCGACACCGTCCAGGAGTACCGCGTGGGCGGCAAGCTCTACATGCAGAAGGTCACGCCCAAAGGCGGCGGCCGCGCCTATGTCCTCATGGACCACAAGGGCGACGGCACCTTCACCAAGCAGGACAACACGCTGGACGGCGGCGTGCGCGTGCCCCAGTGGGTCCTGCTGGAATTCTGAAGGCCGAACCCGCCTAGATGTCCGTATTCACGCCGGTTTCCCCCGCCGAGGCGGCGGCCCTCCTCGAGCACTACACCCTGGGCGAAGTCGAGCAGCTCGAGGGCATCGCGCAGGGCGTCGAGAACACCAACTACTTCCTCACCACCACCACCGGCCGCTATGTGCTCACGTTGTTCGAGCACATCCCGCGCGAGGACCTGCCGTTCTACGTGGGGCTGATGGACCACCTGGCCAGGAACGGCGTCGCCTGCCCGCAGCCGATGCCGCGCGACGACGGTGGTTTTCTTTCCGAGCTGAACGGCAAGCCCGCCGCCATCGTGACGCGGCTGCCGGGCGCCCCGATCACCCGGCCGAATGCGCACGACTGCCATGCCGCGGGCGCCATGCTCGGCCACATCCACGCGGCCGCGGTGGACTTCGATTCGAGCCTTGATAACTGGCGTGGGCGCTCTTGGCGCGAGGCGTTCTCCCGGAAGCTGGCGCCGCGCCTGTCCGTCGCCGAGAACGAGCTCCTCGAAGCCGAGAACGCCTTCCAGGCGGAGCACGGCGAACCCTTGCTGCCGGTGGGCATCATCCACGGCGACTACTTCCACGACAACGTGCTGTGGGAGGACGGCCATGCGGGCGTGATCGACTTCTACTTCGCCTGCGACGACGTGCTGGCCTACGACGTGGCGATCGCCGTCAACGACTGGTGCGTGGGGCCCGATGCCACCATCGACATGGCGCGCTCGAAAGCTTTCCTGCAGGGCTACGAAACCGCGCGGCCTTTCGAGGCGCGGGAGCGCGAGCTCTGGCCGGTGATGCTGCGCCGCGCGGCGCTGCGCACCTGGCTCGGCCGCCTGGGCTACAACCACTTCCCGCGCGAATCGGAAATGACGATCGAGAAGGACCACGGCTTCTCGCGCCGGCTGCTGGAACACCACGTCGCCCACGCCCATCCGTTGGAGGCCGACGAGGGCTGATGGACGCGGCGATCCACGTCTCCGAGGTCACCGCCAAGCGCGGCCTGGGCTGGTTGGGGCAGGCCTTCCACTTGTTTCGCCGCCAGCCGATGGCGTGGATCGGGCTCACCGCCGGGTGGCTCATCGTCACCTTCGGCATGATCCTCGTGCCGCTCATCGGCGGCGTGCTCGCCAACTTCCTGCAGCCGGCGTTCTTCGCGAGCTTCGCCGTGGCCGCGATGCGCCAGGAGGCCGGCGGCAAGGTGTCCATGGGCGACCTCTTCTCCGGGTTTCGCCGCAACCTGCGCTCGCTGGTGAACCTGGGGGCCCTGCTGCTGATCGCCGAGATCGCGATCTTCGCGCTGATGGCGGTGATGGGCCTGCCGCTCGCCTCCGACGCCGACAACAAGACCACCACGCTCACCGAGTACGTGGCGCTGCTGAAGGGCAAGGAGTGGATCCTCGCGATCGGCTTCCTGCTCACCGTGGCCGTGAAGGGCGCGCTGTGGTTCGCGCCACCCTTGATCGCGTTCCACGACATGACCACCACGCACGCCATCCGCTGGAGCGTCTACGCCGCGCTCTCGAACCTGGGCGCGATGTTGGCCTACGGCGTGGCGCTCATGGCGCTCTTCTTCGTGAGCCTGGTGCCCTGGGCGCTGGGGTTGCTGGTCGCCATCCCGATGATGGCCATCAGCACCTACGTGGGGTATCGCGAGGTGTTCGGCGGGAAGGCGGAACCCCTGGGGGACAGTCCACCGAAATAATGGGGCCGTCAGGTTAGATTTCGGTCATTTCGTGCCCGGCAGGGCGCGGATCGAAATCTAACCTGACCCCATTATTTCCTACGCAGCCTCCAGCTTCGCGTACTGCAGCGCGAGCCACTTGGTGCCCTCGCGCGAGAAGCGCACCTGCACCCGCGCGTCGAGACCGCGGCCCTCGAAGTTGATCACGACACCGTCGCCGAACTTGGCATGGCGCACGTTCTGGCCGACGGCGAAGGGCTGCTCGTCGGGCCGCTTGGTCTCGAAACTCGCGCGAGGCGGCGTCGTGGGGTAGCGGTTTGTATCCGGCGCCGGCGCGCGGCCACCTCCCGAACCCCATCCGCTCCCGCCGCCGTTGTTGCCGCGGCCGAAGAAGGAGCTGTTCTGGCTCCTCAGGTCGAATTGCTTCTCGGGCAGCACGATCCACTTGGTGAGGTGCGGCGGAATCTCCTCGACGAAGCGCGACACGATGCCGTAGCGCGGCTGGCCGTGGAGCATGCGGCTGCCGGCGTAGGAGAGGTACAGGCGCTTCCTCGCGCGCGTGATGGCGACGTACATGAGGCGCCGCTCCTCCTCGATGCCGCCATCCTCGAGCATGCTGTTGTCGTGGGGGAAGAGGCCCTCTTCCAGGCCGGACATGAACACGGCGTTGTACTCGAGGCCCTTGGCGGAGTGCACCGTCATGAGCTGCAGCGCGTCCTGGCCCTGGCCCGCCTCGCGCTCTCCCGCCTCCAGGCTCGAGTGCGCGAGGAACGCGGCCAGCACCTGCTGCTCCGGAGTGCCGGCAACACCCGCCACATCCTCCTGGGATTCGCCGGCGGGCTCGAGGCCGTGCTCGAAATCCTCGGCGAAGAGGGTAGCGGCATTCACCAGCTCGTTCAGGTTCTCGACGCGGTCCTGCCCGTCCTTCTCCGCGGCGTAGTGCTGTTTCAAATGGCTGCGCTCGAGGATCTCCTCGATCAGCTCCGGCAGGCGCAGCGTCTCGCTCGAATCCCGCAGCGAGTCGATGATCGCGACGAACTGCGCGATCGCCGTGCCACTGCGGCCCGAGACCACGCCCGAGCGCGCGATGTGCATGAGGCTACCCATGCCGCGCTCGCCGGCCTCCTGGAGCTGCTCGATGGAACGCGCGCCGATGCCGCGGGGCGGGAAGTTCACCACGCGGGTGAAGGCCGTGTCGTCATCGGGGTTGGAGGCGAGGCGCAGGTAACCCATCGCGTGCTTCACCTCCTGGCGCTCGAAGAAGCGCAGCCCCCCGTAGACGCGGTAGGCCAACCCGGCGCGGAAAAGCGCGTGCTCGAGGATGCGCGACTGGGCGTTGGAGCGGTATAGGAGCGCCATGTCCGAGAGGTTCATGCCCTCGCGGTGCAGCTGCTTCACCTCGTCGACGATGAAGCGGCTTTCCTCGTCGTCGTTGGCGGCGGCGTAGACGCGGATCTCCTCGCCCTTGCCCGCATCGGTCCAGAGGTTCTTGCCGAGGCGCGCCTTGTTCTGCGCGATGATCGCGTTGGCGGCATCGAGGATGTGGCCGTGGGAGCGGTAGTTCTGCTCGAGCTTCACCACTTCCTTCACGCCGAAATCGCGCACGAACTCGTTCATGTTTCCGACTTCGGCGCCGCGGAAGCGGTAGATGGAGTTGTGCGTGACGAGCCCGGAGGCGATGAAATTGTGCGTGGGGTATACGTCGATGTCGAAGACCTTCGCCCTCGCACCGTCGAGTCGGCGAACTATCGAGACGATGTCTCGAAACCCCCGGTAGTCGAGCATCGCGTCCCCGGGTTCGACATCCGCGGCCAGCGTCTCCGAAAAATCGCCGAGACGGGTGCCGGGGGCCTGGACCGCCTCCACCCTGCAGGACTCCACGAAGTGCGTGTGCTCGGGCGTGCTCACCAGGATGCGCCCCTCGCGGGTGGTGACCTCCACCAATTCGCCCCTCGCCGCGCTGGCGTGGGTTTGCTTCACCGTCGCCGCGCGGAAATCCCCCGGGCCATAACAGGAGAGCACCTCATCGCCCACCCGCACCGCCTCGATCGGCTTCTGCGACCCGTCGGCCATCGCCACCTGGGTTCCCGCCGGCAGGCACTGGTCGTCGTCGCCCACCGCGAACACGCACCCGTTGGTGCCGGCCAGCATCTTGATCCACTTGTACTGCAGCTTGTTGGTGTCCTGGAACTCGTCCACCAGGATGTAGCGGAAGCGCGCCTGGTAGTGCTGCAGCAGGTTCAGGTGATTGGCGAGGAGCTCGAAGGTGCGCAGCAGCAGCTCGGCGAAGTCGACCACGCCCTCCCGATTGCACTGGGCATCGTAGTCGGCATAGAAGGCGACCATGCGGCGCGTGAACTCGTCGCCCGCCTCCACCGCGTTGGCGCGCAGCCCCGCATCCTTGGCGCTGTTGATGAACTGCTGCAGCTGGCGCGGCGGATACTTTTCCTCGTCCATGGCCTGGGCCTTGGCCAGGCGCTTGATGAGCGAGAGCTGGTCGCCGGAATCGAGGATCTGGAACAGCTGGGGCAGGTTCGCATCGCGGTGGTGCGCGCGCAGCATGCGGTTGCAGATGCCGTGGAAGGTCCCGACCCACATGCCGCGGGTATTGATGGGCAGCATGGCAGAGAGACGAGTAAGCATCTCCCGTGCCGCCTTGTTCGTGAAGGTCACTGCCAGGATGCCCGCCGGGCTCGCCTCGCCCGACTGGACCAGGTGCGCGATGCGGGTGGTGAGGACGCGGGTCTTGCCGCTGCCGGCGCCGGCCAGGATGAGGGCGCACTCACGCGGGAGCGTCACCGCCTTCAGCTGCTCGGGGTTGAGATTGGACAGGAAATCGCGCATCGGGGGGGTAATTCAGGCGAACAACGGTTATTTTAGTGGGTCACCCGCGAATTCGATGCCGGAAAACGCAAAAAATAAATGCTGTCCTACGCGGCGGAGGGGAAAAAAAAGGGCGCCGAAACGGCGCCCCAACTGTCTGCCCCAACTGCTTGTCTCGCCGCAAAGGCGGGACATATAAGTGACAGGCGGGGACGCGCGGAAGTTCCGTTCAGCGAATCAATGATCCGGTTTCGGAGATGACGAGGATGCCGGTGCCGGGCACCCCGCGCAGGTTCGCCATGGCCGCGCGGGCCTCCTCCTCGCCCGCGAATCCGGTCACCTGCACCGCGTAGAGGGCCCCGTCGCGTCCCCCGATGAGGTCGGCGGGGTACCCCGCCGAGCGCAGGTTGCGGTGCAGCACGCGCGCCTCGTCGCGATTCGGGAACTTGCCCGCCACCACGCGCCATTTCCCGCCGGTGCGGGCCGCGGGGCCATCGCGAGCGATGTCGGTCTCGAGGGCCCACTGCTCCACTTGCTTCGGATCGACCTTGGCCACCGTCGGCGCCCCGTCGCGAGGCTTCACGTAAAAATCGAGCGGCTGGTCCAGCGTCACCTGCGGATGGCCCTCGGCCGCGACCGAGATGCGTCCTTCGAGCAGGCACACGAGGTCGCGCGCGTCGGTGCTCTTGCCCCACACGTCGGTGCCGCGAATGCCCGCGGTCACGTTCTTCACGCGGATCGACATGTCGCGGGGGCGATTGGGCAGGAGCTTGTCGGTGGTGAAGCGGAAGGCGCCGGCGAGCACCGCGAGCGCGCCCTTGAGGCCGCCGCGATCGTCGATGCGCTCGATCACGATCTGCGCGTTCTCCCCCAGCTTCACGGCACTGCCCTCGGACAATCGCAGGTGCACCCGGGCATTGGCGCCGGTGCGCACCTGGTCGCGGGATTGGAGCGCCGTGCCCGGCGCGAGCGGCACCGCGTTCCCCCCGCGCTCGAGCCACGCGGGATACTGGACCGCCTCCACCACGGCGGCCTGGCCCAGCGCCGAAGCGCTGGCGACGAGGGCAAGGAGGCCCCCGAGCAGGATCAAGACGCGGCTTCCGGACACCTCCTGCCTCCCCCGCTCGCGCGGTGCTGTGGTCGCGTGGCGCCAGTGTACGGCCAGCCGGGGCGGAAGGGTGCGACAGGCTATAATTTCCCCTTGAAAAACAGCCTCCTCGCAGCACCCCCCATGGATCCGCAATACCACCCCCGGGCGATCGAGCCCGCGGTCCAGAAGGAATGGACCGACTCGCGCGCCTTCGCGGCCCCCGACGCCTCGCCCAAGCCCAAGTATTTCTGCGTCCCGATGCTGCCGTACCCCTCGGGCAAGCTGCACATGGGGCACGTGCGCAACTACACGATCAACGACGCGCTCTACCACTACCTGCGCATGAAGGGCATGAACGTGCTCTTTCCGATGGGCTGGGACGCGTTCGGGCTGCCCGCGGAGAACGCGGCGATGGCCAATGGCGTGCCGCCCGCGAAGTGGACATGGGACAACATCGCCTACATGAAGAAGCAGTGCCAGGCGATGGGCTGGGCCATCGACTGGTCGCGCGAGATCGCCACCTGCTCGCCGGACTACTACCGCTGGAACCAGTGGTTCTTCCTGCGCCTGTGGGAGAAGGGCGTGATCTACCGCACGACCGGCGTGGTGACCTGGGACCCGGTGGACATGACGGTGCTCGCCAACGAGCAGGTGATCGACGGGCGCGGCTGGCGCACCGGGGCGCTGGTGGAAAAGCGCGAGATCCCGATGTGGTACATGCGCATCACCCAGTATGCCGACGAGCTGGTGGATTCCCTCGACGGCCTCGGCTGGCCGGAGCAGGTGAAGCAGATGCAGCGCAACTGGATCGGCCGCAGCTACGGGGTGGAATTCACGCTGCCCTATGCGCCCCAGACCGCCGCGCGCATGAAGGACAACAAGGCCGGCCTCAAGGTCTTCACCACGCGCGCCGACACGATCATGGGCATCACCTTCGCCGCGGTGGCGGCGGAGCACGCGCTCGCGACCGAGGCCGCGCGCGACAACCCCCAGCTCGCCGCCTTCATCGAGGAGTGCCGCAGGGGCGGCGTGCAGGAGGCCGAGCTCGCCACCATGGAGAAGAAGGGCATGCCCACGGGCCTCTTCGTCCTCCATCCGTTCACCAAGGCGCCGGTGGAGGTGTGGGTCGGCAACTACGTGCTGATGGGCTATGGCGAGGGCGCGGTGATGGCGGTGCCGGGCCACGACGAGCGTGACTTCGCCTTCGCGAAGAAATACGGCCTCGAGATCAAGCGGGTGATCGACGTCGCCGGCCAGGAATACTCGACCGACGCGTGGCAGCCCTGGTACGAGCAGGCCGGCGTCAACGTGAATTCCGGCAAGTACGACGGCATGGCGCAGGCGGCTGCGATCGACGCGGTGTCGGCCGATCTCGCCGCCATGGAACTCGGCACCAAGCGCGTGCAGTACCGGCTGCGCGACTGGGGCATCTCGCGCCAGCGTTACTGGGGCACGCCGATCCCGATCATCCAGTGCGGCCAGTGCGGCGACGTGGCCGTGCCGGACGCGCAATTACCCGTGGTGCTGCCCGAAGACCTCGTGCCCGATGGCAGCGGCAGCCCGCTCGCCAAGTCGCCGGCGTTCTACGAGTGCCAGTGCCCGAAGTGCGGCGGGCCGGCAAAGCGCGACACCGACACGATGGACACTTTCGTCGACTCGTCGTGGTACTTCATGCGCTACGCCTGCCCCGATGCGAATTCGATGGTGGACGAGCGCGCCGATTACTGGATGCCGCTCGACATGTACATCGGCGGCATCGAGCACGCGATCCTGCACCTGCTCTACGCGCGTTTCTGGACCAAGGCGATGCGGGACATGGGCCTCGTCAAGGCGGACGAGCCGTTCGCGAACCTGCTCACCCAGGGCATGGTGCTGAACCACATTTTCTCGCGCCGCACCGCCAAGGGCGGCGTCGAGTACTTCTCGCCCGAGGAAGTGGACCTCGCGATGGATGCCGAGGGGAAGGTCGCGGGCGCCAAGCTCAAGGCGGACGGCTCCGCCGTCGACTACGACGGCATCGGCACGATGTCGAAGTCGAAGCGCAACGGTGTCGATCCCCAGGACATGATCGAGCGCTACGGCGCCGACACCGCGCGGCTCTACGTGATGAGCGCCAGCCCGCCCACCGACACGGTGCTGTGGTCGGACGAGAGCGTCGAGGGCTCATTCAAGTTCCTGAAGCGCCTGTGGAAGATGGTGCACGACCACCTGGAGGGCGGAAGGGTGGAGCGCTACGTATCTCCCTCCCCCCTGGGGGAGGGTCGGGGAGAGGGTCAGCTATCCAAGCCCCTCGCCGACCTGCGCTTCAAGCTCCACAAGACGATCGCGAAGGTCGGCGACGACTATGGCCGCCGCCTGCAATTCAACACCGCCATCGCCGCGGTGCGCGAGCTGCTGAACCTCTACCTAGACGGTCAGGACAAGGACCCCGCGGCCCGCGCGGTGGCGCAGGAAGTGCTCGAAGACTCGATGTTGATGCTCGGCCCCATCGTGCCCCACATCGCCACCGCGCTCTGGAACGAGCTGCGTCCCGGCACGCGGCTGATCGACCAGTCCTGGCCCGCGGTCGACAAGGCGGCGCTGGTGCAGGACTCGATCCGCCTCATGCTGCAGGTGAACGGCAAGCTGCGCGGCCACATGGACGTGCCCGCGAGCGCCAGCCACGAGGAGATCGAGGCGATGGCACTGGCCGACCCGAACGTGTCGAAGTTCATGGAAGGCAAGCCGGCGAGGAAGGTGATCGTCGTGCGGGGCCGGCTGGTGAACGTCGTTGTCTAGGAAGCATTGGGTTCCCGTCTTCACGGGAATGACGCTTCTGCTGTCGGCCTGCGGCTTCCAGCTGCGCGGCGATCCCGCCATCGGCGTGAAGGCGCTGCACGTCACATCCGTGGGCGTCTCGACCGTCGCGACCGAAGTCCGCCGAACGCTGGGCCCCACGCAGCTGGCACCCACCGCGGCCGGGGCGGAGCTGATCCTGCGTTTCGTGGGCGAGGCGCGCGACAAGACCGTGCACACCATCACCGGCGCGGGCCGCGTCTACGAGTTCCAGCTGCGACTCATCGTGCGCTACGAGATGCAGGTGCCCGGCCGCGAGGAGCCCCTCATTCCTTCCACGGAAGTCGAGGCGCGCCGTCTCGTGACCTACAGCGAGACCGCGCCGGTCGCGAAGGAAGCCGAGGAAGAATTGCTGTTCAAGGACATGCGCTCGGAGCTCGCAGGGCGGATCCTGCGCCAGGTGGCGATCGCGCAGCGCGCCCGGTGAAGATCGCCACGCGCCAGCTCGAGGGCCAGCTGCGAAAGGGGCTCGGCCTCCTCTACGCGATCCATGGCCCGGAGGCGCTGCTGGCGCTGGAGGCCGCCGACCGCATCCGCGCCGCGGCGCGCAAATCCGGCTGCGACGAGCGCGAGATCTTCTTCGCCGAGCCCGGCGTGGACTGGAGCCGCCTCGGCGCTAGCGCCTCGAACCTCTCCCTCTTCGCCACGCGGCGCCTGGTCGAGATCCGCATTCCCACCGGCAAGCCCGGCACCGAGGGCGGCAAGGCGATCACGGCGTGGGCCGCAAAGCCGCCCGACGACGCGGTGACGCTGGTGCTGCTGCCCGAGCTCGACTGGCAGCAGCAGAAGACCGCATGGTTCGGGGCGCTCGAGGCCTCCGGCGTGCTGGTGGAAGCCAAGGCGGTGACCCGCGACGAGCTGCCCGACTGGCTGGCCGAGCGCCTCTCGCGCCAGCAGCAGCGCGCGAGCGTCGAGACCCTCGAATGGCTCGCCGATCGCGTGGAGGGCAACCTCCTCGCCGCCAAGCAGGAGGTGGAGAAGCTGGCCCTCCTGCTCCCCCAGGGCGAAGTGACGCTCGACTCGATTCGCGACGCCGTGACCGACGTGTCGCGGTTCGAGCGCGACACGCTGCTCACCGCGATCCATGCCGGAGACCCGGCGCGCGTGGCGCGAATCCTCGCTTCCCTCGAGGCCGAGGGCGAGCCGCTGCCGCTCCTCCTCTGGACGCTGGCCGAGGAGATCCGCACGCTGATGGCCTACTCCGCCAACCAGCGCCCGCGCCGCTTCATGCCGCCGGACCGCGTGGACGCCCTCAACCGCACCGCGCGCCGCCACGACACCGCCTCGTTCCGCCGCGAGCTATTGCGAGCGCACCGGATCGATCGCATGATCAAGGGCGTGGAGACCGGCGATCCGTGGGACAGCGTGCTGGAGCTTTGCCTCGGCATCGCGGGGAAGCCCGTGCTCGACAGCGAATCGGACCGCGCCGCGTAAGCGGGCGACCTCTCCATGCCCAATGACCTGAACGCCGCCGTCGACATCCGCGCCCTGGTGCTCGCGATGGGCGAGCGCGCCCGCGAGGCCAGCCGGGCCCTGGCGCGAGCCACCACCGGCGCCAAGAACCGCGCCCTCGAGCTCGCCGCCGAGTCCCTGGTGGCGCGCGAGAAGTCGATCCTCGCCGCCAACGCGCGCGACGTGAAGGCCGCGCGCGCCGAGGGCCGCGACGACGCCTTCATCGATCGCCTCAAGCTCACCGCGAAGGCCATCGAATCCATGGCCGACGGGCTGCGCGAGGTCGCCAAGCTTCCCGACCCCGTGGGAGAAATCACCGGCCTCACCTTCCGTCCCTCCGGCATCCAGGTCGGCCACATGCGGGTGCCGCTCGGCGTGATCGGCATCATCTACGAGTCGCGCCCCAACGTGACGGCGGACGCGGGAGCGCTGTGCCTCAAGTCCGGCAACGCCTGCATCCTGCGCGGCGGCAGCGAGTCGCTGCACTCCAACCTCGCGATCGCCGCGTGCCTGGCGGTGGGGCTCGAGGAGGCGGGGCTGCCCAAGGACGCGATACAGCTGGTGGCGACACCCGACCGTGCGGCCGTGGGCGAGCTGGTGGCGATGGAGAAATACGTCGACGCGATCGTGCCCCGCGGCGGCAAGGGCTTGATCGAGCGCGTCTCGAAGGAAGCCCGCGTGCCGGTAATCAAGCACCTGGATGGCGTGTGCCACGTGTACGTCGACGATCGCGCGGACCTCGCGAAGGCGGTGGCCATCGCCGACAACGCCAAGACGCAGCGTTACGGCACCTGCAACACCATGGAGACGCTGCTGGTGGCCGAGGGGATCGCGGCTGAGGTCCTGCCCGCCATCGGACGCATCTACGCCGCCAAGGGGGTCGAGATGCGCGCCAGCGTCGAGGCACGCGCGGTCCTCGAGCGCGCCGGCGTGGAAGGCGTGAAGGACGCGAACGAGGCCGATTTCTACGCCGAATACCTGGCGCCCATCGTCACCATCGGCATCGTGGCCGGCGTGGACGAGGCCATCGCCCACATCACGAAGTACGGCTCGGCCCACACCGACGCCATCGTCACCGAGGATTGGTCTCGCGCGCAGCGCTTCCTGCGCGAGGTGGACTCGAGCTCGGTGATGGTGAACGCCTCCACGCGCTTCGCCGACGGCTTCGAATACGGGCTGGGCGCCGAGATCGGCATCTCGACCAACAAGCTGCATGCGCGGGGCCCAGTGGGCCTCGAGGGCCTCACGTCGCAGAAGTGGATCGTGCTCGGGGACGGGCACGTGCGCGCCTGACTTGCCCGAGCCATTGAACTCGAAAGCCCTGGGCCTCTTCGGCGGCACCTTCGACCCGGTCCACTTCGGCCACCTGCGGCTCGCCACCGAGGTGGCCGAGGCGTTCCACCTCGACCAGGTGCTGTTCGTGCCCGCGGGGCTGCCCTACCACCGCGGCCGCGATGCCCACGCCAGCGCCGACGAGCGCCTGACAATGCTTAAGCTCGCCACCCAACGCGACGCCCGCTTCGACGTCGACGACCGGGAAATGCGCCGCGACGGGCCGAGCTACACCTTCGACACGCTGACCGAGATTCGCCGCGAGCGCGGCCCGGACGTAACGCTCGTGTTCCTGCTGGGCTCCGACGCCTTCCGCAAGATCGACACCTGGCACCGCTGGAGCGAGCTCTTCGACCTGGCGCACTTCGTGGTGGCGGTGCGCGCCGGGGACCCGGATTGGGAATCCAAGGGCCCGGGAGGCTTTCCCCGGGATGCCTGGCCCCGAATGACCCTGAACCAGCGCGAGATGCTGGGAACTCCTGCCGGCAAGGTGATGACCTACGTCATGACGCCAATCGCGATTTCTTCCACCTCCCTCCGGACGATCGCCGGCGAAGGAGGCTCCATCCGCTACCTCACCCCCGACCCCGTGGTCGAATACGTCCGGACCCACCGGCTCTACGGACGGGAGAAAGCCACGACGGAATCCACCCGATGAAAACACCGACCACCGCAGCCAAGAAAAAACTCGTCATCTCCGCTCTCGGCGACATCAAGGCGCGCGACATCGTCGCCATCGATGTGCGCCAGGTCACCTCGTTCTTCGACTGGATCGTGGTCGCCACCGCCGACTCGGCGCGGCAGACCAAATCCCTCGCGCGGCACATCCGCGACACGCTCAAGGAAGCCGGCTCCGACATCATCGGCACCGAAGGCGAGGAGTCCGGCGAATGGGTCCTGGTGGACGCGGGCGACATCGTGACGCACGTGATGATGCCGGCCGCCCGCGAGTACTACAGCCTCGAGGAGCTGTGGGGCGAGGGCAAGTTCGACAAGGTGGTGAACTCCACCGTGCCCGTGGCCTCGCCGCCGAAGCGTCGCGCTGCCCCCGAAGCGGCGGATCCGCCCCCGGCGAAGCGGCGCGCCGCTCCCTCGCGACGCAAGCCTGCCGCCGCCTGATCGAATGCGAGTGACGATCCTGTCGGTCGGGCATCGAATGCCGGCATGGATCCAGGAGGGGTACCAGGAGTACGTGCGGCGCATGCCCCCGGAGATCCGGGTGGAGCTCACGGAATTGAAGCCCGAGGAGCGCGGCGCGGGCCGTGGCGTCGAGCGCGCGAAGGAACTGGAAGGCGAGCGCGTCGTGGCCGCGATGCCGCCCGGGGGCACGCTGCTGGCGCTCGACGAGCGCGGCAAGGCCATCTCCACCCAGGGCCTCTCGGTGCTGCTGGCGGGCTGGATGCGCGAGGGCTCCCACCCCGTGTTCGCGATCGGCGGCGCCGACGGCCATTCCGAGGCGGTACGCGAGCGCGCCGACAAGCTGGTGTCGCTGTCGCAGCTCACGCTGCCCCACGGGATGGTGCGGGTGCTGCTGGCCGAGCAGCTCTACCGCGCCTGGTCGATCCTGGCGCGGCACCCGTATCATCGCGAATGAGCCAGATCGTCTTCATGCCCGGGTTCGACGGCGACGGCACGTTGCGGCGCGAGTTCACGGACGCGCTCGCGCGCCTGGGTCATGAAGTGCGGGCGGTCACGTATCCCAACCGCATGTTGGGGACGCTGGACCACTACCGCGTGCACGCCATCGCCGATACGCCCGTGGACTGGAACCCGGTGCTCGTCGCCGAATCGTTCTCGGGGCTGGTCGCTGCCCGCTGGGCCTCAATCGACCCGCGCGTGAAGGCCCTTTTCCTCTGCGGCTCGTTCGCGCGCAATCCGGTGGGGCTCGCCGCGTCGGTCGGCGCCTCCTGGCCCTCGCTGATCAAGTTCGGGCAGGCGATGCTGCCCCCGGTGCCCACGCGAGACGCCAGGCGCCGCCGCTGGTCCGACAGCTTCACGCGCGCCATCGCCGGCCTCGGCGACGACGTGCTGGGCGAGCGCCTGCGACTTATCGCCACCGAGGACGTGGGCGCGCAGCTGCGCAACCTGCGCATCCCCGTGGTGCTGCTGCAATACAACTCCGACCTCGTGGTCGGCCCCGAAGCCCAGGCCCACCTCGAGACCGTGTGCGAGAAGGCCGAGGTGCTGCGTTTCCCCGGCCCCCACTTCGCCATCGAGACCCAGCCGCGCGAGACCGCGGCCGCCATCCACCAGCGCCTGGGCAAGCTCTTTCCCGTGGTGCCGGACCCGCCCGAGATTTCATGATCTACCTGGCTTCCCGCAGTCCCCGCCGCCGCGAGCTCCTCGCCCAGATCGGCGTCAAGTTCGAGCCGCTCCTCTTCCGCGAAGGCACCCGCCAGGATTCCGACACCGACGAGTCGGCGCTGCCGGGCGAGCAGCCCGAGGACTACGTGCGGCGGGTCACGCGGCTGAAGAGCCAGGCGGCGTGGCAGCGGGTGGTGATGCGACGCGGCCTGCAAAGAAAGCCGGTGCTGGCGGCCGATACCACGGTGGTGCTGGGCACCGAGATCCTCGGCAAGCCCGCCGACCGCGATGATGCGATACGAATGCTCGAGCTCCTCTCCGGCACCCAGCATCGCGTCCTCACCGCCGTGGCGCTGCAGCTCGAGGACCGCTTCGAGATCGCGGTGAGCGAATCGCGGGTCACCTTCGCCGCGCTGGACGAGTCGCGGATCTCCGCCTATATCCAGACCGGCGAGCCGTTCGACAAGGCCGGGGCCTACGGCATCCAGGGCCGGGCGGGGGCTTTTGTCGAGCGGCTGGAGGGCAGCTACACCGGCGTCATGGGGCTGCCGCTTTACGAGACGGTCAACCTCCTGCGACTATTCGGCGTAACAGTGCCTTGAATTGCCATAACCAGGAAAACCACGGATGAACACAGATGAACGCGGATTCCAGGGGGCGCACCGCATAGCAAGCTAGTGAACAGACCGGTTCAAGTCCGGCGCGCCATTCGATTCCCTGAACCATCCGTGTTCATCTGTGTTCATCTGTGGTTTCGAAACCACCGATGAACGAGCAGATCCTCATCAACGTCACGCCGCAGGAGACGCGGGTGGCGGTTACCGAGCAGGGCGCGGTGCAGGAGCTGCACATCGAGCGTGTCTCGAGCCGCGGGCTGGTCGGCAACATCTATCTCGGCCGCGTCTGCCGCGTGCTGCCCGGCATGCAATCGGCCTTCGTGGAGATCGGGCTTCCCCGCGCGGCATTCCTGCATGTGGCCGACATCTGGATGTCGCGCGCCAATGGCGTCGAGCGGCCGATCGAGAAGATCCTCTCCGAAGGCCAGACCCTCCTCGTGCAAGTCGTGAAGGACCCCATCGGCAGCAAAGGGGCGCGCCTTTCGACCCAGGTCTCCATCGCCGGGCGGCTGCTGGTGTACCTGCCGCAGGATCCGCACATCGGCATCTCGCAGCGCATCGAGGACGAGGCCGAGCGCGAGAGCCTGCGCGTGAAGCTCCACTCGCTGATCCCGCCCGGCGAGACCGGCGGCTTCATCGTGCGCACCGTGGCCGAGGCCGCGACCGAGGTCGAGCTCGCCGCCGACATCGAATACCTGATCACGCTGTGGAAGCAGATCCAGCTCGCCGCGCAGACCGCGGCACCGCAGGCGCTGCTCTATCAGGACCTCTCGCTCGCCACGCGAGTGTTGCGCGACCTCGTGACCGACACCACCGAGCGCATCGTGATCGATTCGCGCGAGACGCACGGGAAACTGCAGGAGTTCGCCTCGCGCTATACGCGCCAGGCGCTGCCGATCCTCGAGCACTACACCGGCGAGCGGCCGCTTTTCGACCTCTTCGGCGTGGAGGACGAGATCGAGCGGGCGCTCGGACGGCGCGTGGATCTCAAGAGCGGCGGCTACGTGATCGTCGACCAGACCGAAGCACTCACCACGGTAGACGTGAATACCGGCGGCTTCGTTTCCGGGCGTTCCTTCGACGACACCATCTTCAAGACCAACCTCGAAGCCACCCTGGCGATCGCGCGGCAGCTGCGGTTGCGCAACCTCGGCGGCATCATCATCGTCGACTTCATCGACATGGAGAGCGTGGAGCATCGCGATGCGGTGCTGGCTGAATTCAAGAGGGCGCTGAGTCGAGACCGCACGCGCGTGACGGTGAATGGCTTCTCGCAACTGGGGCTGGTGGAGATGACGCGCAAGAGAACGCGCGAGTCGCTCGCCCACGTGCTGTGCGAGCCTTGCCCGGTTTGCAAGGGGCGCGGGGAGCTGAAGACCCCGCAGACGATCTGCTTCGAGATCCTGCGCGAAATCCTGCGCGCCGACCGCCAGTTCCACGCGAAGGAGTACCGCATCCTCGCCGCGCAGAAGGTGATCGACCTGTTCCTGGATGAAGAATCGGCCGGGCTCACGGAGCTGGGGGACTTCATCGGCAAGCCGATTTCCATGCAGGTGGAAACGGCTTACATGCAGGAGCAGTACGACGTGATCCTCGTTTAGGGTCGCCTCACCATCTTCGGGTGTACCGGGGCTCCGCCCGCTCGCGAACTTGCGAGCAATCGCCGCGCGGGTCCAGGTATCCCGGCCGCGCGGTGTAGCGCAGCGGTGCCGGGGCGACAGGCCTGATCGAGACGTCCATCCGGAAGCGAGCCAGACGGCCATCGACGATCTCGCGCTCGGCGGCATGCAGCGTGACGCCGACATCCCGGGTGCGAAAGGTGCGGACGCGGCCGAACTCCGGATAGTCGCCGCACGCTCCGACGAGGTCCTCCCACATGAACGCCCCGCGGGTGAGCCAGGCAGCCGTGTCCTCCTCGGCGAGGTGCGTGTACTCGACGTGGTAACCCGGGCTCGAAAGGGTGCAGGTGAGGGGAGCGCCGAACACGCTTCCGGCCCAGTCGCCAAGGCTCTCCAGGAATTCGGTGCGCCCGCCGATGCAACGGAAAAGGTAGCGAACCTTCCCCGAAGGCTCCATCACCGGCCTCTCGGCCCAGATGAACGCGGCCGAAGTATCGACCGTGAAGGAGAACTTGAGCGGAAGGACCGCTGCCGGCGCGGCCACGGCCACCCCCGCGAGAAGCAGGAGCAGCAGGGGCTTTCGCACGGCTTCAGTTCTTCTGCGGGAGCTTCTGCAGGATTCGCCTGGCCTCTTGCAGGCGCCAGATCGAATCGTCGAGGCGTTGGGTCACCTCGGCGTCGCTAGGCGTCCCGGCGGGGATGGGCGGAGCCGTAGGCACGTCGAGCTTCTGCGTGGCGTCCGGCTTGTAATTCGGGTCGAGCGCCTTGATTCGCGTGGTTCGCTCGGACTCGGAGGCGACGGGCGGCGCGCTGGTGGGCACCGCCGGCTTGCCGCCCGGCAGCGGCTGCGTCGCGCCCGGGTTGAACGGCGGGGCGGTCACGGGAGCCGCCTTGGCGGGCGCGGGCGCCGGGACATCGAGTCGCTGCGTGGTCGTGGGCGACTTCCCGGCGTCGGGGCGCTGCGTGTCCGTGGCCGCAGGCTTCGGCACGTCCAGGCGCTGCGTCGTGGTCGGCGCGGGCTTGGTGGCATCGAGGCGCTGCGTGATGGTCGGAGCAGGCTGCGTCACGTCGAGCCGCTGGGTGGAAATGGGCGCGGGAGCCGGCTGCGCATCGAGCCGCTGCGTCGAGGTCGGCGACTTCTGCGTATCGAGGCGCTGCGTGTCGCCGGGGTTCAGCCTCGCGGTGCGGTCGGCGCCCTCGGGCAGCTTCTGCGTGGCGTTGGGATCGAACGCGGGGGCGGCGGGCTTCGCAGAAGGCCCGAGCTGCGACATGAGGTCGTCGGAAATGAGCGGCTGCGCGGGCTTCACGGGTGCGGGCGCGGGCTTCGGGGCGGCGCGCTGCTCCATGGTGCGATCGCCCACGGCGCGATGGTCCATGGTGCGGTCGATGGTCGGCAGCTCCGGCACCGCGATCTCGCGTTCGAGGGAGGCGCCTTCCTCCTGCGCCGTGACCCGCGCGATGAGGTTCTCGATCATGTTGCGCTGGCGGCGAAGATCCTCCTCCGCCTTCTTCACCAGCGCCACCTGCTCGTTGATGGTGCTGGTCTTCTCGTTGATCTTGGAAAGGCTGTCCAGGCGCGCCTGCAGCGCCGCCTTGTGGTCCTTCATCTGCACTTCAAGGGGGAGCGTCACCGCCGCCATCCAGCGCTCGCTCTGGGTCTTGGCCTCGAGGAAGATCGAGCGCGCCTGGCGCACCAGCGTGCCGTGGAATTTCTTCACGAACGGGCCCTTGTAGTGGGCCACGTTCACGGGGTCCTTGGCGAAGGCGTCGGTCTCGTGCACCAGGAGCTTCAACTTGGTGCGGTGCGGATCGAGGTCCAGCGACGGCAGCTGCATCTTCTGGAAGCCGAACTTGGCGATGAAGGTGTTGTACACGCCCTGCATCAGCTTCTTGATGTCCTCGGAAGCGGAGAACACGCGCTCGAAGTCGTCGCTCATCTCGCGGGTGAGGTCACGCATCGACTTCTGCAGCGCCACGGTGACCCACGAGTCTTCCATCGACTGCGCGTTCTTCGCCAGCATCGCATCGAGCTTGGCGGGGTTGAGCATGTCCATCAGCGCCGCCTTCTTGGTGCTGAACTGCCCGTGGTTCACCTTGTACTCGGCCAGCGCCGCGTTGTACGCGTTCTTCTCGGCGGTGATCCTGGCCCAGAGCTTGGTGACCACCTCGCGGCTCTTGCCGACCAAGCCGTTCAGCTCGACCATCTCGTTCGCATTCGCCTGCTGCTTCTTCGAGAGCAGCGCGCGCGACGAGGTCATCATGCCGCCGATCTCGCTCACCACGGCCCGGCACAGGATCTGGCGCTTCATCGGCACGATGCTCTCGGCCAGGAAGCGCTCGAGCTCCTCGATGCCGCTCTTCTTCAAGAGCTCCGGGTCCTCCTTGATCTTGGCGAGCAGCGCGCGCTGGGCGGAGATGGCGAAGATGCGGGTGAGCGGAATGTTCAGGTGCTGGCCGGTGTTCACCACCATGCGCTCGATCGCCTTCTCCACCTCGGCCGGGGTCTTCAGCTCGTCCCACATGAGGTCGATCTTGTTCAGCACCGCCACCTTCTGCGGCAGGCCCGGGCGCACGTAGCGCTCCCAGATCTCGAGGTCGCTCTTGGTGACGCCGGTGTCGATCGACAGCAGGAAGAGCACCGCGTGGGCATTCGGAATGGTGCTCACCGTGAGCTCCGGCTCCATGCCCAGCGCATTCAGGCCCGGGGTATCGAGGATCGAGAGCCCGTTGGAGAGCAGCGGGTGCGGGTAGTTGACCATGGCATAGCGCCACGCCGGCACTTCCACCAGCTCTTCCTCGCCGGGGAGCTCGCCCTTCTCGTTCACCATGGGTGCCAGGCCCAGCATGCGGGCCTCGAGCGCGTACACCTTCTTGGTGTCGGCCAGGGCCTTCAGCGCCTGCTTCATGTCCTTGGCGCTGTTGGTGTTGAGCCGGATCTTCGACCACTCCACCGGCATGTTCTTCAGTTGCGAGATCGACTCGTCGCGGTAGCGCGTCTCGACCGACAGGAGCTTGAGATACGGCTCTTCCGACGGGTCGTGGAAGATCTCCGTCGGGCACATGGTGGTGCGGCCCACGTCGGAGGGCAGCAGCCGCTCCTTGAAGCTGGAAAAGAAGAGGGCGTTGATGAGCTCCGACTTGCCGCGGGAGAACTCCGCCAGGAAGGCCAGCATCAGCCGGCCCTTGTTCAGGTTCTCGAGCAGGTCGTAGAAGCGGATCGACTGCTGGACGTCGAGCTGGCCATTGGATTCGAGCCAGTCGTGGTACGCGTGGACGGATTGGGTGAGCTCTTCGCGCCAGCGGTTGTACCGGGCGATCTCGGTCTCGAAGCGCGTCGAGGAGGCGGCAGCGTCCATGCGGGTCGGCGGGGCACCTGGGGAATCGAAACCCAGTGTAGCCGAATATCGCCAAGCAACAGAGTGACTTGCGGCACTTTCCTGACTTGCCGCCGTAACCTTTCGGCCGGCGGCGGGCAACCGGTCAGGCGGTGGCGGAGGCCGGGATGCGGATCCGGGCGGAGAGGGAGGGGAAGGAGGCGAGCGCGCGCGACTTCAGCCCCGCGCGGGCGGTCCGGAACGGGCCGGAATCGACCTGGGCTTCCCGCGCGACGGCGAGGAAGTGCTCGCGCCAGGTGGCGCGCGGGGAGGTGAGGGATCGGTTCTTCATGATGGAAGCAAGGCTACGGGGCATCTGTGACAGTTTCAGCGTCAGGTTGCGCAATCGCGGCAGGGACCAATGCACGGGCGCTTTGTGACGCCGCGCACAGGCCGGGCTCAGGCGTAGGAGCCGACGCTGGCCACGTTGACGGCGACGGTGGCGGCGATCGAGACGAAAAAGGCGACGGCGAGGGCGGTGGCGAGGACGGTGATCATTGGGGGCTCTCCTGGGTTGGGGTTGCTTCGAAGCGATGAGCGAACTCTAGGTTCGCGGGACTCGACCCACCACCGGAAAGCGACGAATCGCGGAAAACGGGGGGCGAAACGCCTTGGATCCCCGCCTTCGCGGGGAAGACAGCTGCGCGGGAAGGCAGCTGCGCGGGGAAGACAGCTGCGGGGAAGACGGCCCGGCTAGACCAGCGCCCGGCTGAGCATCCGGACGGTTTCCTGCTCCAGCGCCGCCACGGGGAGCATGAGGATCAGCTGGAAGACGATCAGGACGAGGATCGGCGTGATGTCCACCCCGCCGATGGTCGGGACCACCTTCCGGAGGGGGCGCAGGAAGGGCGCCGTGAGTGCGTTGAAGAACGGCGCGACCGGGTGGTAGGGGTTCACCCAGGAAAGGATCGCCTGCAGGATCATGGCGCCGATGAAGACGTAGATCGACAGCCGGATCAGCTTCACGAACGCCATGAAGAGGATCACCGACAGCGCCTCGGGGTGCTCCAGGGGGTTCGCCCCGAGGAGCAGCACCAGCACCACCTGGAGGATGAAGGCCGCGACCCAGGCCACGATGAGCGAGGCCCAGTCGAGCTTCATCAATCCCGGCACCACCCGCCGCAGCGGCTTCACCGCGAAATCGGTGAGCGCCATGGTGAACTGGGCGATCGGGTTGCCGGAGGGCGCCCGCAGGGCCTGCATCCAGAACCGCACCAGGGCGGCCAGGATGAACAGGGTGAGCAGCACGTCCACTACGAAGGCGATGGCCTGGGTGATCACTTCAATCCTTTCCGAGGGCGTCGCCCAGCTCGCGCGACCGGTCGGCGGCGGCCTTCACCGCCGCCACGAAATGCTCCTTGATGCCGTGCCGCTCCATCACCTCCAGCGCGCGCTCGGTGGTGCCGCCCTTCGAGGTCACCTGGGCGCGCAACACCCGCGGATCCTCGCCGCGCTCGATGGCGAGCTTGGCGGCACCCACGAAGGTCCAGAGGGCGAGCGAGCGGGAGGCGGCGTCCGCAAGCCCCAGCTCCCGCGCGGCCTGCTCGAGCGCCTCGATGGCGTAGAGCACGTAGGCGGGGCCGCTGCCCGAGACCGCCGTGACGGCGTCCAGGTCCCCCTCCTTCTCGAACCAGAGTGTCGCCCCCACGGCCCGCATCATTTCCTCGGCCGAGGCGCGGTCGGCGTCGTCCACGCCGGGGCCGGCGTGCAGCCCGGTCATGCCCGCGTGCACCAGCGCCGGGGTGTTGGGCATGGCGCGCACGATGCGGTCGTGACCGCCCAGCCAGCGGGACAGGTCCGCCACCCGGATGCCGGCGGCGATGGAAACGACGAGGGCGCGCGTGGCGTGGGGGGCCAGTGCGAGGGCCACCTGGCGCATGGATTGGGGCTTCACCGCGAGGAGGATGGTTTCCGCCGTGGCGAGCTCGGGTCCCGGCGCCTCGATGGCGCAGACGCCGTAATTCATCGCCATGCGCGCCCGCGCCTCGGGATCGATCTCGGCCACCACGATCTGCGCGGGGCTCCGGCCCGATGCCAGCAGCCCGCCGATGATGGCGCTCGCCATGTTTCCCCCGCCTACGAATGCGATCTTCACGCGGCCCTCTCGCGATTGCGTTCACCGAAAATGGCGGTGCCGATGCGCACGAGGGTGGAGCCCTCGGCGATCGCCGCCTCGAAGTCGCCGCTCATCCCCATGGACAGGGTGTCGAGGGCGAAGCCTTCACGCGCGAGCTCCGCGCGCACCTGGGCGAGGCTCGCGAACTGCGCGCGCGCCACCCCCGGATCGTCCGTGTCGCTCGCCATCCCCATCAGGCCGCGCAGCCTGAGGCGCGGCAGGGCGACGATCTCGCGGGCGAGCGGCAGGGCCTCGCCGGGGGCGACACCCCCCTTGGTGGCCTCGCCGCTGATGTTGACCTGCAGCAGCACGTTCAGGTCTCCCCGAGCCTCGGGGCGCCCCCGGGAAAGTGCGGCGGCGAGCTTCGCGCGGTCGACGCCGTGGACCCAGTCGAAGCTTTCGGCGATGGCAGCGGCCTTGTTGCCCTGCAGGTGGCCGATGAAGTGCCAGGTGGCGCCGAGCTGCTGGAGAGCGGCCATCTTCGGCAGCGCTTCCTGCACGTAGCTCTCGCCAAAATCGCGCAACCCGGCCTCACAGGCGGCACGCACGGCCTCGGGCGGATGGCCCTTGGTGACGCCGACCAGCGTGACCGTGCGGCTATCCCCTTGTAACGCCTCGGAAATGCGCCGTCCGATGGCTTGCAGGTTGGCGGCGATTGTGGACATAATCGAATCGACTTTTCGAGGCGCATTCTACAACCTCCTCCCGCGATCCCATCCGCGGCGCCTCCGACCCCAGGGACCTCACCACATGGATATCGCAGAACTCCTCGCCTTCTCGGTCAAGAACAAGGCTTCCGACCTGCACCTGTCCGCGGGCCTGCCGCCGATGATCCGCGTGCACGGCGACGTGCGGCGCATCAACGTGCCCAACCTCGAGCACAAGGACGTGCACGGGATGGTCTACGACATCATGAACGACACCCAGCGCAAGGTGTACGAGGAAACGCTGGAGGTCGACTTCTCGTTCGAGATCCCGAACCTCGCGCGCTTCCGGGTGAACGCGTTCAACCAGAACCGCGGCGCCGGCGCCGTGTTCCGGACCATTCCGTCGAAGGTGCTCACCCTCGAACAACTGAACGCGCCGAAGATCTTCGCCGAGATCGCCAAGTACCCCCGCGGCCTGGTGCTGGTCACCGGCCCCACGGGCTCGGGCAAGTCCACCACGCTCGCGGCCATGGTCAACGACGTGAACGAGAACGAGTACGGCCACATCCTCACGGTCGAGGACCCGATCGAGTTCGTGCACGAGGCGAAGAAGTGCCTGATCAACCAGCGCGAGGTCGGCCC
>JANMHV010000053.1:0-2010 GCA_031375445.1 Burkholderiales bacterium | reverse complement strand
TTTGACTCTGTTTTCTTTGTGCCCTTTGTGTCCTCTGTGGTGAAAGATTTTTTGTTTTTTCGGTGGGAGAGCGGGGCTTTAGCCCCGCGTCAAACTGGCGAGAGATTCCGGGCTTTAGCCCCGGGTTCCCTTTGTGCCCTTTGTGTCCTTCGTGGTGAGGCTTTAGTCCCTTGAGCATAAAAATCACCGAAGTGGCGGCGGCGGTCATCGTGCGGCCGGGGGAGTTCCTCCTGGCGCAGCGCCCGGAGGGCAAGGCCTACGCCGGCTACTGGGAGTTTCCCGGTGGCAAGATCGAACCGGGCGAGGATGCCCGAGCGGCGCTGGTGCGCGAGGTCCGCGAGGAGCTCGGCATCGAGATCCGCGAGGCAACACCCTGGATCACCCGCGGCCACGTCTACACCCACGCCACGGTGCGCCTGCATTTTTTCCGCGTGACGGCGTGGGACGGCGAGCCGCAGCCGCTCGAGGACCAGGACATTCGCTGGCAGAAGCTCGGCCATCCCGACGTATCACCCATGCTGCCCGCGAACGGCCCGGTGCTCGCGGCCCTTGCCCTGCCCTCCGTGATGGTGGTCTCGAACGCCGCGGAGATGGGAGTCGACGCGTGGGTGCTCGCCGTGGCGCACGCGGCGCTGCATGAGCGACTGTTGGTGCAGCTGCGCGAGAAGACCTTCGACGCCCAGAAGACGCAGCATCTGCTATCGCGCACGCTGGCCCATGTGGAGGCGGGCGGCTCGCGGGTGGTGGTCAACGGCGATTGCGGCGCGTACCCGCAATGCGGCGGGCTGCACATGACTTCGGTCCAGCTGATGGCGGTGCCCGAGCGGCCGACGGCTTCGCTCCTCGGCGCGTCGTGCCATGACGGGCGCGAGCTCGATCGCGCCGCCGAGCTCAACGTCGATTACGCGGTGCTGGGCCCGGTGCGAACCACGGCGTCGCACCCCGGCATGTCGCCGCTGGGATGGGAGCCATTCGAGGCGCTCGCCCGCGAGCGCCCGATGCCGATCTATGCGATCGGCGGGCTCACGCGGGGGGACCTCGACGAGGCGCGCCGTCGCGGCGCCCACGGCGTGGCGCTGCGAGGCGCGGCGTTCGAGTAGCGGGTTTCCTACTTCCTCGACCGCTGCGACAGCACGAATGTGGCGTAGGTCTGCTCCGCCGCGCTGTGCCACAGGTAGAGCTCGTCGCGGAACTTGCGCCACGGCTCGTAGATCTTCTTGAACGCCGGATTCTTCGCCGACTCGTCGTCGTAGAGCGAGTGGGCCGCGTCGTAGGCGGCGCGCATGATCTCGTTGGAGAACGCGTGCAGCTTGACTCCCTTGGAGACCAGCGAGCGCAGCGCCTGGGGGTTCTTGAAGTCGTACTCCGCCATCATGTCGAGGTTGGCCTCGTAGGCCGCGGCCTCGAAGGCCGCCTGGTATTCCTTGGGAAGCTTCTCCCATTCCTTGATGTTCACGTAGAACGAGTACATCGAGTTGGATTCCCACCAGCCGGGGTAGTAGTAGTGGGGAGCCACCTTGTAGAAGCCGAGCTTCTCGTCGTCGTAGGGGCCGACCCACTCGGCGCCGTCGATGACGCCGCGCTCGAGCGCCGGGAAGATGTCGCCGCCCGCGATCTGCTGCGGCACGATCCCCAGCCGCGCGCACACGTCGCCGCCAAGACCCGCGATGCGGAACTTGACGCCCTTCAGGTCCGCGACGGTCTTCACTTCCTTGCGGAACCAGCCGCCCATTTGCGTGCCCGTGTTGCCGGCCGGGAAAGAAATGATGTTGTAGTCCTTCAGAAAGTCGCGCATCAGCTGCAGGCCGCCGCCCCAGTAAATCCACGCATTCTGCTGGCGCTGGTTCATGCCGAACGGCACTGTCGTATCGAACGCGAATGCCTTGTTCTTGCCGACGAAGTAATAGCCCGCGGTATGCGTGCATTCGACCGTGCCCTGCTGGACTGCATCGACCGTGCCGAATGCGGGCACGATTTCACCGGCGCCAAACACGCGGATCTGGAACTTGC
>JANMHV010000044.1:0-3814 GCA_031375445.1 Burkholderiales bacterium | reverse complement strand
GGACCGGGACACCGCCGGGCGGCGCATCAGGTTGACCCGCATCGGGCGCACGAAACGCGCGCCCTCGGGCGTCATGTGGGATTCGAACCGCTCGCGCACGCGCGCGAGCAGCCCGAGGGAAAGGTGGTGCTCGGTGTGGGTGACGGCGATCATGCGGCGCTCGAAGTCGGCGAAATCGCGGTAGGTGACTTCCGAGGCGAAATGGATTTCCTTTTCCTGCTCGAGCACGCCGCGCTGCTCCGCGCGTCCCAGGGCTGCGTAAGCCTCGCGCCGCACCCGGCTCTCATCGTGGAACAGCCGGACCACCTCGTTGTAGGGGCCGTCGAAGACCGGCTCCGAAACATACAGCCAGCCCCCCGGCTTCAGCACCCGGGCGATTTCGGCGAGCGCGGCATCGAGCGACTCCACCGGCACGTGGTGGAGCGATTTCATCATCACGACGCCATCGACCGAAGCGCTGTCGGCCTCGATCTCCTCGGCGCCGCCCGCGGCGAATGTCACCTTGGGCGTGGCGGGCGCGGCGAGGTTCTTGCCGTGCTGGATCTCGTCCACCTCGTAGCCCACGATCGTTGCGATGGGCGAGGCTTGCGCGAGGCGGCGGGTGAACTCGCCGGCGCCGCAGCCCAGCTCGAGCACGCGCGCGCCATCGAGCGCCACGAGCGACGCGAGCAGCGCCGTCTCGTCCTTGACGAGCTTGCGCGCGCCGGCGGCGGTGATTTCGGGAGGCATGGGGTTTACTACTTTGTTCGTTTGTCCGTACAATATGCCCATGCCGGGCAAATCTGTCAACCTAGCGCGCCACCTTTCCGACGAGATCGAGTCGGGCCGCTACAAGCTCGGCCAGAAGATTCCCACCGAGGCGGAGCTGCAGCAGCGCTTCGATGTGAGCCGGCACACCGTTCGCGAAGCGCTGCGGGACTTGAAGTCCCAGGGCCTGCTGCTCGCGCGCGCCGGGGTGGGCACGGTGGTGCGCTCGCGCGCGCCGCGCACCCGCTTCATGCAGGGCGTGGGGACGCTGAAGGAGCTGATCCAGTTCGTCGAGGCCACGCGCATGCGGGTGCTGAAGCGCCGCGTGCTGATCGCCGACGAGGCGCTCATGGAGCAGCTCTCGGTGAAAGAGGGCTCGGAGTGGCATGAAGCCACGGTGCTGCGGTTCCTCCCCGGGGGCACGGTGCCGGTGGCGTCGATGAGCATCTTCGTGCGCCCCGAGCACGCGGCGGTGCTGGACCTGATCGACACCGCGGGACAACCCGTCTTCGGCCTGATCGAGCGGCACCATGGCGTGCGCATCGCCGAGGTGCGCCAGCAGATCGTGGCCGTCGCATTGCGGACCGCCGAGTCGCGCATCCTCAAGTCCCGCCCGGGCAGCCCCGCCCTCTACATCTGCCGCCAGTACTTCGACGCGCAGGACCGCATGGTGATGGCGAGCGCCGGGTACTATCCCAGCGACCGCTTCAGCCACAACACCAAGTTCCGCATCGAGCATGCGGAGGACCCCAAGGAGTCGCGATGAAACCCCTCAACGGCGTGCGCGTGGTCTCGGTCGAGCAGTTCGGCGCCGGCCCCTACAGCTCGATGTTCATGGCCGACCTCGGCGCGGAAGTCATCAAGGTGGAGAACATCGCGATCGGTGGCGATCCCGCGCGCAAGACCGGCCCCTTCCTGCTGGGCGACGGCGACAGCGAGTATTTCCAGACCTGGAACATCAACAAGAAGAGCGTGGCGCTGGACCTGCGCACCGCCGAGGGCAAGGCGGCGCTGCAGTCCCTCGCGCTCGGCGCCGACATCGTGATGAACAACCTGCGCGGCGACCTGCCGGCGAAGATGGGCCTCGATTACGCGACCCTGGGAAAGTTGAAGCCCTCGCTCGTGTGCGGCCACATCTCGGCCTACGGGCGCGACAACGACCGGGCGTCCTGGCCCGGGTACGACTACTTGATGCAAGCCGAGGCAGGGCTCATGTCCCTCACCGGCGAACCCGGCGGGCCTCCCGCACGCATCGGCGCGCCCTCGATGATCGACCACACCACGGGGCTCACCGCGGCAGTCGGCATTCTCGCCGCACTGGTGCAGGCCAAAACCACCGGCAAAGGGTGCGACGTCGACACGTGCCTTTTCGATGCCGCATTGCATCAACTCGGATATGCCGCGATCTGGTACCTGAACGAGGGGCATATTCCCGAGCGGCAGAAGAGGAGCGCCCACTTCTCCGTGGCGCCGGTGCAGACCTTCCCGACCGCCGACGGCTGGATCTTCGTGATGTGCCTCACCGACAAGTTCTGGAACGCGCTGCTCGACGTGATGGGGCGCCAGGACATCAACGGCGATGCGCGCTTCAACACGCCGAAAGCGCGCGCGGAAAACCGCGAGACGCTCACCGCCGCGCTCGACGCGGAATTCCGCAAGCATCCCACCGAGCATTGGTTGAAGGTACTGGGCGGCGTGCTGCCGGTCGCACCCGTGTACGACCTCGAGCAGGCGCTGGAGAACCCGTTCCTCACCACGAGCGAGATGGTGAACCAGTTCCCGCACCCCCACCGCGCGCAGCTGCGGGTGTTGTCCAACCCCATCAAGATCAACGGCCGGCGGCTGCCGCAACAGGGCTGCTCGGCGATGGGGGGGGATACGGAAGCCGTGCTCGGCGCGTCGAAGGCGGCCGCGGATTGACCAGTGAACCTTAGGGGACAGACCACCAGTTGCAAGGAATGACACTAGTGGTACGTCCCCTAAGGTTTACATGGTGAACCTGGGTCCAGGTGCGGCCGCGCGAGGTCAAGGCGCCTGCACCTTCCAGTCCTGGTTCGGCTCGGTGTAGACCACCGCCGAAGGCCCGATGGCGAACCCGTCCATCTGCATCATGAACACCTGCCCCGAAGCGGAGTTTCGCCACAGCAAATCGGCCTTGCCGTCGCCGTTGTAGTCGGCGCTCGCCACGATGGTCCATTGGAGGTTGGGCTCGGTGTAAGCCATCGCCGAGCTGGCCACCGTGAATCCGTCCATCAGCATCATGAACACCTGGCCCGTGGCCACGTTGCGCCACAGCAGGTCGGCCTTGCCGTCGCCGTTGTAGTCGGCGGCGGCGATGATCTGCCATGAGGCATTCGGCTCGACGTACGCGAACCCGCCGCCCGCCGTCGCCAGGCCGTTCACGAACATGACGAAGACCTGGCCGGTGGAGGTGTTGCGCCACAGGATGTCGGCCTTGCCATCGCCGTTGAAGTCGGCGACGTGCTGGACCTGCCACGCGGGACTGGGCTCGCTGTAGATGACGCCGCCGCCGGCGGTATTGAGGCCGTTCATCAGCGCGACGTAGACCAATCCCGAGTTCAGGTTGCGCCACAGGAGGTCGGCCTTGCCGTCGCCGTTGAAGTCTCCCACGCCGACCACGCGCCAGCTGGTGTCGGGCTCGAAGTAGATCATCCCGGAGGCCGCGACCGAGGCTCCATCCATCAGTAGGGCGAAGACCTGGCCGGTCGATGCGTTGTACCAGATGATGTCGGCCTGGTCGTCGCCGTCGAGATCGGCCTGGGCGATGATCTTCCACGCGGGGCTCGCCTCCTGGTAGACGATGGCGCCGGCCCCTGCCGCGAGCCCGTTCATGGGAAGCGCGAATACCTGCCCTGTCGACGAGTTGCGCCACAGCATGTCGGCCTTGCCGTCGCCGGTGAAGTCCGCTTTCACCATGGCAAGCGAATCGAGCACGAAGGTCGGGATGGTCCAGGACCCGGCGCTCGCGGGCCGCGTGAAACGCAGCGCGTTCACCCCGCGGCGCAGCATCACGCTCACCGGCGCCGAGGCGACGGGCGCGGATCCC
>JANMHV010000458.1:0-60282 GCA_031375445.1 Burkholderiales bacterium | reverse complement strand
CAGCAGGTGCTCCCCCAACCGGACGACCTGCTTCGCTTCGAAGCGGGCGAGCGCA
Organism: Burkholderiales bacterium; assembly: GCA_031375445.1. Taxonomy (GTDB): domain Bacteria; phylum Pseudomonadota; class Gammaproteobacteria; order Burkholderiales; family Usitatibacteraceae; genus Usitatibacter. Next base: position 60,227 of record JANMHV010000458.1, on the reverse strand, counting down.
TCTGCCTGGGGCAGGACCGCCACGATGCGCCCGGCGGTGATGGCGACCGCGTGGTCGGCAAGCACTTGGCGCGGCACGACCGTGGCCATGTGGGCCGCGATGATCAGGGTGTCAACGGATTGCATGTTCGGGGGGTTGGAACAAAAAACCCCGCCGGAGCGGGGTTTTCTGCCGGAGCTTTGGAGACTTACTGGCGGACACCCTTGAACTCGATGTCCACGCGGCGGTTCTTCTGGCGGCCCTCGGCGGTCTTGTTGGTCGCGACCGGCTGGGATTCGCCCTTGCCGATGGTCGTGATCTTCGAAGACGCGATGCCCTTGCTCACCAGGTAGTCCTTCACCGCGGCTGCGCGGCGCTCGGACAGGCGCTGGTTGTAGGCGTCGCTGCCGATCGAGTCGGTGTGGCCGGTGGCGATCACCATCTCGAGGTCGACGCCCTTCAGCTTCGCGACGGCGTCGTCGATGCTCTTGCGGCCATCCGGACGCAGGACCGACTTGTCGAAGTCGAACAGCGCATCGGCCTGGATCACCACGGCCTGGCGCACCGAGACCGGTGCGGGCGCGGCGGGAGCGGCCGGCGCGGTGGGAGCCGTCGGAGCTGCAGGAGCGGCGGGGGCAGCGGGCGCGGCGGGCCTCGCCGGTTCCGGAGCCTTCGTACCCGCGCACTCGGGGTGCACGATACCGGAGGTGACGACGCAGGCGCCGGAGCCGTCCTTGACGGGGTTGCCCTGCGAGTCGGTCAGGTTGGGTGTGACGTTGGCGAACGCGGTGCCTGCGGACAGTGCAAGCGTGGCGCCCAGCGTCAGCATCCCAAGCGAGGAAATCTTCATATTCGGAACTCCCAAGAGGATTTGGATGATTGTTTGCTGCTTACTTTTTTCTCTGAGGCTCGCGCCACAAATGCTCGCAACATCATACACAAAGGGTCTCATGGTCCACAACCGAAAGTGGGCCTTTTCGCAACACTTGAACCCCGGGGGTTGCGTTTTCGCGACAACCCGCCGGCCGCCGGGAGCGTTGGAAAGAGGCCGGCCGATGTGCTAGAATTTACCTTTCGACGGCTGCAAAACAAGTCGTTAAAACAATAACTTAGACGGGCTACCCGGGCTCGTCCGACAAGGTCAAATGGAACAGTTCGCCAAGGAAACCCACCCGATCAGCCTCGAGGCTGAAATGCGCCGCTCCTACCTCGATTACGCCATGAGCGTCATCGTGGGCCGGGCCCTCCCGGACGTGCGGGATGGCCTCAAGCCCGTCCACCGGCGCTGCATGTTCTCCATGCACGAGGTGTCCAACGACTGGAACAAGGCCTACAAGAAGTCGGCGCGCATCGTGGGCGACGTGATGGGCAAGTACCACCCCCACGGCGACACCGCCATCTACGACACCATCGTGCGCATGGCGCAGGACTTCAGCCTGCGCTACCCGCTGGTCGATGGCCAGGGCAACTTCGGGTCGGTCGATGGCGACAACGCCGCGGCCATGCGCTACACCGAAATCCGCATGGCGAAGATCGCCCACGAGCTCCTCGCCGACCTCGACAAGGACACGGTCGACTTCGGGCCCAACTACGACGGCAGCGAGTTCGAGCCGCTGGTGCTGCCCTCCAAGTTCCCCAACCTGCTGGTCAACGGCTCCTCGGGCATCGCCGTGGGCATGGCCACCAACATCCCGCCCCACAACCTGGGGGAGGTGATCGACGCGTGCCTGGCGCTGCTGGCCAATCCCGAGTGCACCATCGACGAGCTGATCAAGATCGTCCCGGCGCCGGATTTCCCCACCGCCGGCATCATCTACGGCGTGGCCGACCTGCAGCAGGGCTACCGCACCGGCCGCGGCCGCGTGATCATGCGCGCCCGCACCCACGTGGAGGAGTTCGGCAAGAACGAGCGCCAGGCCATCATCATCGACGAGCTGCCCTACCAGGTGAACAAGGCGCAGCTGCTGGTGAAGATCGGCGAGCTGGTGCGCGAGAAGCGCATCGAGGGCATCTCCGACCTGCGCGACGAGTCCGACAAGTCCGGCATGCGCGCGGTGATCGAGTTGAAGCGCGGCGAGGTGCCGGAGATCGTGCTCAACAACCTCTACAAGTTGACGCCGATGCAGGAATCGTTCGGCATGAACATGGTGGCGCTCCTCGACGGGCAGCCCAAGCTGCTGAACCTGCGCCAGTTCCTCGATGCTTTCCTGCGCCACCGCAGGGAGGTGGTCACGCGCCGCACTGTGTACGACCTGAGGAAAGCGCGGGATCGCGGCCATATCCTGGAGGGCCTCGCGGTCGCGCTCTCCAACGTGGACGAGGTCATCGCCATCATCAAGGCGGCGGCCACCCCGGCGGTCGCCAAGGCGGGCCTCATGGGCCGCGAGTGGCGCTCCGCGTTGGTGGAAGACATGTTGGCCCGCGCCTCGGCCGACCAGTTCCGCCCCGAGGCGCTGCCGAAGGATTTCGGCCTGTCGGCCAACGGCTACCGCCTCTCCGACGCCCAGGCCCAGCGCATCCTCGAGATGCAGCTGCAGCGCCTCACGGGCCTCGAGCAGGACAAGATCCTCTCGGAGTACCGCGACGTCATCGCCGCCATCGAGGACCTGCTCGACATCCTCTCCAAGCCCGAGCGGGTCACCACCATCATCGGCGAGGAGCTGGCCGAGGTGAAGCGCGAGTTCGGCGACAAGCGCCGCAGCGAGATCGTAGTGAACGGCGTCGACCTGCAGCTGGAAGACCTCATCACCCCGGAGGACGTGGTGGTGACGCTGTCGCACTCCGGCTACGTGAAGAGCCAGCCGCTGGACGAGTACCGCTCGCAGAAGCGCGGCGGCCGCGGCAAGCAGGCCACCACCATGAAGGAAGAGGACTTCGTCGAGAAGCTCTTCATGGCCAACACCCACGATTTCGTCCTGTGCTTCTCCAACAAGGGCAAGGCCTACTGGCTCAAGGTCTACGAGGTGCCGCAGGGCAGCCGCAACTCCCGCGGCAAGCCGATCGTGAACCTGCTGAAGATGGAGGACGACGAGCGCATCAACGCGATCCTCCCGGTCTCCGAATTCCGCGAGGACTGCTACATCTTCTTCGCGACCCAGCAGGGTGTAGTGAAGAAGACCTCGCTGTCGGAATACTCGCGCCCGCGTCCCTCCGGCATCATCGCCGTGGACCTGGACGAGGGCGACCACCTCATCGGGGTGGCCCTCACCGACGGCAAGCACGACGTGATGCTCTTCTCCGACGAGGGCAAGGCGGTTCGCTTCGACGAGAACGATGTCCGTCCCATGGGGCGGGGCGCCCGCGGCGTGCGCGGCATGAACCTCACCAAGGGCGGCAAGGTGATCGCGCTGCTGGTGGCCGAGAACGAGACCCAGAGCGTCCTCACCGCCACCGAGAATGGCTACGGCAAGCGCACCGCCATCACCGAGTACACGCGCCACGGGCGCGGCACGCAGGGCATGATCGCGATCCAGACCACCGAGAGGAACGGCAAGGTCGTCGCCGCCACCCTCGTGTCGCCGGAAGACGAGATCATGCTGATCACCTCGGGCGGCGTGCTGATCCGCACGCGAGTCTCGGAAATCCGCGAGATGAGCCGCTCCACGCAAGGGGTGACGCTCATCAACCTGGACCAGGGCGAGAAGCTCTCGGGCCTGCAATGCATCCTCGATCGTGACGAAGAAAATGGCGAAAACGGGAACGGAAATGGGAACGGGAACGGCGGGACCCCGGGAGAACCCCCGGCAGTCGAAGAGCCCCCCGCCGCACATTAAGCCCGGGGCGCGGGTCTTCAACTTCGGCTCCGGCCCCGCCGCGATGCCGGTGGAGGTGCTCGAGCGCGCCAAGTGGGAGCTGGTCAACTGGCACGAGGCCGGCATGTCGGTGATGGAGATGAGCCATCGCGGCAAGGAGTTCACCGCCATCGCGGCCGAGGCCGAGGCGAACCTGCGCACCCTCGCGGCCATCCCGGACAATTACAAGGTGCTGTTCCTGCAGGGCGGGGCCACGCTGCACTTTTCCGCCGTGCCGATGAACCTGCTGCGCGCCGGGAAGAGAAAGGCCGATTTCGTCGTCACCGGCGAATGGTCGCGCAAGGCGGTCGAGGAGATGCGCAAGTTCGGCGAGCCGCACGTGGCGGCGAGCTCCCAGGACCGCAAGTTCACCTACGTGCCCAAGCAGTCCACGTGGCAGCTCTCGAAGGACGCGGCCTATGTCCACGTCTGCACCAACGAGACCATCGGCGGCGTCGAATACCAGTGGGTGCCCGATACCGGCGGCGTCCCCCTCGTCTCCGACATGTCGTCGCACATCCTGTCGCGCCCGCTCGACGTCTCGAAGTACGGGCTCATCTACGCCGGGGCGCAGAAGAACATCGGCCCCGCGGGGCTCGTGGTCGTGATCGTTCGCGAGGACCTCATCGGCGAGCCGCTTCCCGGCACGCCCACGGTGCTCGACTACAAGCAGATGGCCGACGCCGACTCCATGATCAACACGCCGCCCACCTTCTCGGTGTACCTGGCGGGCCTCACCTTCCAGTGGATCCTCGAGCGCGGGGGGCTGGCGGGCATGGAGGTGGTGAACGTGAAGAAGGCCGGGCTCCTCTACGGCTACATCGACGGCCAGGACTTCTATTCCAACCCGGTGGCGAAGGAAGACCGCTCGCGCATGAACGTGCCGTTCACGCTGCGCGACCCGGGGCTCGACGCGAAATTCCTCGAGGGCGCGGAGGCCCGCGGCCTCTCGGCGCTGAAGGGGCACCGTTCCGTCGGCGGCATGCGCGCCTCGATCTACAACGCCATGCCGCTGGAAGGCGTCGAGGCGCTGGTCGAATACCTGGAAGAATTCCGCCGGCAGCACGGGTAGGCCATGGCGCAGCGATACCGCGTCGCGGTCTACAACTCGGTGTCCCCGCGCGGGCTGCAGCGCCTGCCCGCCGCGGTGTTCACCGTGGGCAAGGCGCTCGCCGAGCCCGATGCGATCCTGCTGCGCTCCCATGTGCTCGCCGAGTCCGAAATCGGGCCGACGGTGAAGGCCGTGGGCCGTTGCGGCTCGGGCGTGAACAACATCCCCGTCGAGGTCCTCACGCGCCGCGGCGTGCCGGTGTTCAACGCGCCGGGCGCCAACGCCAACGCGGTGAAGGAGCTGGTGCTCGCCGCCATCCTCGCCTCCGCGCGCAACCTCACGCCCGCCGCGGCCTACGTGCAGTCGCTCGCCCCCGGCGCCGATTTCGAGGCGCGCGTGGAGGAGGGCAAGCGCCAGTTCGCGGGCTTCGAGCTGCCGGGCCGCACCCTCGGCGTCGTGGGCCTGGGCGCCATCGGCGGGCTGGTGGCCGACACCGCGATCAAGCTCGGCATGAAGGTGGTGGGCTACGACCCCGACATCACCGTGGACAACGCCTGGCGCCTGCCCGCCGCGGTGCGCCGCGCCGAGTCCATCGACGAGGTGCTGAGGGCCTCGGACTTCGTGACGCTCCACGTGCCGCTCGTCGATTCCACGCGCAACCTCATCGACGCGAAGCGCCTCGCCCACGCCAGGCGCGGCCTCACGCTGCTCAACTTCGCGCGCGACGCGATCGTCGACGAGGAGGCGGTGCTCGCTTCTCTCGCCGACAAGCGCCTGGGCCGCTACGTGACCGACTTCCCCAGCCCGCGGCTGCAGGGCCACCCGCAGGTGCTGTCGCTGCCGCACCTGGGCGCCTCCACCGAGGAGGCGGAGGAGAACTGCGCCCTCATGGTGGTGGACCAGCTGCGCGCCTTCCTCGAGGAGGGTGCCATCCGCAACGCGGTGAATTTTCCCGCGGTGGAGATGGCGCGCGAATCCCCGCACCGCATCGCCATCGCCAACGCCAACGTGCCCAACATGCTCGGACAGATTTCCACTACGATGGCCCACGCCGGCCTCAACATCCACAACATGGTCAACAAGTCGCGAGGGCAGATGGCGTACACGCTCGTCGACCTCGACAGCGCCGCCGCCCCTGAAGTGGTCGAGCGCATCGCGCGCATCCCCGGAGTGCTTTCCGTCCGCTCGCTCCCGCAGCCCGTGGAGGCGTCGTCATGAGCGAGGCGCCGAAGCCCGCTCCCCCCGATGGCGAGCTCGCGCGGTTGCGCGACGCCATCGACCGCGTCGACGACCGCATCCTCGAGGCGCTGAGCGAACGCGCGCGGCTCGCGCGCGCCGTGGGCTCGCTCAAGGTGGGCCAGGCCTACCGTCCCGAGCGCGAGGCCCAGGTGCTGTTGCGCATGAAGGAACACAATCCCGGGCCCCTCTCCGGGGAAACCGTGGCACTTTTCTTCCGCGAGATCATGTCGGCGTGCCTGGCGCTCGAGCGTCCGATCACCGTCGCCTACCTCGGGCCCCGCGGCACCTTCAGCGAGCGCGCGGCCACCAAGCATTTCGGCCTCGCGGCCGAGGCGCTTCCCACCGCCTCGATCGACGAGGTGTTCCGCTCGGTCGAATCGGGAGCGGCGGATTTCGGCGTGGTGCCGGTGGAGAACTCGACCGAGGGCGCCGTCGGCCGCTCGCTCGACCTCATGCCCAACACGCCGATGAGGGTCTGCGGCGAGGTGATCGTGCGCATCCACCACAACCTCATGGCGAAGGCGGTCCCCGAAGAGCTCTCCGCGATCCGGCGCGTGTTCTCCCACGGCCAGTCGCTGGGCCAGTGCCACGAGTGGCTCAACAGCAACCTGCCGCACGCCGAGCGCGTGGCGGTGGCGAGCAATGCGGAGGCCGCGCGGCGTGCTTCGCAGGAGGCGAACTCGGCGGCGGTCGCGGGCGAGATGGCCGCGGCGCACTACGGGCTCGCGATCCTCCACGCCAACATCGAGGACGAGCCCAACAACACCACGCGTTTCCTGATCCTGGGCGACTATCAGCCCAAGCCCTCGGCACGAGACAAGACTTCCCTCGTGCTCTCGGCGCGCAACCGCGCGGGCGCGGTCTACGAGATGCTGACGCCCTTCGCCAAGCGCGGCGTGTCGATGACCAAGTTCGAGTCGCGGCCGTCGCGGGTGGCGCTGTGGGACTACCTCTTCTTCGTCGACATCGAGGGCCATCGCGACGACCCGCAGGTGGCCGAGGCGCTGGAGGAAGTGGGCCGCATCGCCGGGTACATCAAGGTGCTGGGCTCCTACCCGGTGGCGGTGCTGTGATGGAAGGCGCGCGGCGCGAGGCGAACCCAACGAGGAGTGCCATGGAACCGAAGGACCTGGCCCCGGCCAACGTGCGCGGCATCGCGCCCTACGTGCCCGGCAAGCCCATCGCCGAGACGGCGCGCGAGCTCGGAATGCAGGAGGCGAGCATCCTCAAGATGGCCTCCAACGAGAGCCCGCTCGGCGCTTCCCCCAAGGCGCTCGCGGCAATCCGCGGCGCGCTTGAAGTGCTCCATTACTACCCGGATGGCGGCGGCTACGACCTGAAGGCGCTGATCGCACGCCAACTGGGCGTGACACCCGAGCACCTCGTGCTCGGCAACGGCTCCAACGACGTGCTGGAGCTGGTGGCCCGCGCCTTCCTCACGCGCGACGATTCCGCCATCTATTCGAAGCACGCCTTCATGGTGTATCCGCTGGTGGTGCAGGCCATCGGCGCCACCGGCATCGAGGTGCCGGCGCGCGACTACGCCACCGACCTCGACGCGATGGCCGCGGCCGTGCGTCCCGACACGAAGCTCGTGTTCGTAGCCAACCCCAACAATCCCACCGGCACCTTCACGCCCTGGGAAGAGCTCGAGCGCTTCGTGGCAAGGCTGCCGCGCCACCTGCTGGTGGTGTTCGACGAGGCCTACGGGGAATACCTCCCGGACGAGCTGCGTTCGCCCACGCCCGGGTGGCTCGCGCGCCACCCGAACCTTGTCGTCTCGCGCACGCTCTCGAAGGCGTTCGGCCTCGCGGGCTTGAGGATGGGCTACGGGGTCGCCGACCCGCAGGTGGCCGAGGTGATGAACCGCGTGCGCCAGCCGTTCAACGTGAACCACCTGGCGATGGTGGCGGCGCTGGCCGCCCTGGAGGACCACGAGTTCATCGCGAAGAGCCGCGCGGTCAACGCGCAGGGGTTGAAGCAGCTCGCCGCGGGCTTCGAGCGCCTCGGCCTCGAATACATTCCCTCCTACGGCAACTTCATCACCGTGCGCGTGGGCGAGGCCGACCGCATCTATCGCGCGATGTTGGCCGAAGGGGTTATCGTGCGCCCGATCGCGGGCTACGGCATGCCCGCGCACCTGCGCGTGACCGTCGGGTTGCCGGAGCACAACGAGCGCTTCCTGGCCGCCCTCGGGCGCGCGCTGAAGAAGGGCTGAGCGCGCGTGCGACGCATCCGCCGCCTGGCACTCGTCGGGGTGGGACTCGTGGGCGGCTCGCTCGCCCTCGCGCTGCGCCGCGCGGGCGTGGCGACGAATGTCGTGGGCTACGATCGCGACCCCGCGGCCCTGGAGCGCGGCACCTCGCTGGGCGTGATCGATACCGCCGCCGACTCGGCCCGCGAGGCCGCCGACGGCGCCGACCTGGTGGTGGTGGCCGTTCCGGTGCGCGCCATCGGTGCCGTGCTCCATGACGTGGGACCCGCGCTGGGTCCCCAGGCGGTGGTGACCGACGTAGGCAGCACCAAGGCCGACGTGGTCGCCATCGCGCGCCACGAGTTGCGCGAGCGCTTCCCTCGCTTCGTGCCCGGCCACCCCATCGCCGGGCGCGAGTCGAGCGGCGTGGATGCCGCGACGGCGGATCTCTTCAAGGGCGCGCGCGTGGTCCTCACCCCGGCCGCCGACACCGCTCCCGACGCGGTCGAGGTGGTGCGTGCCTGCTGGGAGGCCGCGGGAGGTCGCGTGGCGCTGCTCGCCGATGCCGACCACGACCGCATCTTCGCCGCGGTGAGCCACCTGCCGCACCTGCTCGCCTTCGCGCTGGTCTCGGAGATCACGGCACGCGAGAACTCCGCCGAGCTCTTCGGCTTTACCGGCGGGGGCTTCCGCGACTTCACGCGCATCGCCGCGAGCTCCCCGGAGATGTGGCGCGACATCGCGCTGCAGAACCGCGCGGCCCTCCTCGAGGAGCTGGACCGCTACGCGGCCCGGGTGGCGGTGTTCCGCGACCTGGTCGAGCGCGGCGACGGTCCCGGCCTGCAGCGGCTGATGGCCGAGGCGCGTGCGAGCCGCCAGGCGCTGGGTCCCGGGCGGCGACCGCCGGCGAGCGAGTAGCCATGGACTTCCTCTTCTTGAACCCGGTCACGCGCGCCCGGGGCTTGCTCCAGCTCCCCGGCTCGAAAAGTGTTTCCAATCGCGCGCTGCTCCTGGCGGCCCTGTCGCGCGGCACGACGGAGCTCACCGGGCTCCTCGACGCGGACGACACGCGCGTGATGCGCGAGGCGCTCTGGGCCCTGGGCGTGCAGGTGAAGGAAGTCGACGGCCCCGAACACCTCCGAATCAACGGCGTGGGTCCGGGCCCCGGATTTCCGAACAAGGTAGCGCAGGTCTTCCTCGGCAATTCGGGCACCGCGGCGCGTTCGCTCGCCGCGGTGCTGGCGCTTTCCGACGGAACCTACCGCCTCTCCGGCGTGCCGCGGATGCACGAGCGTCCCATCGGCGACCTGGTCGAGGCACTCCGCCCGGCGGGCGCCGGCATCGAGTACACGGGCAACGAAGGCTTCCCGCCGCTCGCCATCTCCGCGCGGGTGCCGGGGCCGATCCCGACGCTGCGCATCCGGGGCGACGTCTCCAGCCAGTTCCTCTCGGGGGTGCTGATGGCGCTGCCCTGGAGCGGCCAGGCGGCCCGCGTCGAGATCCAGGGGGAGCTGATCTCCAAACCCTACGTCGAGCTCACCCTGGGCCTCATGGCGCGCTTTGGCGTCGCGGTCGAGCGCGACGAGTGGAAGTCGTTCGACGTGCCCGCGGGCGGTTATCGCTCGCCGGGCCGCTTCGCCGTGGAGGGCGACGCCTCGTCGGCCTCGTACTTCCTCGCCGCGGGCCTCCTGGGCGGGGGACCGGTGCGGGTGCAGGGCGTGGGGCGGGCGAGCGCCCAGGGCGACGTGCGCTTCACCGAGGTGCTCGAGGCGCTGGGCGGGACCATTCGCATGGGAGAAGACTGGATCGAGTCGTCCTGCGACCGGCCGCTCGCCGCCTTCGACCTCGACATGAACCCCATTCCCGACGCGGCGATGACTGCCGCGGTGCTCGCGCTCTTCACCGAGGGCGGCCCGTGCACGCTGCGCAACATCGCCAGCTGGCGCGTGAAGGAGACCGACCGCATCGCCGCCATGGCGACGGAGCTGCGCAAGTTCGGCGCCCGGGTGCAGGAGGGCGGCAATTTCCTGCGCATCTTCCCGCCGCGCGACCTGATGGCGCGCCGCGTGGCCACCACCGTGGCGCCGGTCGCGATCGATACCTACGACGACCACCGCATGGCGATGTGCTTCTCCCTCGCCTCATTCGGCCCCCGGCCGGTGCGCATCAACGACCCGCGCTGCGTGGCCAAGACCTATCCCCGCTACTTCGACGACTTCGCGCGGCTGGTTTCGTGAGCGCCGTCCCGGTGATCGCGATCGACGGGCCCTCGGCCTCCGGCAAGGGCACGGTGGCGGCGCGGGTGGCCGGGGCGCTGGGGTTCCACTACCTGGACAGCGGCGCCCTGTACCGGCTGACGGCCCTGGCGGCCCTGCGCTCGGGCGTGGATGCGGCCGACGCACCGGCCATCGCCCGGCTGGCCGCCGCCCTCCCGGTCGAGTTCCGGGACGGCGGCACCTGGCTCGGGGGGGAGGAGGTCACCCTCGCTCTCCGATCCGAGGAGGTCGGCACCGCCGCTTCCGGGGTCGCCGCCTACCCCGCGGTGCGGGAGGCGCTGCTCGCGCGCCAGAGGGCGTTCCAGCGCCCTCCGGGGCTGGTCGCCGACGGGCGCGACATGGGTTCGGTAGTGTTCCCGGATGCGTCGCTCAAGGTGTTCCTCGCCGGCGACGTCGCCATCCGTGCCGAACGGAGGCATAAGCAGTTGATGGAAAAGGGACTGTATGCCAAAATGCAGGACGTCGTGGAGGATCTGCGGCGCCGGGACGAGAAGGACGCCTCCCGGCCCGTGGCGCCGCTAAAGCATTATCCCGACGCGATATTTCTCGATACCACGGGGCTTTCCGTCGACGAGGCGGTGCAGCAGGTGCTGCAGTGGTGGCGGGAGAAGCATGAAAGCCCAAGGGTGTCAGGGGGTTAGGCCGCGAAAGGCCCGCCTTCCTGGCGAAATCAACGGCGGCCGGTGAAATGGCCGCCCCATCCGAAAGCCAGGTCCATGTTGTCCACCTCAACCCAATCCAACCCCGCCGCACCCGACAGCTTCGCCGCCCTTTTCGAAGAGAGCCTCGCGCTCCAGGAAATGCGCATCGGCGAAGTGATCACCGCTGAGGTCATCTCGGTCGACCCCAACGTCGTGATCGTCAACGCGGGCCTCAAGTCCGAAAGCACCATCGATGTCGAAGAATTCAAGAACGATCGCGGCGAAGTCGAGGTAAAACCCGGCGATTTCGTCTCGGTCGCCATCGAAGCCCTGGAAGACGGCTTCGGCGCCACCAAGCTCTCCCGCGACAAGGCCAAGAAGCTCGCCGCGTGGACCAGCCTCGATGACGCGCTCGCCGGCGGCCTCATCATCAAGGGTGTGGTATCCGGCAAGGTGAAGGGCGGCCTCACCGTCATGGTGAACGGCATCCGCGCCTTCCTGCCCGGCTCGCTCGTCGACCTGCGTCCTGTCAAGGACACCTCGCACTTCGAGGGCAAGGAGCTCGAGTTCAAGGTCATCAAGCTCGACCGCAAGAGGAACAACGTCGTGGTGTCGCGCCGCGCCGTCATGGAAGAGACCGCCGGCGTCGAACGCCAGCAGCTCCTCGAGACGCTGAAGGAAGGTGCGGTCGTGAAGGGCGTCGTGAAGAACATCACCGACTACGGCGCCTTCGTGGACCTGGGCGGCATCGATGGCCTGCTGCACATCACCGACCTCGCCTGGCGCCGCGTGAAGCACCCGACGGAAGTCCTCGCGGTCGGCGACGAAGTCACCGCCAAGATCCTCAAGTTCGACGCCGAGAAGAACCGCGTCTCGCTGGGTCTCAAGCAGCTGGGCGAGGACCCGTGGGTGGGCATCTCCCGGCGCTACCCGCAGGGCACGCGCCTCTTCGGCAAGGTCACCAACATCACGGACTACGGCGCCTTCGTCGAGATCGAGAGCGGCATCGAGGGCCTGGTGCACGTCTCCGAGATGGACTGGACCAACAAGAACGTGCATCCCGCCAAGGTGGTGAGCCTGGGCGACGAAGTCGAAGTCATGATCCTCGAGATCGACGAAGACCGCCGCCGCATCTCGCTCGGCATGAAGCAGTGCATGCCGAACCCGTGGGAAGAGTTCGCGATGAACCACAAGAAGGGCGACAAGGTCCGCGGCGTGATCAAGTCGATCACCGACTTCGGCGTGTTCATCGGCCTTCCCGGCAACATCGACGGCCTGGTGCACCTCTCAGACCTCTCCTGGCAGGTAACGGGCGAGGAGGCGGTGAAGAACCTGAAGAAGGGCGACGAGGTCGAGACCGTGGTGCTCTCCATCGACGTCGAGCGCGAGCGCATCTCGCTCGGCATCAAGCAGATGGAGGGCGACCCGTTCGGCAACTACACCACCGTCCACGACAAGGGCAGCATCGTGCACGGCAAGGTGAAGTCGATCGAGCCCAAGGGTGCGGTGATCGAGCTGGAGAAGGACGTGGAAGGGTACCTGCGCGCCTCCGAGATCTCGCGCGACCGCGTGGAAGACGTGGCCAAGCACCTTCGCGAAGGCGAGGAGCTGGAGATGGTCATCGTCAACATCGACCGCAAGAGCCGTTCCATCAACTTGTCCATCAAGCAGAAGGATGCGGCCGAAGAAGCCGCCGCCATGCAGAAACACGCTTCGGAATCCAGCGGCAGCGCTGGCACCACCAACCTGGGCGCGTTGCTGAAGGCCAAGCTCGGCTCCAAGGACAAGGAATAAGAAAATCGATACCCGGGGGGAGAAACGGGCCATGACCAAGTCGCAGCTCATCGAGCTCCTGAGCGCGCGCCATAGCCAGCTGGCCCCGAAGGATGCCGAGCTTGCGGTTAAGACGATGCTGGACGCCATGTCGATGACATTGGCCACCGGCAATCGCATCGAGATCCGCGGATTCGGCAGCTTCGGGCTGAACTACCGGCCGCCGAGGGTGGGGCGAAACCCCAAGACCGGCGAGAAGGTGCAGGTTCCCCGCAAGTATGTTCCCCACTTCAAGGCGGGGAAGGAGCTGCGGGAGCGCGTGGATTACCACGAGGGTTGAACCCCGGGTACCAAGCTCACGACGGCAGGCCTCTGGCCTGCCGTTTTTTTTGACGGCAAGGACGGGGGGACGCAGATTGGCCCCGATAAGAGAGCGATAGTCGCGGATCAGGGGACCCAGTGCGGCATCGCGAATGGAATCGGTGTCCGCAACTTCGCGGCTGCCCGATTTTTTCGCGGCCACACGATTCTCCTGCCCCATCCGCGAACATCTCTTTTCGATCTGCGGCCATCTGCGTCCCTGCTCTCGGGCGTGCGGGTAAAATGACGCACTTCCACACGTCACCACCCCAATCGAATGCAAGCCCTCGTCTGGATCGTCCGCTTCGCGATCGTCGTGATCCTCGTCTGGTTCGCGGTGAAGAATGCCCAGACCGTGACGATCCACGGCCTGCCGGAGCAGTCGTGGCAGGCGCCGCTCGTGTTCGTGCTGCTGCTGGTCTTCATTGGTGGCGTCGTGATCGGGCTCCTCGCCTGGGTCCCGACGGTGGTGCGCCAGCGCCGCGAGATCGGGAAGTTGAAGCGCGCGGCCGAAGCGCAGGTGGCCCTCGCCGCGGCGACCCCGCCGCCTTCTGCCGCCCACGACCGCGAGCCCCCGCGGACCGATTTCCATGGAGTTTGAGCTCTGGTGGCTCGTCGCCCTTCCGGTCTTCTTCGGAATGGGCTGGATCGCCGCGCGAATCGACCTCAAGTCATTGCTGTCGGAATCGCGGGCGATGCCGTCCTCGTACTTTCGCGGCCTCAATTTCCTCCTGAACGAGCAGCCGGACAAGGCGATCGAGTCGTTCCTCCAGGTCGCCAAGGAGAACCCGCAGACGGTGGAGCTGCAGTTCGCCCTCGGCAGCCTCTTCCGCCGGCGCGGCGAGGTCGACCGCGCCATCCGCATGCACCAGGACCTGGTGAACCGCGAGGACCTGCCCGCCGAGCAGCGGCGCGAGGCCTCGTTCGAGCTGGCCCAGGACTACTTCAAGGCCGGGCTCCTCGACCACGCCGAGGAAGTGCTCACGCGGCTGGCCGAAGTGGACCCGTCGCCCGACGTGCACCGCCACCTCCTCGACATCTACATCCAGGAGAAGGACTGGGAGAAGGCGATCGACGTCGCGCGCAAGCTCGAGGCGAGCGCCAAGCGCAACTACCAGAAGGAGATCGCCAACTACTACTGCGAGCTCGCGATCACCGAGCAGGTGCATGCCCGCGACGCCGCGGCCGACGCCTTCCTCGGCAAGGCGCTGGAAGTGAACCGCAAATGCGTGCGCGCCAACCTGCTGCGCGGCGACTGGCTCGCGCGCGTCGGGCGCCACCAGGAGGCGATCGAGGCGTGGAAGGCGATCGAATCCCAGGACCCGGCCTACATCGGGCTCGCCGCCGAGGGGATGGTGGAGAGCTTCAAGGCACTGGGGCAAGTGGTGGAGGGCCTGGCGCTGCTGCGCGGCCTGCAGCACCGCTATCCGGGCCTGGACCTGCTGAACGTGGTCTACCAGGTCACCGCCGAGACCGAGGGCGACGAGGCCGCGTGGCGGCTGGTGCGCGAGGAGGTGCGGCGCAACCCCACGCTGGTGGGCCTGGACCGCCTGATCGACGCGGAGCTGGTGCGCGCCCCGGCCGAGCGCCGCCAGGACCTGCAGCTGATGAAGAACCTGGTGCATTCGCACGCCCAGGCGCTCGCCGTGTACCTGTGCGGCAATTGCGGATTCAAGGCGCGCCAGTTCTTCTGGCAGTGCCCCGCGTGCGGAGGCTGGGAAACCTTCCCGCCCCGGCGCACGGCCGAGCTCGAAAGCTCCGGCCGCCACCTGGCGAGGATGCAGCTTGGACAGTAGGCGCGTGATCGTTCCCCTGGATTTCCCCGACGCCGAGAGCGCGTTGGCCTTGGCGGCGCGCCTCGACCCGCGCCGGTGCCGCGTGAAGGTGGGCAAGGAGCTCTTCGTGGCGGCGGGCCCCGCGGTGGTGGGCAGGCTCCAGGAGCGCGGCTTCGAAGTGTTCCTCGACCTCAAGTTCCACGACATTCCCAACACCGTCGCCGGAGCGTGCAAGGCCGCCGCCCGGATGGGGATCTGGATGATGAACGTCCACGCGAGCGGGGGTGGCGCCATGCTGCGTGCCGCGCGCGAGGCGATCGAGTCGGTGGCGCGCCCGCCGCTGCTGATCGCGGTGACGGTGCTCACGAGCCTCTCCGACGAAGACCTGCACGAGGTGGGGTACCGCGGCCCCGCGCTCGAGATCGTGGAGCGCCTGGCGCGCCTCGCCCGCGCCTGCGGCCTCGACGGCGTGGTGTGCTCCGCCCGCGAAGGACCGGCGCTGCGCCGCGCCACGGGGGATGGTTTCCTGCTCGTGACGCCCGGCATCCGGCTCGAGGGCGCCCCCGCCGACGACCAGTCGCGCGTGGTGACGCCGCTCGAGGCCGCGCGCCTCGGCGCCGACTACCTGGTGATCGGTCGCCCCATCACCCAGGCCGCCGATCCGGTGGCGACTCTCAACTCCATCAACGAATCCCTGCACAAAGAGAACGCATGAAAGTCAGCATCATCGGTACCGGCTACGTAGGCCTCGTCACCGGCGCCTGCCTCGCCGACGTCGGCAACCACGTGATGTGCCTCGACGTGGACGCGCGCAAGATCGACAAGCTGAAGGGGGGCGAGATCCCGATCTTCGAGCCGGGCCTGAAGGAGATCGTGCGCAGCAACGCCGCGAGCGGGCGGCTACGCTTCACCACCGACGTGGAGGAGAGCGCCAGGTACGCGCGCATGCAGATGATCGCGGTCGGCACCCCCCCGGGAGAGGACGGCTCGGCCGACCTGCAGTACGTGCTCGGCGCCGCGCGCAACGTGGCGCGCCACATGGATGGTCCGCGCATCATCGTCGACAAGAGCACGGTGCCCGTGGGCACCGCCGACAAGGTGCGCGACGCCGTGCGCGAGGTGCTCGAGGAGCGCGCCGTCCCCTACGGCTTCAGCATGGTCTCCAATCCCGAGTTCCTGAAGGAGGGCGCAGCGGTCGAGGACTTCATGCGCCCCGACCGCATCGTGATCGGCGCCGAGGACCCCGAGGCCATCGCCGAGATGCGCGAGCTCTACGCGCCGTTCCAGCGCAACCACGAGCGCCTCCAGGTGATGGACATCCGCTCGGCCGAGCTCACCAAGTACGCCGCCAACGCCATGCTCGCCACGCGCATCTCGTTCATGAACGAGCTGGCGCTGCTGGCCGAGAAGCTCGGCGCCGACATCGAGCACGTGCGCCGCGGCATCGGCAGCGATCCGCGGATCGGCTACCACTTCCTCTATCCCGGTGCGGGCTTCGGCGGCTCGTGTTTTCCCAAGGACGTGCAGGCGCTGCTGCGAACCGGCCAGGAAAACGGCCTCGAGCTGAAAGTGGTCGGCGCAGTCCAGGCGGCCAACGAGCGGCAGAAGGGGGTCCTCGCCGACAAGATCGCGAAGCGATTCGGCGCCGACCTCGCCGGGCGCACCTTCGCGCTGTGGGGCCTCGCGTTCAAGCCCAACACCGACGACATGCGCGAGGCGCCCAGCCTCGTCGTGGTCGCGGCCCTCCTCGCGGCGGGCGCGCGGGTCGTGGCCTACGACCCGGTCGCCATGGAAGAGGCCCGGCACCTCTACGGCAGCGAGAAGCGGGTGGTGTTCGCGGCGAGTGCCCTGGACGCCGCCAAGGACGCCGACGCCCTCGTGATCATCACCGAGTGGAAGGCCTTCCGCAGCCCGGACTTCGAGGAGCTGAAGGCGGTGATGAAGACCCCGGTGATCTTCGACGGCCGCAACCTCTACGAGCCGCCGGTAGTGCGCTCCCACGGCTTCGAGTACCACCCCATCGGGCGTCCCGCGGGCAAATGAAGCTGCCCGACTTCTCGCGCGCGAAGGTGCTGGTGGCCGGCGACGTGATGCTGGACCGCTACTGGTTCGGCGACGTCTCCCGCATCTCTCCCGAGGCGCCGGTCCCGGTGGTGCTGGTGAAGCGCGCGGAGGAGCGCCCGGGGGGTGCGGCCAACGTGGCGCGCAACGTGACCGCGCTGGGCGGGGGCGCGACACTGCTCTCGGTGGTCGGGGCCGATGAAGCCGCCTCGACGCTGGAGAAGTTGCTCGCCGCCGAGCGCGTGCGCACGTCGCTCCATCGCGACCCGCAACTGTCGACCACGGTGAAGCTGCGCGTGATCGGCCAGCAGCAGCAGCTGCTGCGCATCGACTTCGAGCGCGTGCCCAGCCACGAGGTGCTGGCGGCGAAGCTCGACGAATACGAGAAGCTGGTGAGCGAGGCCGACGCGGTGGTGCTCTCCGACTATGGCAAGGGCGGCTTGACCCACGTGGAGCGGATGATCGCCGCCGCCCGCCGGCTGGGCAAGCCCGTGCTGGTGGACCCGAAAGGCTCGGACTACGCGCGCTACCGGGGCGCCACGCTCCTCACGCCCAACCGCTCCGAGTTCCGCGAGGTGGCGGGGCAGTGGAAGGACGAGGAAGACCTCGCGCGCCGCGCCCAGCGCCTGCGCGAGGAGCTGGAGCTGGACGCCCTGATCGTGACCCGCAGCGAGGAGGGCATGACGCTCTTCACCGCGCAGGAAAGCTGGCACGAGCACACCCGTGCGCGCGAGGTGTTCGACGTGAGCGGCGCGGGCGACACCGTCATCGGCACGCTCGCGCTGATGGTGGCAGCCGGCGCCGACATGCACGCCGCCATGCGCGTGGCCAACCATGCCGCCGGCATCGTCGTCGGCAAGCTCGGCACCGCGGTCGTGCATCCGGAAGAGCTCGCCGCGAGCCTCGCCGCAACCCCAGAGACCTGAGCCATGACCATGATCGTCACCGGCGCCGCCGGGTTCATCGGATCCAACCTGGTGCGCGCGCTGAACGCCCGCGGCATCACGGACATCGTCGCGGTGGACAACCTCACGCGCGCCGACAAGGTCGCCAACCTCGCCGACCTCGAGATCGCCGACTTCGTCGACAAGCGCGACCTGCTCGCGCGCCTCGAGGCCGGCGCGTGGAAGGACGCGTCCGCGGTGCTGCACCAGGGCGCCTGCTCCGACACCATGGAGACCGACGGGCGCTACATGATGGAGAACAACTACCAGTACTCCATCGCGCTCCTCGACTGGTGCCAGGCGTGGCGCGTGCCGTTCATCTACGCCTCCTCGGCCTCGGTGTACGGCGCGGGGCGCACCTTCCGCGAGGCGCGCGAGCACGAGGCGCCGCTCAACGTCTACGGTTATTCGAAGTTCCTCTTCGACCAGGTGGTGCGCCGCCGGCTCGCCCGGCGCACGGCGCAGGTGGCCGGGTTCCGCTACTTCAACGTCTACGGCCCTCGCGAGGCCCACCAGGCGCGCATGGCGTCGGTGGCATTCCACTTCTTCAACCAGTACCTGGCGGAGGGGCGCGTGAAACTTTTCGAAGGCAACGACGGCTACGGTCCGGGCGAGCAGATCCGCGACTTCATCTCGGTCGAGGACGTGCTGCGCGTGAACCTGCACTTCCTCGACCACCCGGAGCTCTCGGGCATCTTCAACGTGGGCACGGGGCGGGCGCAGAGCTTCAACGACGTGGCCTGCGCCACGGTGAACGCGATCCGGCGCGCGCGCGGCGAGAAGCCGCTCGACCTCGCGGGGCTGCGCGCGGCGGGCGCCATCGCCTACGTGCCATTCCCCGCGCAGCTGGTGGGCAAGTACCAGAGCTTCACCCAGGCGGACGTGACGGCGCTTCGCTCCACCGGCTACGAACACCCGTTCCTGTCGGTGGAGGAGGGCGTCGATCGCTACGTGCGCTCGCGCCTGGAGGTGGCGCCATGAAGCGGCTCGCCATGGCGCTGGTGCTCGCGACCCTGTGCGCGTGCGCCTCGTCCGCGAGCAAGCTCGCGCCCACCGCGCCCGAGCTCAAGGAAACCCTCGGCGCGCTGCCGCTGCGCAATGCCGATTTCGAAGCGCCGCTGCGGGCGCAGAACCACTGCGCCGATCGCTGGGACTGCAGCGCCCATGCCGATCCGGGCTCCTACGTTTTCCGCATCGATAACACCCGGCCGTCGCAGGGGGCGCAAAGCCTGTGCGTCGAGCGCGTCGGCAAGGAGCCGTGGGCCACCATCACGCAGGCGGTGCGCGACCCGGGGCTCGCGGGCAAGGTGCTGCGGCTCTCGATGGCGGTGCGGCTCGAGGGCGTGACCGGCGATGGCGCCGGCCCCTGGGTGCTGCTGCACGGTCCGGGCGGGCGCAACCTGAAACACGACCAGAAGCTGTTGAAGGGCACGCTCGGCTGGGAGCGCGCCTCGCTCGACGTGATGGTGCTCGCGGGCACCGAGATCGTGGAGATCGGCGCGACCCTCGAGGGCCCCGGGCGCCTGTGCATCGACGACGTGCGCCTGGAAACCGTGGATGTTCGCTAAGGCCTTGTATAATAGGCGCGTTTCGCCATTCCGGCGGAGCGACAAGGGGAGAACACGATGAAGAAGCTCATGGTATTGCTGGCGGCGCTGCTTGCCTACGCCGGCATGGCCTTCGCGGCGGTGAACATCAATTCCGCGACGAAGGAGCAGTTGGAAGCGCTGAACGGCATCGGCCCGGTGAAGGCCCAGGCCATCATCGATTACCGCACCAAGAACGGCCGCTTCAAGACGCTCGAGGACCTGAAGAAGGTCGACGGCATCGGCGACGCGACGTTCGACAAGATCCGCGCCGACGTGGCCCTCACCGGGACCACTACGGTTCCCGCGGAATCGAAGGCACCGGCTGCCGCGCCGAAGCCGGCCCCTGCCAAGGCGGATGCGAAGGCAACGCCCGCGCCGGTCGCGCCTCCGCCCAAGGCCGAGAGCAAGGCCGCCCCCGCGCCCGCCGCCCCGGCACCCGCTGCCCCGGCACCGAAGGCCGACGCCAAGTCGGCTGCGGCGCCCGCCGCTCCTGCTGCTTCCACGCCGAAGGTCGACGCCAAGGCCGATGCGAAGAAGGCAGACCTGAAAGCCGACGCCAAGGCCGATGCGAAGGCAGACGCCAAGGCCGCCCCGGTCGCCAGCGCCGCCGCCGACAAGAAGGCTGCGGACAGGAAGTCCGTCGCCGACGAGAAGAAGCCTGCCGCCGACGAGAAGAAGGCTGCCGCCGACAAGAAGGCTGCCGACAAGAAGGCCGCTGCCGAAGACAAGAAAGCCGCCGCCGACAAGAAGGCCGCTGACAAGAAGGCGGCCGCGGACGAGAAGAAAGCCGCTGCGGACAAGAAGGCAGATGAGAAGAAGGCCGCCGCCGCCGACAAGAAGGCCGAAGAGAAGAAAGCCGCCGAAGCGAAGAAGTAAGGGCCGGGGACCGGCCGCACGAGCCCCGCCCCGGCGGGGCTTTTGTTTCAGGGGAATGCGACATGCAACACACGCTCGAGACCTTCGTCGGCAATACGCCCCTGGTGCGGCTGCAGCGCATCCCCGGGAACAGCTCCAACGTGATGCTGGCGAAGCTGGAGGGCAACAATCCGGCCGGCTCGGTGAAGGACCGCCCGGCGCTGTCGATGGTCGTGGGCGCCGAGCGCCGCGGGCGCATCAAGCCGGGCGACACGCTGATCGAGGCCACCAGCGGCAACACCGGCATCGCGCTCGCGATGGTGGCTGCGATGCGCGGCTACCGCATGGTGCTGGTGATGCCCGAGCACCTCTCCATCGAGCGCCGCCAGACGATGGCGGCCTTCGGCGCGCAGTTCGTGCTGACGCCCGAGAAGGGCGGCATGGAGCTCGCGCGCGATACCTCCGAGCGCATGCGCGAGGCGGGGGAGGGCGTGATCCTCGACCAGTTCGCCAACCCCGACAATCCGCTCGCGCACTACACCGGCACCGGCCCCGAGATCTGGCGCGACACCGGGGGCAAGGTCACTCATTTCGTCGCCACCATGGGCACCACCGGCACGCTGATGGGCTGCTCGCGGTACCTGAAGGAGCAGAACCCCGCGATCACGATCGTGGGCGTGCAGCCGAAGGATGGCGCCTCGGTGCCGGGCATCCGCAAGTGGCCGGAGGCCTACCTGCCGAAGATCTTCGAGCGCCCCCGCGTCGACCGCGTGATCGAGGTGAGCCAGGACGAGAGCGAGGAGATGACCCGCCGCCTCGCCCGCGAGGAAGGCATCTTCGCCGGCATCTCGTCGGGCGGGGGGCTCGCCGCCGCGATGAAGCTCTCGGGCGAAGTGAAGGACGCGGTGATCGTGCACATCGTCTGCGACCGCGGCGACCGCTACCTTTCCACGGGCGTATTTCCCGCATAGCCATGATCCCGACCCTCGTGTTCGACATCGAGACCATCCCCGACATCGAGGGGCTGCGGCGCGTGTGGGACCTGGCCCCCGAGGTGAGCGACGCGGGCGTCTTCGAACTCGTCTCCCAGCGCCGGCGCCAGGCAACGGGCAACGATTTCCTTCCCGCGCACGTGCAGCGAATCGTCGCCATCTCCTGCGCGCTTCGCAGCGACGACGGCATGCGCGTCTGGTCCCTGGGCGCGCCCGAGGATTCCGAGGGCGCGCTGGTGAAGCGCTTCTTCGACGGCATCGAGAAGTACACGCCGCAGCTGGTGAGCTGGAATGGGGGCGGCTTCGACCTGCCGGTGCTGCACTACCGCGCGCTGCTGCACGGCATTCCCGCCTGTTGCTACTGGGACCAGGGGGAGAACGACCGCGAGTTCAAGTTCAACAACTACCTGTCGCGCTTCCACGCGCGCCACACGGACCTCATGGACGTGCTGGCGGGATACCAGAATCGCGCCTGGGCGCCGTTGACCGAGATCGCGGTGCTGTGCGGGCTGCCGGGCAAGCTCGGCATGGACGGCTCGCAGGTGTACGGCGCGTGGCAGCGGGGGGAGATCGGGGCGATCCGGGATTACTGCGAGACCGATGTGGCAAACACCTATCTGCTGTGGCTGCGGTTCCAGCTGGTGCGTGGGGCGCTCAACGCCCAAGCCTACGAGCGCGAGGTGGGGGTGTTCCGCGAATGGCTCGGGCAGCAGGAGTCACCGCATTGGCTGCAATTTTCGAAAGCGTGGACAGCACCTCGAAATTAGGCAACGGAACTGCACCACGAAGGACACGAAGGTCCACAAAGTTCCACGAAGGAAACCTCAAGACAGGATTCAACGTGGAAACGAGCGACGACGCCATTCATCGAGTCGCTGCTTCACGTTGCGTTGAAACCTTCTTTTGCTTTCCTTCGTGGAACTTTGTGGACCTTCGTGACCTTAGTGGTGCCGTTACGCCTTGACCTTGAATGGTGAGCGGTCGTTGAGTTCATCAACGTAGGCGGAAATCTGCGCCCCCTCCCGCTCCAGGTAGTCGTCGATCGCCCGCTCGAAAGCCGGGTGCGCCAGCCAGTGGAAGGACTTCGTGGCCTCGGGCATGAACCCGCGGGCATGCTTGTGCTCCCCCTGGGCGCCGCCCTCGAAGAGCGGGATCTTCCGCTCGATGCAGAACTCGATCGCCTGGTAGTAGCAAGCCTCGAAGTGCAGCCCCGGCACGTACTCGGTGGAGCCCCAGTAGCGCCCGTAGAGCGCATGGGGGCCGAAGAGGTCGAGCGCCGCGGCGATGGGTTTGCCCTCGCGCTCGGCGATCACCAGCAGCACGTTGCCGGGCATGCGCGCGGCCAGCATCGCGAAGAAGCCGCGCGTGAGGTAGGGCGTCGAGCGGTGCTCGCGGTAGGTGCGCCGGTAGCACGAGGTGAAGAAATCCCAATCGGCGGTGGTGGCCTCGTGGCCCGTCACGCGGCGCACGGTGACGCCCGCCGCGGCGACGCGCTTCCTCTCCTGCCGCACCTTCTTCCTCTTGTCGTGGGAGAACGCGGCGAGGAAATCATCGAAGCCCGCATAGCCGGGATTGCGCCAGTGGAACTGCACGCCCGAGCGCTCCAGCATTCCGAGCGAGCGCAGCACCGCCGCATCCTCCTCGCGGGGGAAGAGCACGTGCAGCGAGGAGGCGCCGGAGTCGCGCGCCATCTCGAGCAGGGCGGAGGCGAGCTCGACGCGCACCGTGGGATTGTCGGCGAGGAGGCGGGCGCCCGTGGCCGGGGTAAAGGGGACGGCGGCGAGGAGCTTGGGGTAGTACTCGAGCCCGTGGCGCTCGTGGGCGTCGGCCCACGCCCAGTCGAACACGTACTCGCCGTAGGAGTGGGCCTTGGCATAGAGGGGCACCGCGCCTTCCAGGCGCTTGCCCTCCCACGAGGTGAGATAGCGCGGCGCCCAGCCGCTCGCGCTCGCGGCGCAGCCACTGGCATGGAGGCTGTCGAGGAAGGCATGGGCGAGCGTCGGGTTGCCTCCAGCCAGCGCATCCCATCGGCTCGGGTCCACGGCATCCAGCGACTCGAGGATTCGAAGTGTCCGGGGCACGGGGTGGGGGACCCTATAATCGCAGTCCCTCGGGCCATTCTACCTGTCGCTCCATGAAGATCGCGGTCGCGCAGATCAACACCACCGTCGGCGATTTCGCTGTCAATGCCGCGCGCATCCGCGAGAGCGTCGACACGGCGCGCGCCGCGGGGGCGAAGCTGGTGGTGACCCCGGAGATGGCGCTATCGGGGTACCCCGCCGAGGACCTGTGGCTGCGCGACGACTTCTGCGACCAGTGCACCTCCGAGCTGATGAAGCTGGCCCCGTACTGCCTGGACGTGGCTCTGGTGGTGGGCTACCCCCACCGCGAGGGGCGCACCCGCTACAACGCGCTCGCCGTGATCCGCAACGGCCGCATCGAGGCGTTCTATTTCAAGCAGAAGCTCCCCAACTACTCGGTGTTCGACGAGAAGCGCTACTTCGAGCCCGGCAACCGGCCCTGCGTGGTCGCGGTGGAAGGACGCAAGCTCGCCTTCACCATCTGCGAGGACCTGTGGTTCCCAGAGCCCGCGGCCCAGGCGAAGGCGGCGGGCGCCGAGCTCCTGGTGTCGATCAACGCTTCTCCCTTCCACCGCGCGCAGCAGGCGGAGCGCTACCAGCGGATGGGCGCGCGGGTGAAGGAAGTGAAGCTGCCGATCCTCTACGTGCACGGCGTGGGCGGCCAGGACGAGCTGGTGTTCGACGGCGCCTCGTTCGCGCTCGATGCCGACGGGATGCTCGGCTACCAGGGCCCGACGTTCCGCGAGTCGGTGGACATCGTGGACTTCGAGGGTTCGGCGGTGAAGGGCCCGATCGCCCCGCCGCTCACCGAGGAGGAGACGCTCTACCGGGCGCTCACGACGGGAGTTCGCGACTACGTGGACAAGAACCGATTCCCCGGCGTGCTGCTGGGACTGTCCGGCGGCATCGATTCGGCGCTGGTGCTCGCGATCTGCGTCGATGCCCTGGGCGCCGACCGGGTGCATGCGGTGATGATGCCCTCCGAGTACACCGCCGCCATGAGCGTGGAGGACGCGCGCGAGATGGCCCGCATCCACGGCGTGAAGCTCTCGGAGATCGCGATCGGCCCGGTGTTCGAGGCGCTCCGGGCCCAGCTCGCGCCCGAGTTCGCCGGCAAGCCCGAGGACACCACCGAGGAGAACCTGCAGTCGCGCGCCCGCGGCACGCTGCTGATGGCGATGTCGAACAAGTCGGGCTCCATCGTGGTCACCACCGGCAACAAGAGCGAGATGGCCACCGGTTATGCCACCCTTTACGGCGACATGGCGGGGGGCTTCGCGGTGCTGAAGGACATCGTGAAGACCCTGGTCTACCGCCTCGCCAACTGGCGCAACTCCCAGAATCGCGTGATCCCCCCGCGCGTGATCGAGCGCGCGCCCTCGGCGGAGCTCGCCCCGGGCCAGGTGGACCAGGACACGCTGCCTCCCTACGAGGTCCTCGACGCCGTGGTGGAACGCTTCATGGAGCGCGACATGGCCCCGGAGCAGATCGCCGGCATGGGCTACGACATCGAGGCGGTGCGAAAGGTGGTGCGCCTCATCCGCGTGAACGAGTACAAGCGCCGCCAGGCGCCCCCGGGAGTGCGAATAACCCCGCGTGCGTTTGGCAAGGACTGGCGCTATCCGATAACATCCGGGTTCCGCCCGAAGTCCTGAAGCCCCCCATGAAGAAGATCGAAGCCATCGTGAAGCCCTTCAAGCTCGACGAGGTCCGCGAGGCCCTGTCCGAGATCGGGGTCACCGGCCTCACGGTGACGGAGGTGAAGGGGTTCGGCCGCCAGAAGGGCCACACCGAGCTCTACCGCGGCGCGGAGTACGTGGTGGATTTCCTCCCCAAGGTGAAGGTCGAGGTGGTGGTCCCCGATTCCCTGGTCGAGAAGGCGATGGATGCGATCGTGAAGGCGGCGCGCACCGGCAAGATCGGCGACGGCAAGATTTTCGTGATCGACGTGGGGCAGGTGGTGCGCATCCGCACCGGGGAGACTGGCGAGGAAGCGGTCTAGGGAAACTAGGCCGGGAAAGGCCTTTCCTGTATCCTTGCTGCGACCGATTCCGGGGGAAAAACAAGATGTTGCTTGCCGCTTTCTACGTGTTCGCGATCGCCGCGATCATCCTGCACTACACCGGCCACCTGAAGCGCTGGAATTGCGAATGGGTCCTCATCGTCCTCGCCATCGCGGTCTTCCCCGCGGTCCTGTTCCTTTGAGCGACTAAGCTCCCGTCCTACACCCGGGCGCGCCCGCGTCCGATAATCGAGAGCCTTCTTCCACCCCACACTGTCCGGGTAGCTGCCATTCGGCGGCGTTGGAGGAATCGCATGAACCATGAACTCTGGAAAACCACCGGCGCGCGCGTCGTCGCTCTGCTGTTCGTGGTCGCCAGTGCCGCCGCCTGTGACCGGGGCGAGCGCAACGAAGTGCGCCAGCCCGCCGCTGCCAGCCCCTCGGCCGTCGTGATCGGCACCAAGCCCGCTGAACCCAACACCACTCCCGACACTCCGCAGACCACGCCGCCCAAGAGCGCCCAGGGCGACGTGAGCGCCGTGGCCGACAGCACCAAGCGCCCGCTGGAAGGTGACGAGGGCTCCCACTCCACGCTCGCCCCGATCACGCCCCAGAAGGCCGAAGGCGTGAACACGACCGGTAGCAACAAGTAAAGGACCGCGCCATGACCCCCAAGGAAGAAGGCAAGCAGCAGGGCTCCAGGGATGCCGGCCCCGGCCGGCAGCAGCAACTCCAGTCCGGTGAAGGCAAGCAGTACGGCGAGGGCAACTACGAGGCTTCCCGAAAGTACAACGAGGGGCTGAAAGAGCACGTCCAGAATCACGACATCGAGAAGGAAGCCCGCGATGCCGCCCCGCGCAATGAGGCGGAGGCGAAGGAGATGCTCGACGCCGAGCGCCAGGCCGCAAGCCGCGCGAAAGGCGATTCTTCGCAGACCGAGGGCAGCGGCACGGACAAGCCGGAGGGCGATTCGAAGTAACGCGACGCTTTGCCAGGAGACGACGGGCCCCGCGGGGCCCGTTCTTGTTGGTGCAAGCGACGCTACGAGTGCGCTGCTTCCCAGCGAGCCAGCCGCGCGAGCGGATCCTGGCGGTAGAACCGCCGCAGCTGGTCGTAGACGCGGGGGTATGCAGGCTCCAGCAGCTCCGGCGTCTCGAAGAACGCTTCCGACGCGACGGCGAAGAATTCCGAGGCACTCTCCGCGGCGTACGGGTCGAGCGGCAATTGCGCGAGCGCCTCCTCGACCCGGTGGTCCGGAAGCGAGTCGGCCGCGTCCACCGCCCCACCGAAGTGCTCGAACGCCTCGAGGAACGCCGCTTTCCATTCGGCGGCGTCCATGTCCCGGTGCAGCGGGGGGAAACCGTTGGGATCCCCGCTGCGCATGTCCAGCTTGTGGGCGAACTCGTGGATCACCACGTTGAAGCCGTCCACCCGCGACGCCTCATCGGCGGCGGACGCCACGTCTTCGTACGAGAGGATCACCGGCCCGCCCAGCCACGCCTCGCCCGCCATCGGGTCCCGGGTGAGGTGCACTACACCTGCTTCGTCCACCTCCTCGCGCTCGGGCGCGAACTGGCTTGGGTAGACGATCACTTCCGACCAGCCGTCGTACCACTCGAGGCCGATCTCCAGAACCAGGATGCAGGCCTGCGCCGCGATCTCGACCTGCATGCGATCGGAGATCTCGAGCTCGTGCGTGCCGGAGAAGTGCTTTCCGGCGAGGAACTCGCCGCAAATCGCGCGCAGGCGCTCGCCTTCCGCGGGCGTGAGCCCGCGCATGAAGAGCCAGTCGTGCGTGGCCTCCCGCCAGAGCGTGGGCGAGATCTCCGCCGGCGGGGCCTTGCCCCCGCGAAGCCAGCCGAACATCAGCCGGGGTGGGCGCCCGGGTCGATGCCGAGGTCGCGCCGGATGCGCAGCGCCACTTCGAGCGCTCGATCCGGATGCTCCTCGCACACCGTCACGTGGCCCATCTTGCGCCCGGGTCGCGCCTCGCGCTTGCCGTACAGGTGGAGATGTGCCCCGGGATGCTCGAGCACCCGGGCCCAGGGCGGCTCCCCGGCGTGCCAGATGTCGCCCAGCAGGTTCACCATCACCGCCGGGGTGTGCGACGAAGGGTCGCCCAGCGGCAGCCCGCACAGCACGCGCACCTGCTGCTCGAACTGCGAGGTGCGGCAGGCGTCGATGGTGTAGTGGGCGCTATTGTGGGGGCGGGGCGCGATCTCGTTGAGCAGCAGGCGCCCTTCGACCACGAAGAGTTCCACCGCCAGCACGCCGATGTAATCGAGGGCCGCGGCCAGGCGCGAGGCCAGGTCCACCGCCTGGCTCGCGAGCTCCGGGGAGACGCGGGCGGGCGCGATGGTCACGTCGAGGATGCCCCCGGTGTGGCGATTCTCCGCGACCGGGAACACGGCGACCTGCCCGGATTCGCTGCGCGCGAGCACCACCGAAAGCTCGAGCTCGAGGGGCAGCAGTTGCTCCAGCACGCACGGGACACCCTTCCACTCCGCGAAGGTGCGTTCCAGGTCCGCGCTGGAGGCGATGCGGGCCTGTCCCTTGCCGTCGTAGCCGAAGCGCGCGGTCTTGAGGAGCGCGGGCAGGCGCACGCGTTGCAGCGCGCCCTCGAGATCCGCCGCGGATTCGATCGCGGTCCAGGCGCCCAGCGGAAAGCCGTGCCCGGCGAAGAAGCCCTTCTCGCGGCGCCGGTCCTGGGCCACGGCGACCGACGAGCCCGAGGGGCGCACCACCGTGCGCTCGGCGATCGCATCCAGCGCCTCGGCCGGCGCGTTCTCGAACTCCGTGGTCACCGCGCTGCAAGTTGCGGCGAGCTCCGCCAGGCTTTCCGGGTCGGCGTAGGGACGCTCCAGGTGGCGCGTGGCGAACTCGGCTGCCGGCGCGTGCGGATCGGGGTCGAGCACCGTCACGCGATAGCCCAGCGTGCGTGCCGCGACGGTGAACATGCGGCCCAGCTGGCCGCCGCCCAGCAGGCCGAGCGTCTGCCCGGGCAGGATCACGGGGCCTCGCGGGCCGGCGTTGCCGGGGGAGGCGGCCTCAAAGCACGTCCGGCAGCTGCATCGCGGCGACCTGCTCGCGCAGGCGCTCGCGGTACTCGGCGAGCTTCACCACCAGCGCCGGGTCCGACGCCGCCAGCAGGCTCACGGCGAAGAGCGCCGCGTTGGCGGCCCCCGCTTCCCCGATGGCGAAGGTGGCCACGGGAATGCCCTTGGGCATCTGCACGATGGAGTAAAGCGAATCCTGTCCCGCGAGGTGGCGCGAGGGCACCGGCACGCCCAGCACCGGAAGCGTGGTCTTGGAGGCGACCATCCCGGGCAGGTGCGCAGCACCTCCCGCCCCGGCGATGATCACCTGGAGGCCGCGGCCGCGCGCTTCCCCCGCGTACTCGAACATGGTGTCGGGCGTGCGATGCGCCGACACCACCTTCGCCTCGTAGGCGACGCCGAAGTCCTTCAGCACGCGCACTGCGTGCTGCATCACGTCCCAGTCGCTCTGGGAGCCCATCACCACGCCGACCAGCGGTTTTTCTTCCATTGCGTTTCCTCGTGCGTTCAGCCGGCGAGCGCGCGCGCGTCGTCGAGCTGCCCGCGATAGGCGTCGAAGATCTTGGCGAGCGCCGTGGGCATGTCGACCTTCGGCGCCCAGCCCAGGTCCTTCTTTGTGTTCTCGATAGCGGGCACGCGGTTCTGGACGTCCTGGTAGCCGCGGCCGTAGTAGTCGCCGGAAGTCACCTCGACCAGCTCCACCTTCGCTGCGTTGTCGCGGTACTCGGGGTAGCTTTTCGCGAGCTCCAGCATCATCTGCGCCAGCTCCCGCACCGAGAAGTTGTTGGCGGGGTTGCCCACATTGTAGATCTGCCCGGAGGCCACACCTCCCGGGTTCTCGATGATCTTCATCAGCGCCGCGATGCCGTCGTCGATGTAGGTGAAGGCGCGCTTCTGCGCCCCGCCATCGACCAGCTTGATCGGCTCGCCGCGCACGATGTGCCCCAGGAACTGGGTGATCACGCGCGAGCTGCCTTCCTTCGCGGTGTGGATCGAGTCGAGTCCCGCGCCGATCCAGTTGAACGGGCGGAACAGCGTGAAGTCGAGCTGCCCCATGGAGCCGTAGGCGTAGATCACGCGGTCCATCAGCTGCTTCGAGCAAGAGTAGATCCAGCGCTGCTTGTCGATCGGCCCCAGCACCAGGTTCGAGGAGTAAGGGTCGAACGCGCCGTCCTCGCACATGCCGTAGACCTCGGAGGTGGAGGGGAATAGCACCCGCTTGCCGTACTTCACGCAGCTCCTCACGATCGGCAGGTTGGCCTCGAAGTCGAGCTCGAACACCTTGAGCGGCTCGCGCACGTAGGTGGCCGGCGTGGCGATGGCCACCAGCGGGAGGATCACGTCGCACTTGCGCACGTGGTACTCGATCCACTCGCGGTTGATGGTGATGTCGCCCTCGAAGAAGTGGAAGCGCTTGTCCTGCATCAGGTCGGCGAGGCGGTCGGAGCCCATGTCCATGCCGAACACTTCCCAGTCGCTGTCGGCGAGGATGCGCTGGGAGAGGTGGTGGCCGATGAAGCCGTTGACGCCGAGGATGCAGATCTTCTTTTTCATGTCCATTCCCATTCGAGGATTGCCAGCCGGCCGCCGTCGCCGCAATGCGCGACGAGCCCGCCCTGGGTTTGTTCGACGCCGCTGGGGCCGGATCCGGCCCCCGGTCCCATCATGATGCGCGTTCGATTCACCTGCAGCCGTCGCCCGTCCACGTCGCAGAACGCCCCGGGATAGGGCGGCGCCACGGCGCGCACCAGGTCGTGGATCTCGCGCGCGGGGCGCGACCAGTCGATGCGGCCGTCGGCGGGTTTGCGGCCGCCGCAGTACTCGCCGCGGGCGAGGTCCTGGGGAATGCGCGGGGCGCTGCCGTCGATCAACCGCGGAAGCGAGCGGTCCATCACGATCTCGGCGGCGACGGTGACCTTGCGGAACACCTCGATCGCGGTGTCGTCGGGCAGGATCGGCACCGCCTGCTGGGCGATGATGGCGCCGGCGACGGGCTTGGCCAACCTCTCGTGGACGGTGGCGCCGGTTTCGCGCGCGCCACGCACGATCGCCCAGTTGACCGGGGCCCGGCCGCGGAAGCGCGGCAGGAGCGATCCGTGCATGTTGTAGGCGCCGCGCTTCGGGGTCGCCAGCACCACCTCCGGCAGCATGTGGCGGTAGTAGAAGGAAAACAGGAAGTCGGGCGCGAGCTCGCGGGCGCGCCCCGGGATGTCGGCATCGTCGTAGGCCACCTCGAGGCCCTGCTCGCGGGCGAGCCGGTCGACGCTCGCGAACCAGACGTTTTCCCCGGGATCGTCGCGGTGGGTCACCACCAGCGGCACCCGCACACCGTGGGCGAGGAGCACCGAGAGGCAGCGCACGCCTACGTCGTGGTAGGCGAACACGATGGCCGAGGCTTGCATCAGTCGCGCTGCTCCAGGATCGCCTGGATCAGGAAGCGCGGGCGCTCGCGCACCTGCTGGTAGATGCGGCCCACGTACTCGCCGATGAGGCCGAGGCCGAAGAGGACCACGCCGGTCAGGAAGAACTGGAGGATGTCGCGGTCCCAGATCACCCACAGGGAATCGAAGGTGCCGAGGATCAGGCGCTGGGCGATCACGAAGACGTAGACGCCGAGGGACACGAGCGACACGAAGATGCCGAAGAGCGAGAACACCTGCAGCGGCAGCACCGAGAAGCCGGTCACCAGGTCGAAGTTGAGCCGCACCAGCTGGTAGAGGGAATACTTCGAGTCGCCGGCGTGGCGCTCCTCGTGGGCGACCTCGATCTCGGTGGGGTTGTGCGAGAAGGAATAGGCGAGCGCCGGGATGAAGGTGCTCACCTCCTGCGAGGCGCGGATCGCGTCCACGATGGCGCGGTCGTAGGCCCGCAGCATGCATCCCTGGTCGGTCATGCGGATGCGCGTGATGCGCTCGCGGAAGCGGTTCATCGCGCGCGAGGCCCAGCGCCGCCACGCCGCATCCTGGCGATTCCTCCGGATCGAGCCCACGTAGTCGTGGCCCTCGTCCATCTTCGCCAGCAGGTTGGCGACCTCCTCGGGCGGGTTCTGCAGGTCGGCGTCGAGCGTCACCACGCGCGCGCCGCGGCAATGCTCGAAGCCCGCCATGATCGCCATGTGCTGGCCGAAGTTGCCGTTGAAGTAGATCACCCGCGTCACGTCCGGGCGCTGCTGGAACTGCTCGCGCAGGAGCGCCCCGCTCCTGTCGCGGCTGCCGTCGTTCACGAACACGATCTCGTAGGTCGTATCGATCTTGTCGAGGGCGGGGTAGAGCCGCGCGAAGAGCGCCGGCAGCACTTCCTCCTCGTTGTAGACCGGGATGACGACGGACAGGCGCGGGTCGGCCATCGGGGGTCAGGCGGCGCGCAGCACGCGGGACAGGGCCGCGCAGACGCGTTCGACGTCGGAATCGGACATGCCGGCATGCAGCGGCAGCGATACGGTCTCGCGAGCGATGCGCTCCGAGACCGGGAACTGCCCCTCGCGCCAGCCCTGGCGCCGGAAGTGGGTGGCGAGGTGGATCGCCTCGTAGGAGACGCCGATGCCAAAGCCCGCGGCGTGCATCGCGTCGATGAAGCCCTTGCGGGCGGTGCGCATCGCATCCAGCGGCAGCAGCACGGTGAACATGTTCCAGCTGTGGCCGGGATTCTTCCGGGGCGGCAGGCGCTCCGGCGTGAGCAGATCGTCGCCCTCGAGGCACTGGAAGTAGCGCTCCGCGAGCCGTGTGCGCGCGGCGCACCAGCCGTCGAGCTGCGCCAGTTGCGCTACACCCAGGCGGGCGGAAACGTCGGAGAGGTTCAGCTTGGCGCCCGGGGACTCCACGTCGCGGGTGCCGTCGGCGTTGCGCGAGATGCCGTGGAAGCGCAGCCGCTCGATCGCGGCCGCCTCGCTGTCGTCGTTCACCACCAGGGCGCCACCCTCGATGGTGGTCATGTTCTTGTTGGGATGGAAGCTGAACGACACCAGGTCGCCCGTGGCGCCGACGGGCTTGCCGAGCACCCGCGATCCGATGGCGAGGGCCGCGTCCTCGACGATCCTCACCCCGTGGCGGGTGCGAAACGCCGCGAGTGCGACGGGATCGAGCGGCGCATTGTAGTGCGTGGGCAGCAGCACCCGGGTGCGCGCAGTGACGGCGCTGCCGGCGGCCTCGAGGTCCACGTTGCGGGTCGCGAGGTCCACGTCGACGAAAACCGTCGTGGCGCCGGTGCGCTCGATCACGTTGGCGGTGGCGAAGAAGCTCTGGGCCGGGGTGATCACCTCGTCGCCTGGCCCCACCCGCAGCATCTCGAGGGCCGCCTGCATGGCGCCTGTGGCCGAAGTCATCACGCGCACCGGGCGGCCACCCACGTAATCGGAAAGCGCGCGCTCGAAGGAGGCCACCTGGGGGCCGCTCGCGACCCAGTGGCTGCGCAACGTATCGGCGACGGCCGCGATCATCGCCTCGTCGATCACCGGCCGCGCGAAGGGAAGGAAGGCGCTCGCCATGGCGGCTACGAGCGCGCCACCAGGAACACGCCCACGATGATGAACGCGATGCCCACCAGCTTCTGGATCGTGATCGACTCGCCGAACAGGTACCAGGCGGCCAGCGCGTTGACCACGTAGCCCACCGAGAGCATCGGGTAGGCGACACTCACCGGCACGCGCGAGAGCGCCAGGATCCACACCACCACGCTCACCACGTAGCAGGCGAGGCCGCCCACGATGTGGGGACTGGTGGCGAGCCGCGTGCCCACGGGCAGGAGGTTCTCCATCGAGAAGGCGAACTCGCCCACGCGGAGCGTGCCTGCCTTCAGCAGCAATTGGGCCACGGCGTTCAACAGCACGCCCAGCATGAGGAGGGAGAAGGTGAGGGGAGTCAAGGCTTGCGGACGAGGATGCGGCGGGGGTCCTGGTGCAGCACCTGCATCGCGAGGCCCCGCGCCCGGAGGTTTTCCAGTAGGCCGGGCTGCATTATAGCCATCGCATCCCCCGGGCGGCCCCACTCCTCGGCGAACGCTTCGAGGGATTCGATGGCCCGCGCGGGCTCGCTCTTCAGCCCGGTCTCGAACTCGTCCACGTAGCGCACGAGCCGCAGGGTTCGCCCGAGGTAGAACGGCAGCGTCTGGTCGTAGATCTCGACCGCGTAGAGGCGGGTGTCGGGCGTGAGGAGCGGGCGCATCGCCGCGGCCACGATCGCGCCCGACTGCCGCGGGGCGAAGCGCTCGTAGGCATGCTCGAGGCAGTCGATCGCGATGGTGACGCCGAGCGCCACGGCGCACAGGCCCAGCCAGCGCCGCCCGCGGGCGAGCAGCACCACGCCCACGATGCCGGTGGCGAAGAGCGCCCCTGCGCCCCCCAGGGCCCAGCCCATGGCATCTTCGTAGAGCGCTCGGGTCCACGCCTCGCGCGCGTTGCCTGGCGCCCGCCAGGCGAGCCAGCCCAGCGCCGCGGCGATGAAGGGCAGCGGCGCCAGGCAGGCCGCGAGACGGCGCGGCGGCGCCTCGGCGAGGTAGCGGCCCAGCACCAGTCCCAGCGCCGGGAAAGCCGGCAGGATGTAGGTGGGGAGCTTGGAGCCCGAGGCGCTGAAGAAGGCGACCACGAAGACCACCCACAGGATCGCGAAACGCAGCGCCGGGAAGCCGCGTCCCAGGCCGTCGACGCGCCAGGCGTGCGAGACCGCGGCCGGGAGCGCCACCATCCACGGGAGGATGCCGGCGAGCAGGATCGGCACGAAGTACCACGCGGGCTCGGTGCGCCGGTGCTCGGTGCTGGTGAAGCGCGTGAAATGCTCGTGGATGAAGAAGAACTCGGGGAACTCGGGGTTGGCGTAGGAGACCGCGATGAACCAGGGTGCGGCGATGGCGAAGAAGAGCGTGAGGCCGTAGCCCCACTCCATGCGCCCCAGGGCGGTGAAGTCGCGCCGCACGAGGCAGTGCAGGCCGAGCGCCGCCGCCGGGATCACGAGGCCCACCAGCCCCTTGGAGAGCACGGCCAGCGCCATCGCCGCCCAGGCCGCGAGCATCCAGCGCCGGCGCGCGCCGTCGTCGGTGCCGGGAGCGTGCGCGAGGAGGAACGCGCACATCGTGGCCGTGGTCCATAGCGTCAGGCCCATGTCGAGCGTGACGATCCCCCCGAGCGCCATGAAGTACGGACTCGACACGAGGGCGAGCGCCGTCGCGACCCCGATGGCGGGCGAGGCCAGGCGCGCCGCGGTGAGTGCGGTGATCGCGAGGGTCGCGAGGCCCGCGAACGCCACGTAGAGGCGTGCCGCGATCTCGTTGTCGCCGAAGGCCTCGAGCGCGGCGGCACTCGCCCAGTACTGCAGCGGCGGCTTCTCGAAGTACTTGATGCCGTTGAGCCGCGGCGTGATCCAGTCGCCGGACGCCGCCATCTCGCGCGAGATCTCGGAGTAGCGGCCCTCGTCGGGGTTCGCGAGCGGTCGCCCGAGGTTGTCGAGGCCGATGGCGACCATGACCGTCGCGAGCACGATCAACGCCGCGCGGATGAGCCCCGAGTGCAGGTTCATGCGTCGAGCAGCACTACCACCGCGCCTGCGCCGCCGTGGATCGCGCGCGGCTCGACGAAGGCCAGCACCTCGTCGCGGCGCGTGAGGAGACGGCGGATGCGGCGCTTCAGCACCGGCTCGCGGCCCTTCGAGCGCAGCCCCTTGCCGTGGACGATACGCACGCAGCGCATTCCCGCGCGCTTGCACTCGGCGAGGAAGCGCGCGCATTCCAGCGCCGCCTCGTCGCTGGTGAGGCCGTGGAGGTCCAGGTCCTGCTGGATCACCCAGTGGCTGCGCCGCAGCTTCCTCAGGATGTCGCGCGGCAGCCCCGGCCGGAGGTAGAGCGAGTCGTCCTCGATCTCGATGTCGTCGGAGTCGGCGAGCGCCAGGCGCGAGAGCTCGTCGAGCACCGCCTGCTCGTCGGCCAGCCGCTGCATCGGACGCGTCGAGGGCGGCGGGCGGTAGGGCGGGACGCGGTTGGGCGGCGGCAGCGGCGTCACGTCACGCACCGCGTCGCGAAAGGCGAAGGCCTCCTCGCGCGCCCCGGCGGTGCCGCCGGGGTCCTTCCTCTTCACCCCAGGCTCTCGAGGTACTTGTCGGCGTCGAGTGCGGCCATGCAGCCGGTGGCCGCACTCGTCACGGCCTGGCGTTAGACGTGGTCCTGGACGTCGCCCGCGGCGAAGACGCCGGGCACGCTAGTCGCCGTGGCGCCGCCGTCGAGCCCGCTCTTGGTCACGATGTAGCCGTTCCTCATCTCCAGCTGTCCCGTGAAGATGTCGGTGTTCGGCTTGTGCCCGATGGCGATGAAGGCGCCGGTCACCTTGAGCTCCTTGGTGGTGCCGTCGCCGCTCGACTTCAGGCGCACGCCGGTCACGCCCGACTTGTCGCCGAGCACCTCGTCCAGGTTCTGGTTCCACTCGATCGCGACCTTCCCCTCGCGCTGCTTCGCGAAGAGCTTGTCCTGCAGGATCTTCTCGGCGCGGAACTTGTCCCGGCGGTGCACCACCGTCACGTGCTTCGCGATGTTGGACAGGTAGAGCGCTTCCTCCACCGCGGTGTTGCCGCCGCCCACCACCACCACGTCCTGGCCCTTGTAGAAGAAGCCGTCGCAGGTGGCGCAGCCCGAAACCCCCTTGCCCATGAACGCCTGCTCGGAGGGCAGGCCGAGGTACATGGCCGAGGCGCCGGTGGCGATGATGAGCGCCTCGCACGTGTAGGTGCCGGAGTCGCCGATGAGGGTGATCGGCTTTTCCGCCAGCTTCACCGTGTGGATGTGGTCGAACAGGATCTCGGTTTCGAAGCGCTCGGCATGCTTGAGGAACCGGTCCATCAGCTCCGGGCCCTGTACGCCCATGGCGTCGGCGGGCCAGTTGTCGACGTCGGTGGTGGTCATCAGCTGGCCGCCCTGCGCCAGGCCGGTGATGAGGGTGGGCTTCAAGTTGGCGCGCGCGGCGTACACCGCGGCCGTATAGCCGGCGGGGCCGGAACCCAGGATCAGGAGGCGGGAATGTTTGGTCGTCATACGGGGGAAATTGGGGCGGGGAGAGCGCTTTGGAAGGCGATTATCGCACCGGGCGGCCTCCGCTATGTCCCTGAAATTAAGGCTCTAAATGAGCAAGGGGGCCTAAGCTTTTGACAATTAACGGATTTTTCGGTATTTAAGCGGCATGCAAGCCCCCCCGAAACGCGCCGCCATCGGCGAGCGCACCATGGCCATCAAGGCGGTGCCGTTCTTCACCCAGCTGGACGACCGCGAGCTCGATGTCGTGCGCTCCGTCGCCAACGAGAAGAACTACGCCAAGAACGCTGTCGTCCTCACCGAAGGTGAGATGGGCGACTCGCTCTACATGATCCAGTCGGGGAAGGTGAAGGTCTTCATCGGCGACGAGGAAGGCCGCGAGATCATCCTGAAGATCCTGGGCCCGGGCGACTTCTTCGGCGAGATGTCGATGATCGACAAGCAGCCGCGCTCGGCCTCGGTCAACACGCTGGAGGGATCGGTGTTCCTGGTGCTCACCCACGCCGCGTTCGAGAAATGCGTCGAGGAGGCGCCTCGCATCGGCAACATGGTGATGCGGATGCTGGCCCAGCGCGTGCGCGAGGCCGACCGCAAGATCGGCACCTTGGCACTGATGGACGTCTATGGCCGCGTGGCGAGCACGCTGCTCGAGCTCGCGGTGTACACCGACGGCAAGCTGATGGTGGGCGAGAAGCTCTCGCAGCAGGATCTCGCCAACATGGTGGGCGCCTCGCGCGAGATGGTGAACCGGATCCTGAAGGACCTTTCGGAGCGCGGCTTCATCTCGATCGAGTCGAAGGCGATCACCATCATCAACCGGGAGCTGCCGCCATCGCTGTGAGCGCCGCGGCCCTCGAAGGCGCCGGCACCCATCCCCGACTCGGGCGAGTGCTGCGGGAAGCCGGCTGGATCGTCCTGGCGGCCGTGGGCGCGTACCTGGCGCTGGTGCTGGCCTCCTACCATCGCGACGACCCGGGCCCGTTCCACAGCGGCCCCTCGGGCCTCCCGGCCAACCGCGGTGGCGTGGCCGGGGCCTGGATCGCCGAACTGCTGCTCTATGTGTTCGGCCTCTCCGCCTGGTGGTGGGTGGCGCTCGCCGCCTACGGCATCCTGCGGCTCTATCGCCGCGTGGACGCGTGGGAAATCCTGAATCGCCGCACGCTCGCGGTCTCGCTTACGGGCTTTGCCGTCCTGGTCGCCGCGAGCAGCACGCTCGAGGCGATGCGCATGCATTCGCTCGCCGCCACGCTGCCGGAGGCCCCGGGCGGCGTGCTGGGCCTGGTGCTGGCGCAGTTCGTCGAGCGCGCGCTCGGCTTCACCGGCGGCACGCTGATGCTGATCGCCGGGGTGGCGGCCTCGTTCAGCATCTTCACCGGGCTTTCCTGGATCCGCCTGGCGGAGGTCGTGGGCGCCGGGCTCGAGTGGACGTTCGGCGCGGTGATGGCCCGCATCGAGGCGCGGCGCGATCGCGAGCAGGGCAAGGTCAAGGCCCAGGAGCGGGAGGAGAAAGTCGAGGAGGCGAAGAAGATCTTCGAGGAGCACGAGCCGATCCGGATCGAGATGCCGCCGGTGGCGATCGCGAAGAGCGAGCGCGTGGTGCGCGAGAAGCAGGTGCCGCTCTTCTCCGACATGCCCGATTCCCCCTTGCCCGCCGTGAGCCTGCTCGACGCCCCGGATACGCACGTCGAGCGTCCCACCGCGGAGACGCTCGAGTACACCTCGCGGCTGATCGAGAGGAAGCTCCTCGACTTCAACGTGCAGGTGAAGGTGGTCGCGGCCTATCCCGGACCGGTGATCACCCGCTACGAGATCGAGCCCGCCGTGGGCGTGAAGGGCGCGCAGATCGTGAACCTCGCGCGCGACCTTGCCCGGGCGCTTTCGGTCACGGCGATCCGCGTGGTCGAGACCATTCCCGGCACCTCGTGCATGGGCCTCGAGATCCCCAACCCGAAGCGCGAGATCGTGCGCCTGTCGGAGATCGTGGGTTCCCAGGCCTACGCCGACATGAATTCGAAGATCACCATCGCCCTCGGCAAGGACATCACCGGCAAGCCCATGGTGGCGGACCTCGCACGGATGCCGCACCTGCTGGTGGCCGGTACCACCGGCTCCGGGAAGTCGGTCGCCATCAACGCGATGATCCTCTCGCTCCTCTACAAGGCCACCGCCGCCGAGGTGCGCCTGCTGCTGGTGGACCCCAAGATGCTCGAGCTCTCGGTCTACGAGGGCATCCCGCACCTGCTGGCCCCCGTGGTGACCGACATGCGCCAGGCGGGAGCCGCGCTCAACTGGTGTGTGGCCGAGATGGACCGGCGCTACAAGCTGATGAGTGCCCTGTCGGTGAGGAACCTCGCCGGCTTCAACCAGAAGGTGCGCGACGGGATCGAGAAGAAGCAGCCGGTGAAGCACCCGTTCACGCTCACGCCCGACAGCCCCGAGGACCTCGAGGTCCTGCCGCTGCTGGTGGTGGTGATCGACGAGCTCGCGGACCTGATGATGGTCTCGGGCAAGAAGGTCGAGGAGCTGATCTGCCGCCTGGCGCAGAAGTCGCGCGCCTGCGGCATCCATTTGATCCTCGCGACGCAACGCCCGTCGGTGGACGTGATCACCGGCCTCATCAAGGCCAACGTCCCCACCCGGATCGCGTTCCAGGTTTCGGCCAAGGTCGACTCCCGCACCATCCTCGACCAGCAGGGCGCCGAGAGCCTGCTGGGCCAGGGCGACATGCTGTACCTCCAGCCCGGCGGCGGTATCCCGGTACGCGCCCACGGCGCCTACGTGGCCGACGCGGAAGTGCATCGCGTGGTCGAGGCGCTGAAGAAGCAGGGCGAAGCGCAGTACATCGACGGCATCCTCGACGAGCCCGGTGAGGGCGAGCTCGAGGGAACCTCCGGCGAGGGCGGTGTCTCAGGAGAAGCGGACCCGCTCTACGACCAGGCCGTGCAGATCGTGCTCCAGAACAAGCGCGCCTCCATCTCCCTCGTGCAACGGCACCTGCGCATCGGCTACAACCGCGCGGCGCGCCTCATCGAGGACATGGAGAAGGCGGGCCTGGTGTCCTCGATGGCGTCGAACGGCAACCGCGAGATCATCGCCCCCAACAGAGAGAAGTAACCATGCGCAATCTCCCTCCCCCTTGGGGGAGGGCCGGGGAGAGGGTCGTCCTTTCCCTTGCCCTCATCCTTTCGCCGCTGCCCGCCCTCGCCAACGGCCTCGACGATTTCCTCGCCTTCAACACCGCGACCAGGTCCGCCACCGCGCGCTTCGAGCAGCAGGTGCTCGACCGGTCTGGAAAAGTCGTGGAGCGCGGCTCGGGCCAGTTCGCCTTCGCGCGCCCCGGCAAGTTCCGGTGGACCTACGACAAGCCGAAACAGGTGCTGGTGGGCGACGGCCAGAAGCTCTGGATCCACGACCCGGACCTGAACCAGGTGACCATCAAGCGCATGGATGCCGCGATCTCATCGACTCCGGCCGCGCTGCTGGCGGGCCGGGACGACATCACGCGACTTTTCACCCTGCGAGATGCCGGGAGCGCCGACGGCCTCGAGTGGGTGGAGGCAACGCCGAAGGCGAAGGACACCGGCTTCGAGCGCGTGCGCCTGGGCCTCGCCAACCGCACGCTCGCCGCCATGGAGCTGCACGACCAGCTGGGCGGGCGCACGGTGCTGCGCTTCACCGACCTCAAGGCCAATGCCACCGTTGCGCCCGAGACCTTCACCTTCACGCCGCCCAAGGGCGCCGACGTGATGGAAGACGCGCCGCCCAAACGCTAGGCGTCGGGCCGGGCCCTAGAATGGAGCCCATGGAACGGGATCTCTTCAACGCCGCCGGCGAGGCGCACGTCCCCCTCGCCGAGCGCCTGCGCCCCAAGACCGTCGCCGAAGTCGTGGGGCAGCGCCATTTGCTGGGGGAGGGCAAGCCGCTCGACATCGCGCTGCGCTCGGGACGGCCGCACTCGATGATCCTTTGGGGCCCGCCGGGCGTGGGCAAGACGACACTGGCGCGCCTCATGGCGAGCGCCTTCAACGCGGAGTTCATCGCCATCTCGGCGGTGCTGGCCGGGGTGAAGGAAATCCGCGAGGCCGTGGAGCGCGCACGCCTCACCCGCGACCAGTACAGCCGCTCCACCATCATGTTCGTGGACGAGGTGCACCGCTTCAACAAGTCGCAGCAGGATGCCTTCCTGCCCCACGTGGAGTCGGGTCTGCTGACCTTCATCGGCGCCACCACCGAGAATCCGTCCTTCGAGGTGAATGGCGCCTTGCTCTCGCGCGCCCAGGTGTACGTACTCGAGAGCTTGAAGCCCGCCGACCTCGACACGCTGATCGAGCGCGGCTTCGAGAGCGAGATGGTCGATTCCACTTCGGATGCCCGCGCGCGCATCGCGGAATTCGCCGACGGCGACGGGCGCCGGGCGCTGAACCTCGCCGAGCAGGTGATCCAGGCCGCCCGCGTCGAGGGCAAGAGGGGCGTGGACGTCGACTTCGTGAACGCCGTGTCGCAGCGCGCCGGGCGGCGCTTCGACAAGGGCGGCGAGAATTTCTACGACCAGATCTCGGCGCTGCACAAGAGTGTCCGCGGCAGCGACCCGGACGCCGCGCTCTACTGGTTCGTGCGCATGCTCGATGGCGGCATGGATCCGCGCTATCTCGCCCGCCGCATCATCCGCATGGCGAGCGAGGACATCGGGCTCGCCGATCCGCGCGCGCTGGAGATCTGCATGAACGCGGCCGCCGTCTACGAGCGCCTGGGTTCCCCCGAAGGCGAGCTGGCGCTGGCCGAGGCGGTGATCTACCTCGCGGTTGCCGCGAAATCGAACGCGGTCTACACCGCGTACAACGCAGCACGCGCCTTCGTGGCCCAGGATGGAACGCGCCCGGTGCCGCTGCACATCCGCAACGCGCCCACGAAGCTCATGAAGAACCTGGGCTACGGAAAGGACTACCGCTACGCCCACGACGAGGACGAGGGTTACGCCGCCGGCGAGAACTATTTCCCCGACGGCATGGAGCGGCCGAACTGGTACCAGCCCACCGGCCGCGGGCTCGAGGGCAAGATCCGCGAGAAGCTCGAGCACCTGCGCTCGCTGGACTCCGGTTCGAAGAAGATAAAATGACGCCATGCTCGATATCCAACTCCTGAGAAAAGACCTTCCCGCCGCCATCGCGGGCCTGAAACGTCGCAAGTTCGACTTCGACGAGGCCACGTTTCGCGCACTCGAGGACGAGCGGAAGAAGCTCCAGTCCCGCACCGAGGAATTGCAGGGCAAGCGCAACACGCTCTCCAGGCAGGTGGGCATGCTGAAGGGCAAGGGCGAGGATGCCTCCGCGGTGCTGGCGGAGGTGGGGGGCATTGGCGAGGAGCTGAAAACCAACGAGACCGCGCTGGCCGCACTCCAGGAGAAGCTCACCGCATTCCTGCGAGTCATCCCCAACATCCCGCGCGCCGACGTGCCGGACGGCAAGTCCGCCGACGACAACGTCGAGGTGCGCCGCTGGGGCACGCCGCGCAAGTTCGATTTCGCTCCCAGGGACCATGTGGACGTGGGTGCGGGCCTGGGCGGCGGCATCGATTTCGACACGGCGTCCAAGCTCGCCGGCGCGCGCTTCGTGGTGCTGAAGGGCGGGGTCGCGCGCCTGCACCGGGCGCTTTCCCAGTTCATGCTCTCGGTGCATACCGGCGAGCACGGCTACACCGAGGTCTACGTGCCCTACATGGTGAGCGGGGAGTGCGCGGACGGTGTCTCCAGCCTCGCCAAGTTCAAGGACGACCTCTTCAAGCTCGAGGGGCGCGACCTGTACCTGATCCCGACCGCGGAATACCCGGTAACCAACTTCGTGCGCGACTCGATCGTCGACGCGAAGGACCTGCCGATGCGCTTCACCGCCCATAGCCCGTGCTTCCGCTCGGAGGCGGGCAGCTACGGCAAGGACACGCGCGGCATGATCCGCAACCACCAGTTCGACAAGGTCGAGCTGGTGCAGATCATGAAGCCCGAGGACTCGGCCGCGGCCCACGAGCAGCTCACGCTCCACGCCGAGGAGATCCTCAAGCGGCTGGAGCTGCCGTATCGCACCATGGCGCTCTGCACCGGCGACATCGGGTTCGCCAGCGCGCGCACCTACGACCTCGAGGTGTGGCTGCCGGCGCAGGACGCCTACCGCGAGATCTCGTCGTGCTCCAACTTCGAGGCCTTCCAGGCGCGCCGCATGCAGGCGAGATACCGTGACGACAAGGGGAAGGTGCAGGCGCTGCACACGGTGAACGGCTCGGGCCTTGCCGTGGGTCGCACCCTCGTGGCCGTGCTCGAGAACTACCAGCAGGCCGACGGTTCCGTCACGGTGCCGAAGGCGCTCGTTGCCTTCATGGGGGGTGTCGAGCGCCTCGACAGCGCGTGACCACGCGCTTCGTGGTGCTGCGCCACGGCGAGACCTTCTGGAACCTCGAGGCCCGCATCCAGGGCCACGAGGACAGCGACCTCACCCCCGCCGGCATCGCGCAGGCGCGCGCGCTCGCCGAACGGATGCGAGGCGAGAGGTTCGACCGCCTGATCGCGAGCGACCTGGGCCGCGCGCTCGAGACCGCTCGCCATATCGCGGAAGCCACCGGCCACGAGGTGGAGCGCGATGCGCGCATCCGCGAGCGTTGCTTCGGCGAGTGCCAGGGCCTCACCTATGGCGAGCTCGACCACCAGTATCCGGACGTCTTCTCCAGCGTGCGCGAGGTCGATCCCGATTTCCAGGTGCCCGGCGGCGAGACGCGGCGCGAGTTCCACGGCCGGGTGAAGGGCGCCTTCGAGGCGCTCGCGGCGGAGAACCCCGGCAAGCGCCTCGCGGTGGTGAGCCACGGCGGGGTGCTCGCGATGCTCTACCGCGTGATCCACGGCATCCCGATCGCGCTGCCGCGGCCGATCCCGATCAAGAATGCCTCGTACAACGCGCTCGCCTTCGACCGCGGCGCTTGGACGGTCGAGGCCTGGAGCGACGTGTCTCACTTGCCCGCGGGCGCGTCCTTCGAGGCGCTCTGAGGGCTGCCGGGAGACGGTAGCGCCAGCTCCCGCGGGGCGTTGCGCTCCAGGATCTCGTAGTAATTGCGCACGTTGTCCACCAGCTGCATCGCCTCGAATCCGCGCGCGTAGCCGTGCTTGAGCGTCTGGAAAACATCCGGGTCGGCGAGCTTCCCGATCACCTGGCGCACGTCCTGCCACTTGTTCGGGTCGAGGCCGGCGCGCTGCGTGAGGATGCGCG
This sequence comes from Burkholderiales bacterium, assembly GCA_031375445.1. GTDB lineage: Bacteria > Pseudomonadota > Gammaproteobacteria > Burkholderiales > Usitatibacteraceae > Usitatibacter. The sequence continues at coordinate 16,317 of JANMHV010000458.1, read as the reverse complement.
CGTCCTCGAGGTGCCCCAGCCCCAGGTTGTAGGCGGCGAGCCCCAGGAAGCTGCGGTCGGGCTCCTCGATCTTCGGCGACAGCGCTTCCTTGAGGAGGGCGAAGTAGCGGGCGCCGCCGATGATGCTCTCGCGCGCATCGAGCCGGTTCTTCACCTCGAGGCGCGCGGCGGTCTCGTCGGTGAGCATCATCAGCCCGCGGACTCCGGTGGGCGAGGTGGCGGTCGCGTCCCAGTGCGACTCCTGGTAGCCGATGGCCGCGATGAGCCGCCAATCGATGCCGGAGACGCGCTCGGCTTCCTGGAAGTGGGGCTTTAGCGCCGGCAGCACCGTGACCGTGCGTTCCAGCAGCGTGACGGAATCGATTGCCGTCATGCGCGCGGCGTGCCCGTAATAGCGGTCGACCAGGCGCTTGAGCGTCCCGTCCTTCGCGATGCGCGCGAAGAAAGGACCGGCCGCGGCGAGGATGCGCCGCTTCTCGATCGCCGAGACGAGCCACGCGTACTCGATGGGCTTGCCCACGTTGAATGCGACATCGAGCTCGGGAAAATGGCGCCGCGCGAGCGTGAAGCGGTTCGACTCCACCATCGCGTAATCCAGCTTGCCGTGGGCCACCTTTTCCAGCAGGTCGGCGGTGGAGGTGGCGGGCGGCAGGCTCTCCAGCGCCACCGGGAGCTTCGAGGGCACCGAGAGCAGGTATTCGGCGACCGTCTCCTCGATGACCCCGACGCGGCGCCCGGCGATCTCGGCGAGCGACCGTGGCTTGGGTTCGCTGGCGCGGAACACCACCTGGTGCTGGATGGCGAAGTAGGAAGGGCCCCAGGCGAGGCCGCCGGGGAAATCGAAGTGGCGCACCAGGGCGGCGGCGGCGAGGTGGGCCTGACCATCCCGCAGCATGCGATCGATGCGCGCAGGGCTCTCCGCCATGACGAAGCGCGCCCTCACGCCCAGCTCGCGGGCGAAGAGCGTGCCAAGGTCGAACTCGAATCCCGAGGCCTGGCCCTGCGCGTCCTCGAAGTAGGTGGCGGGCCCGTTGACCGTAAGGATTACCACCTCGCCGGACTGCGCGATCGGGGGCACCGGCCGCGGCGGCTCCGCGCAACCGGCGGCGAGGCAAGCGAACAGCAAACTCAGGATTCGCCGCGCCGTCATGGAGTCATTATCGGTGATAATCGCGCATGCCAAAAGTCTTCGCCTTCGTGCTCGCCGCCGGACAGGGCACGCGCATCGGGGACGCGCTCCCGAAACAGTACATTCCCGTGGCGGGCAAGCCGATGATGTTCCACTCCATCGAGGCGCTGGCCTCGGTGCCGCGGGTGGAGCGCGTGTTCGTGGTGCTCTCTCCGATGGACCGCCACTGGGGCGCCTACGACTGGAGCTCGCTGCCCGACAAGATCGAGGCGATCTTCTGCGGCGGCGCCGCGCGCGCGGAAACGGTGAGCAAATCCCTCGCGCACCTGGAAAGCCGCATCGCCGCGGACGATTGGGTGATGGTGCACGACGCCGCGCGCCCCTGCATCCAGAAGGAGCTGGTGGAGCAGTTCCTCGACGAGATCGGCGACGATCCCGTGGGCGGGCTCCTCTCCATGCCGCTCGCCGACACACTGAAGAGCAGCGACGAGAACCTGCGCGTCGCCGCCACCATCCCGCGGCTGAACCTGTGGCGCGCGCAGACCCCGCAGATGTTCCGCTACCAGCTGCTGCGCCGCGGCCTCGCGAAGAAGCCCGACTCCACCGACGAGTCCCAGGCGGTGGAAGCCATCGGCTACAGCGCCCCGCGCCTGGTGCAGGGCGAGAACCTCAACATCAAGGTCACCTTCGCGGAGGACCTGCAGCTGGCCGAGATGATCCTCAAGCTCGGCGACAAGGCGGACACCTGAAGTGAGGGTCGGCCAGGGCTTCGACGTGCACGCGTTGGTCGCCGGCCGCAAGCTGGTGATCGGCGGCGTCGAGATCGCCCACGACAAGGGGTTGCTGGGCCATAGCGATGCCGATGTCCTGCTGCACGCCATCTGCGATGCGCTGCTGGGCGCGGCGGCCCTCGGCGATATCGGCAAGCATTTTCCGGATACCGACGCACGCTACCAGGGCATCGACAGCCGCCAGCTCCTGCGCCACGTCGCGCATTTGTTAACCGGGCGGGGGTATCGCGTCGTCAACGTCGATGCCACTATCATCGCCCAGGCGCCCCGCATGGCGCCCCACATCCCGGCCATGGTTGCGCACATCGCCTCGGACCTGGGGCTCGACCCGGACAGCGTCAACGTGAAGGCGACCACCACCGAGGGGCTGGGATTCACCGGCCGCGGCGAGGGCATCGCCGCCCAGGCGATCTGCCTGGTCGAATGAGCGGGGAGGGGAGAATGCCGGAGCCGGCCATGGCAATCGACGAATTCGCGAACGAGGAGCCTGCATTGGGCAAGGAGGGCGTGACCACCGACGTCCTCGAGATGCTCCAGGTGCGCGCCAGCGACCGGCTTCCCTCCTGGGTCGCCGAGCGTATCGGCGGCTGGTACCCCGGTGCCCGCCGGCGGGTGCTGCGCGTGTACCCGGCCAAGGCGGCACGCATCAAGGAGCTCGCCTACGACGCCTACTCGATCGCCGACCCCCAAAAGGTGGAGGCGCCGGTGCCGATCGGCGTGGACACGGCGCTTGCCGAGGCGATCCGCTCGCGCCGGCCGTTGACGGTGGCGCCCTGGGACGGCGGCGCGCGCCTGCTGGCGGTCTTCGAGACGCTCGGCGAGGCGCGCTACCTCATCGAGCTTTTCGGCGACGTGCGCGAGGCGGCGCACGACACGCGCCTGGCTTCGCTGCTGGCCATCGCGGCCAAATACTACGAGCGCCTGGTGGACGCGGAGACGGATCCGCTCACCCGGCTCGCCAACCGGGGCGTATTCCATTCCCACGTGGATGCCGGGATCCGGCGCTGGACGGCGTCGGACCGCCAGTACTACTTCGCGATGCTCGACATCGACAACTTCAAGCGGGTGAACGACACCTTCGGCCACCTCTACGGCGACGAGATCCTGGTGCACTTCGCTAATTTGCTGCGCAAGACCTTCCGCGCGGGCGACCTGCTGTACCGCTTCGGCGGCGAGGAGTTCGTGCTGATCTACGGCGTGGACCCGGTGTACGGCGGCGGCAGCACCCTCGAGCGCTTTCGCGCGGCGGTGGAGAACTACAACTTCCCCGGCGTGGGACGCGTCACGGTGAGCATCGGCTACACGCGCATCACCGAGCCGCTGGATCCCACCGCGATGCTGATCGACCGGGCCGACAGCGCCGTGTATTTCGCCAAGGAGCACGGGCGCAATCGCGTGTGCTTCTGGGAGCAGCTGGTGGAGGAGGGTGAACTCACCGCGGGGGTGGTGCCCAGCCGCGACGTGACTTTGTTTTAGGAACTAAAGCTTCAACACGAAGGACACGAAGGAGCACAAAGGTCCACAAAGGAAAGCAAACGAAGGGTTCAGGATCAGCGAGTTGATCGCGAATCACCGACGCAGGACATGGCGTTCGACCTGCCCTTGTTTTCCTTTGTGGACCTTTGTGCTCCTTGGTGTCCTTTGTGGTGGCTTTTGGGGTATCACCGCCGGAACTGCGCCAGCACCGAAGAAGTCCACGTGAGCCGCTCGATCAACGTGCGCAGGAACTCGCGGTTGAAGCGCAGCTGGCAGCCCTCGGAAAGCCCCTCGAGGTGTGTGGCCTGGATCTTGAGCAGCGACACTTCAGAGACCGAGATGATCGAGGCCGAGCGCCGGGCGCGGTCGCCCGAGAGGTAAGCCATCTCGCCGAAGCAGTCGCCCTCTTTCAGCACGTTCAGCAGCTTGCCGTCCTTCACGACCTTCACCTGCCCGCCCACGATGATGAAGAAGGCCTGGCCGACCTCGCCTTCCAGCAGCAGGTTCTCGTCGCGGGCGTGCTGCTCCCACACGGCGCCGCGCAGCACCTCCCACAGCTCCGCGTCGCGGAACTCGCGGAAGAACGGCAGCGAGCGCAGCTTGTTGAATTTCTCGGTCGAGCTGATCTCGTGGGAGTAGCGCTCGAGCTGCGGGAAGGTGTTGGCGAGCTCGCTCGCCATCTCGAACCACGAGGCGTAGCGGATCTTGGGATCCTTGTGCATCGCGCGCTTCACGATCTCCACCAGCTTCTCGGGGAGGTCGGGGCGCAGCTGCTCGATGGGCAACGGGTCCTCGTTCAGGATCTTGTTGATCATCTGCACCGAGTTCTCGGCGCGGAACGGCAGCTTGCCGACGAGCAGCTCGTACATCACGACACCCAGCGACCAGATGTCCGACTGCACGCTAGGGCCTTCCTCGTTGATCTGCTCGGGCGACATGTACGCCGGGGAGCCGAGGAAGCCGTCGATCTGGGTGTGGGTGGCGTGGGAGATCTTGGCGGTGCCGAAGTCGCTGATCTTGATGTCGTCGCGCTCGCTCAACAGGATGTTGGCGGGCTTGATGTCGCGATGGATCACGCCGTTCTGGAACGCGTAGTCGAGCGCCCGGCACATCTTGAAGATCACCAGCACCGCCTGGCGCACCGGCAGCAGGTTGGTCTCGGTGCAGAACTTCTTGAGCGAACCCCCCGGCACGTACTCCATCACGATGTAGCGCAGGTCGCCGTCGAAGACCGCGTCGTACACGCCGACGATGTTGGGGTGGTTGAGCTTCCCGGCGAGCGAGGCTTCGTTGAGGAAGAGCTTCTCGAAGCGCTTGGCTTCCTCCTCGCCCATGTCGGCATCGGTCTTGTGGACCTTGACCGCGACCTGGCGGTCGTTGAACGGGTCTTCAGCGAGGTAGACGTCGGCAGAGGCACCCTGCCCGAGGTCCGAGAGGATGTTGTATTTGCCGATTTTCGAGGGGCGTTGCACGTCGTTGCGCGATTCTCTTTTGTTTTCCGGAGTTTAACCGATCGTCCCTATCCATGCTCGCGCAGCAGCGCGCGCGCGAGGTCCCCGAACTCCTCCCGGGTGCCCGAGGCCACGGGCAGGATCGCCGCGCCCTGCGCGTCGCGGTAATTGCGGTAGAGCGAGCGCCGGTAGGCCGGGTCGTAATGGTTGTCGAGCAAGTCGGCCACCAGCGCCTCCCAGCGTCCCGCGGCCATGTGCTCCTTCCAGGCGACGATGCGCTCCTTGCCGTGCAGGTCTTTCAAATGGTCCAGCTTGGCGGCGAGCGCTGCCGGGTCCTTCACGAAGTGCTCGTAATCCTCGATCAGCAGCCGCACGCGCGTGGCGGCATCGGCCTCGATGCGGAAGCAGCGCGCGGCGCGCATGTAGGCGATGAGCGCTTCGGGAACGCGCAGGTTGCCCACCTTGCGGCTCTCCGACTCCACGTACACCGGGCGCGCGCGGTCGAAACCCGAGAGCGCGGTCCAGATCCCGGTCTCGAAGGATTTCTGGCTCGGCTGCGGCGCGTCGGGAAGATCGCCCAGGACCGAGCCCCGATGGGCGGCGAGCACCTCGAGGTCGAGGACCTGGGCGCCCACACCGGCCAGCGACTCCAGCAGGCGGCTCTTCCCGGTGCCGGTAGCGCCGCACACCACGTGGAAGCGCACCCGCTCGGGCAGCGTCTCCAGGTCCTTCACCACTTGCTGCCGGAACGCCTTGTAGCCGCCGCGGAGGCGATGGGCGTTCCAGCCTACCTGCCGCAGGATGTGCGCCATGGCGCCGGAGCGGCCGCCTCCGCGCCAGCAGTAGATCAGGGGCCGCCAGTTGCGCGGCTGGTCCGCGAACAGCTCCTCGATGTGGCGCGCCACGTTGCGGGCCGCGATCGGGGCGCCGAGCCGCTTCGCGTCGAAGGCCGATTCCTGCTTGTACACGGTACCGATGAGGGTGCGCTCCGCGTCATCCAGCACCGACGCGTTGATCGCTCCGGGCAGGTGGTCCTCGGCGAACTCCGCGGGGCTGCGGGCATCGATGATGGCGTCGAAGGCCTGGAGCTCCTGCAGGGAGGACGGCGTCTCCACCCAGGCCTCGGCGCGGTCGCGGTGCAGCGGCAGCTCGGTCACTTCGGCGCCTTGCGCAGGACGGGCTCCAGCACGGTCCATACGTTGTCCAGCACCCGCGGCTGGGTGCTCGCCACCGGGTGCAGCTGGTCGGCCTGGAACAGCTCCGGCTTGTCGCCGATGCCGTCGAGGAGGAACGGCACCAGCGCCACGCGGTTGGCCTTCGCCAATTCCACGTAGGCCTCGTGAAACTCGCGCGCGTAATCGATGCCATAATTCGGAGGAATCATGAGGCCCACGAGCACCGGCTCCGCGCGCGCTGCGCGGGCCAGCCGGATCATCTGCTCCAGGTTGGAGCGGATCGCCGCGATCGGTTGCCCGCGCAGCGCGTCGTTGGCGCCAAGTGCGATCACCACCACGGCGGGCTTGTGCCGCTTCAGGTCGCCCGGCAGGCGGCGTAGCCCCCCGGCGGTGGTCTCGCCGGAGATGCTGCCGTTCACCACGTGCCAGGCAAGCTTCGAGCGCGCGATGCGCTCGCCGAGCAGGTGGACCCACCCCTGGCTGGCCTGCAGGCCGTAGGCGGCGGACAGGCTGTCGCCGAAGACGAGCAGCGTGCGCGGCGCGGCCTGGGCATGGGCGGCGCCCAGTGCCAGGATCAGTGCGAGGAAGGTTCTGCGGATCACGAAGGGAGCGGGATGGGCGCGGTGGAACAGGTGATTGTGAAGGCTCAGGGCCTCACCAAACAAGTCGAGACTCCGGACCACGTGCTGACGATCGTACGGGACGCGGCCTTCGAGGTGCGCGCCGGCGAGTCGGTGGCGATCCTTGGCGCCTCCGGTTCGGGCAAGTCCACCCTGCTGGGATTGCTGGCCGGGCTCGACGTTCCGTCTTCGGGTACGGTGGCGATCGCGGGCGAGGACCTGTTCGCGCTGAACGAGGATGGCCGGGCGCGCCTGCGCGGGCAGATGGTGGGCTTCGTGTTCCAGTCGTTCCAGCTTTTGCCGGCGCTCACCGCGCTGGAGAACGTGATGCTGCCCCTGGAATTGAACGGCGGGGGCGACGCGTCGGGCCGTGCCCGCGCGGTGCTCGAGCGCGTGGGCCTGGGCGAGCGCCTCGGCCACTACCCGCGCCAGCTCTCCGGGGGCGAGCAGCAGCGCGTGGCGGTGGCGCGGGCTTTCGTGACCGAGCCGCGGCTGCTCTTCGCCGACGAGCCCACGGGCAACCTCGATTCGGTCACCGGAGAGCACATCATCGAGTTGCTGTTCAAGATGAACCGAGAGAGCGGGACGACGCTGGTGCTGGTGACGCACGATGTGGACCTGGCGAAGCGTTGCGACCGGCGGATCCACATTTCCGCCGGGGCGATCACGCATGAGGACTGAGCGCGTGGGTACGGGCTGTGGGGTTAAACACGAAGGACACGAAGGTACACAAAGGTCCACAAAGGAAAGCAATGACGGCTTGAGGTTCGTGAGACTGCCGGGAGTTCGCGATGGTGGCAGCAGTACTCTCGACCGGTTCCGTTTTCCTTTGTGGACCTTTGTGTACCTTCGTGTCCTTCGTGTTGAAGCTGTTGACGTAGTGTGACCTCATGAAAAACTTCAGGCTCGCGATGCGCATGCTGCGCCGCAACTGGGCCGCGGGCGAGCTGCGCGTGCTGCTGGTGGGGCTCCTCATCGCCGTCGCGAGCGTCACCACCGTGGGCTTCTTCGCCGATCGCGTGCAGGGGGCCCTCGACCGGCAGGCCAACGAGCTCCTCGGCGGCGATTTGGTTCTTGTTGCCGACCAACCGGTCCCGCCTGCCTTCGAGGCCTCCGCGCGCGGCGCGGGCCTGACCCTTGCGCGCACGCGCACCTTCCCGAGCATGGTGTCGGCCGAAGGGGGCGTGAACCTGGCCGAGATCAAGGCGGTCTCCGAAGGTTTCCCGCTGCGCGGCAAGCTGCGCGTGGCCGACGCCATCGGCGCCCCCGAGCGCGAGGTGGCGGGTGCCCCGAAGCCCGGCACCACGTGGATCGCGCTGGCGCTCGCCGCGCGCCTCGCGCTGAAGGTCGGCGACACGCTGCAGGTGGGGCGCGCCAAGCTCGTGGTCGCCGAGATCATCACCCGCGAGCCCGACAGCGTCCTCGACTACTTCGGCATCGCGCCGCGGGTGCTGATGAACGAGGCCGACCTCGCCGCGACCGGCTTGATCCAGTTGGGCAGCCGCGTCACCCACCGCCTCCTGGTGAGCGGCGAGGAGGCGGCGGTGCAGCGATTCCGCACCGAATCCCAGCCGCTGCTGAAGCGCGGCCAGCGCCTCGAAGGCGTGCGGGATGCGAGGAGCGAGGTGCGCACGGCGCTCGACCGCGCCCAGCGCTTCCTGGGCCTTGCCTCGCTCCTGTCCGTGGTCCTGGCCTCGGTGGCGGTGGCGCTCGCCGCGCGCCGCTTCTCCCAGCGCCAGGTGGATGCGGCGGCGATGATGCGCTGCCTCGGCGCCTCCCAACAGAGCATCTTCGCGCTGCACGCGTGGCAGTTCATCGTCCTCGGGATGGTGGCATGCGTGGCGGGAAGCCTCGTGGGCTACGGCGCCCAGGCGATCCTGGCGCGCTGGCTCACCGCGTTCTTCACCGTCGAGCTGCCGTTGCCGGGGCCGCTGCCGGCCCTGCGGGGCGCCGTGATCGGCTTCGTGCTGCTGCTGGGATTCACGCTGCCCCCGCTGCTCAGGCTGCGCCAGGTATCGACGCTGCGGGTGTTGCGCCGGGACATGGCGGCCGCGGAGCCGGTCAGCACCGCTGCCTTCGTGCTTGGCATGGCGGCGCTCGCGAGCCTCATCGTCTGGCAGGCGGGCGACCTCAAGATGGGCGCCATCGCCGTCGGCGGCTTCGCCGCGGCGCTCGCCGTGGCGGCGGTTGCGGGTTACGCGCTGATCCGCATCGTGTCGCGCCTGCGCGGCGTAGCTTCCGGCCCGTGGCGCTATGGCCTTGCCAACCTGCGCCGCCGCACCTGGGCGAGCCTGGTGCAGATCATGGCGCTGGGCCTCGGGTTGATGGCGATGCTGATGTTGACCCTGGTGCGCACCGACCTGATCGCCAAGTGGCAACAGTCGCTGCCGGCGGACATGCCGAACCGCTTCGCGATCAATATCCAGGACGACCAGCTGGCCGAGGTGAAATCGCATTTCGGCGCCATCGGGCTCACCACGCCGGACCTCTACCCGATGATTCGCGGCCGCCTCACGAAGATCAACGACAAGGCGGTCGCCCCCGCCGCCTACGAGGATCAGCGCGCACGGCGGCTCGCCGAGCGTGAGTTCAACCTGTCGTGGAGCGAGCGCGTGCGGCCCGACAACGTGGTCGTGGCCGGCAAGTTCTGGGAGCCGGGGGTCGCCGACGGCCAATACTCGGTGGAGGAGGGCATCGCCAAGGCGCTCGGCATCGTGGTCGGCGACACCATCACCTTCGAAGTCGGCGGCACGCCCTTCCCGGCAAAGGTGACCAGCCTGCGCAAGGTGGACTGGGATTCGTTCAAGCCCAACTTCTTCGTGATCTCGACCCCGGCGGTGCTGAAGGACTATCCGGCAAGCTGGATCACGAGCTTCCGCCTGCCCTCGGGGCGCGAGGACGTGGTGGCGAACCTGGTGCGGAAATTCCCGAACGTGAGCGTGATCGACCTCTCGGCCATCATCGCGCAGTTCCAGCGCATCACCGACCAGGTGTCGCGGGCGGTGGAGTTCGTATTCCTGTTCGCCATCGCCGCGGGGCTGGTGGTGCTGTTCGCCGCGATCAGCTCCACCCAGGACGAGCGCGTCTTCGAAGGGGCCATCCTGCGCACGCTGGGTGCCAGCCGCCGCCAGCTCGCCACCTTGCAGTTGGCGGAGTTCCTCGCGATCGGACTGCTTTCGGGCACCGTCGCCGCGGCGGGCGCCGTGGGGCTCGCGATGGTGCTCTCCGACCGCGTGCTCGGCATTCCCTACGAGTTCCACTGGCTGCTGCCGACCCTCGGGCTCGCCATCGGTGGCCTGGGGGTCGCGGTGGCGGGGCTCATCGGCACGCGCAAGGCGGTGAATTCCCCGCCGCTCGCGACGATCCGCGCGCTCGGCTAGGGGGCCTTAGCCCAACGCCCCCGGATGGCGCGCTATGAAGCGCGCGATTCGAGGCGGCTCGGTCCCGACGTGGAACGCGTATCGCGCCGCCTGGTTCGCCTCGTCGGAGACGGTGAAGCGGTCGAAGCGCCGAAGATAATCGGCCCAGGTGTCGCAGGCGAAATACTCGACGAAGCGCCCCGGCGTCTGCACGTCCTCGAAGAGTCCCCAGGAAACGGCGCCGTGGCGGAGTCGAATGCCGCGGCTAGCGGACATCATCGCCTCGAATTCCTTGCCGCGCGCCGGGTCGATCAGGTACTCGATGGTGCACATCACCGGGCCTTCCTCGGGCTGCAGCGGGATGGCGGGCACCGGCTCCTGCCACGGGTGCGTGGGCGTGAGGTCCTCGTCGCCCGGACCTTCGAGCGGCAGGCGATAGGTGAGGGCGAGCGCCACCAGCGTGCTCGCCGCGGAGATGGTGATGCTCAACGGCACCCCGATGGTCGCGGCGAGCTTCCCCCAGGCGAAGGCGCCGAGTGCCGTGCTGCCCATGATCGCCATCTGGTAGATCGACATCCCGCGCGCCCGCACCCAGTTCGGCAGTGCCAGTTGCGCCGCCGTGGTGACCGAGTTGGCGACGAAGATCCAGGCGATGCCGCCCACGAACATCGCGGGTGCCGCCACCAGGACGTTCGGCGAGAACACCACCGCGATGGTGGTCAACGCCTGCACGACGGTGCCGCCGGCGGCGAGGCGGCTGCGGTTCCAACGCGGTCGCAGGCGCGGGAGTTGCGTCACGCCGAAGACCGCGCCGGCGCCGAGAGCGGCCAGGAGGATCGTGTAGGTCCGGGCGCCATCGACGTCGCCGGTGCCGTGCATCGATTTCGCCACCAGGGGAAGCAGCGCGATCAGGGCCGTGGAGTGGAAGAAGAACGCGGTGGTACGGGTGATCGCGTGCCGCATCCGCTGCGACTCGCGCACGTACTGCCACCCCAGGCGCATCGCGCCGATGAAGCGCTCGCCCGGCAGCACCGAGGGCTTGCTCTCGCGCTTCCAGCGCAACAGCACCCCGGCCGCCATCACCGAGAGTACAAAGTTGAGCGCGAACACCCATTCGCTGCCGGCGGTGGAGATGATGACGCCGGCCAGCAGCGGCCCCACGACGCGGGAGATGTTCATCGCCACGCCGTTCAATGCGAGGGCCGTGGGCAGCTGCGCGCGCGGCACCACTTCCGGGATGATCGCGGCGAACACCGGCCAGCGCATCGCGAGCCCTACGCCGTTCAGCCCCACCAGCAGCAGCAGGATGGAGGCGGTCAGCCAGCCCATGAGCGAGGCCACGTACAGCAGCGCCGCGTTGGCTGCGAGCCACACCTGCGTGATGATGAAGTAGCGGCGCCGGTCGACGATGTCCGCCAACGCGCCGCTCGGCAGCCCCAGCAGGAACACCGGCAGCGCGGAGGCCGTCTGCACCATCGCGATCAGCGTGGGGGAGGTGGTGAGGGACGTCATGCGCCAGGCGGCGGCCACGTCGTTCATCCACATCGAGATGTTGGCGGCGACCCAGACGAACCAGAGCATCCGGAACGTGGGATCGCGAAGCGGCTCCCAGGCCGAGGCGCGGGGCGCTTTCGCTTCTTCCGGGATTCCGAGGTTCTCGCCGCTCATCGACAGGCCGATTTTTCGGATATGAGAGTATCACCCGATGACGAGCCGCGTCCCGTTCCACCCCTCGCCGTACCTGCTCCTCACGCTCACCTCGCTCTTCTGGTCGATCAACTGGGTGATCGGAAAAGCGCTGGTCGGGATCGTCTCTCCCCTGGCGCTCACCTTCTTCCGCTGGTTGGTGGCGGTGGCCGTGATGCTGCCCTTCGCATGGCCGCAGATCCGCGCGCACCGCGCTGCGATCCGCGCCAATGCGAAACGCATCGCGTGGCTGGGTTTCTGGGGCACGGGGCTCCACAACGCCTTCTCGTACGTGGGGTTGCAGTACACCACCGCGACCAACGGCGTGATGCTGAACAGCGCCATCCCGGTGCTCATCATCTTGCTGGGGTGGGCCATCTACCGCGACACCATCACGCGGCTGCAGGCGGTGGGAGTCGCGATCTCCGTGGCGGGAGTGTTCACGATCCTGTTGCGCGGCGACCCGGCGGTGCTGGCGACCCTTTCGCTCAACCGCGGGGATCTCATCCTGCTGGTGGGGATGATCTTCTGGGCCGCCTATACGGTGTTCCTGCGTTTGAAGCCCGCCGGGATACCCGGCCTCGCGATGCTCACCTGCTGCGGCGTCGTCGGGCTCTGCCTGCTGCTGCCGCTCTTCGTGATCGAGATGCTGTTCTTCGAGGGGCGCGTCGCGATCACGCCGGCCACGATCGGCGCGATGCTCTACGTCGGGATCTTTCCCTCGTTCGTGGGCTACATCTTCTGGAATCGCGGGGTGGCGGAGGTGGGTTCCAACCGCGCCGGGATCTTCGTGCACCTCATGCCCGCGTTCGGGAGCCTGCTCGCGTGGCTGTTCCTCGACGAGCGGATCTACGCGTATCACCTGGTGGGGATCGGGTTGATCCTGGCGGGGATTGCGCTCACGGCGCGGAACCCGCGGTCGCTCCCGGAGGCGGGGCCGGAGTAGTAACCCGTTTGTTTTGCGCCCGGGCGGAGGCCGGCGGACCTGATCGAGTCGGCCGCTACGAACCAGCGGTGGGCGGGAAAGGATCAGGTCATTTGGCTATCGATCCTGCGAGCGACCGTCAGCGGCCTTTCGATCAGGTCCGCCAAGGCCACTCCCCTTTACGAAGCAGTGACGGTCGACATGGGCGGAGGAAGCTCGGGAAGGGCCTTGCGGTCCTTGATCGAGAGGCCGTCGACAGATGCCCGCGGGATCGCCGCCCGAATAGCTACCTCATCCCGCCCTCCGCTGGTGAGCACGGCCGGCTCGATCAAGGACCGCGGCCCTCGCCCGGGCGCAAGGCCTTCCAGGGCACCGACGGCGCAAACTACGGTCCAACCGTCATGCCCCCCGATTCCGCCATGGACCTCATCCTCTGGCGCCACGCCGATGCTGAAGACGGCATCGGCATCGACGACGCCCAGCGAACCCTGACCCGCAAGGGCCTGCGTCAGGCCGAGCGCATGTCGGCGTGGCTCCTCCCGCGCCTCGAAGGCGACTGGCGCGTGCTGGTCTCCCCGGCGGTGCGCGCGCGCCAGACCCTCGAAGCCCTGGGCCTCGAGGGGCAGGTCACGCCGGAGGTGGGCACCGGCTCCGACGAGGGGCGACTGCTGCACGCTGCGGGCTGGCCCGACGCCGAGCGCGTGCTGGTGGTCGGACACCAACCCACCCTGGGCCGGGTGGCGGCGCGGCTGATGGGCGGGGGGGTGGGGGATGTGGCCGTCCGCAAGGGAGCGGCGTGGTGGTTCGCGACGCGACTGCGCGAGGGCAAGGCCGAAACGGTATTGAAGGCGGTGATGAACCCGGAGATGCTGGACTGAGCCGATTCGGTTCAGAATAGGCAGGTTCCCCCGAGGAGGAATCCCCATGAAGCTCTCCCCCGAGCAGATCGCGCAATTCGACCGTGACGGCTACCTCTTTTTCCCCAGCCATTTCACCCCGGAAGAGATCCGCACCCTCACCGACGAGGTGCCGCGCCTCTACGCGATGCAGCGGCCCGAGAACGTGCGCGAGAAGGGCCGCGACGCGGTCCGGACCAATTTCGCCGCCCACATGTACAGCGAGCCGTTCGCGCGCCTCGCCCGCCACCCGCGCATGATCGATCCGGTGGTGCAGATGTTCGGCGAGGACGTGTACATGCACCAGTTCAAGCTCAACGGCAAGGCGGCCTTCAGCGGCGACGTCTGGCAGTGGCACCAGGACTACGGCACCTGGATGAACGACGACCTCATGCCCGCGGCGCGCGCGATGAACATCGCGATCTTCCTGGACGAGGTGAACGAGTTCAACGGGCCGCTGATGTTCATCCCGGGCAGCCACAAGCAGGGCGCGCTGCCCGCGGGCCATGACACGAGCACGACGAGCTATCCGTTGTGGACCATCGACAACGATGCGATCCGCCAGCTGGTCGACAAGGGCGGCATCGTGGCACCCAAGGGTCCGGCGGGCTCGATGATCCTCTTCCACGGCTGCCTCGTGCACGCGTCGACCTCGAACCTGTCGCCTTGGAATCGCGTCGCTGTGTACCTGTCGCTATGCGCGGTTTCGAACCATATCCGTCGCTTCAAGCGCCCGGAATACATCGCGCACCGCGTCTTCACGCCGATCGCGACCCTCCCGGACGACTGCCTGCTGAAGCCATACCCCGTCGAGCTGCCGTGGAAGGATGGAACACCCGCTTCCGCGATGCAGACCGAAATGGCCGAGGCTTGAGCGCGGAGTCGCCGCGCCCGCCGCTGCCACCCTTCACACGCGAGACGGCCGCGCAGAAGGCGCGCGCGGCGGAGGACTGGCCGTTGGGGCGGCGCCCCGACGATCACCCGGGGCTCTCCGAGCTGGGGCTGTGAGGCTCGCGCTTGCGGTCGCGGCGTTCGCGTGCACGCTTGCCGCGGCGCAGGCTCCTCTCCCGCCCCGGGAGAGCGCCGCTCCCTACGACCTCATCCTGCGCAACGGCCGCATCGTCGACGGCACCGGCAGCGCCTGGTTCCGCGCCGACGTCGCCATCCGCGGCGACACCATCGAGCGCATCGCGCCGCGCATCGAGGGCAGCGCCGCGCGGGTGATCGACGTGAAGGACCAGGTGATCGCCCCGGGCTTCGTGGACCTCCACACCCACGCCATCCGCGGCATCCACGAAGTGCCGACCGCGGACAACTACATCCGCCAGGGCGTGACCACGATCCTCGAGGGCCCCGACGGGTTCTCGCCGGTGCCGCTGAAGCCCTTCCTCGACAAGCTGGAGGCGACGCCCCGCTCGATCAACATCGGCAGCTTCGTGGGGCACGGCTCGGTGCGCGTGAAGGCGATGGGCTACGTCGATCGTGCCGCCACGGACGAGGAGGTCGAGCGCATGCGGGTACTGGTGGAGGAAGGCATGCGCGACGGCGCCTTCGGCATGAGCACCGGCCTTTTCTACACGCCGGCGGTGTGGTCCACGCTGCCGGAAGTGGTGGCGCTGGCGAAAGTCGTGGCCCGCCATGGCGGCATGCACAACTCCCACATGCGCGACGAGGGCGCGGGAGTGGTGAAGAGTGTCGCCGAGACCATCGCCGTGGGCGAGCAGGCGGGCCTGCCGACCCACGTGTCGCACCACAAGGCGGCGGGCAGGCCCAACTGGGGCCGCAGCGTCGAGACGCTGGCAATGATCGACGCGGCCCGCGCGCGCGGCGTCGACGTGACGCTGGATGTCTATCCTTACGATGCCTCGGCCACCTCGCTCGACGGCGGCCTGGTGCCGGCCTGGGTGCGCGAGGGCGGGCGCTCGAAGATGCGCGAGCGGCTGCTGGATCCCGCGCTGCGCCCGCGCATCATCGACGAGATCGCGCGCGCGATGCGCGACGAGCGCGGTGGCGGAGACCCGCGCAACGTGCGCATCTCCAGCTGCTCGTTCGATGCCGCGCTGGCGGGCAGGAACATCGCGCAGATCACGCGCGAGCGCGGCGTGGAGGTGACGCTCGAAAGCGCAGCCGAGACCGTGGTGGACTTGAATGCAAAGGGCATGTGCAGGGCGATCTACCACACGATGGACGAGGCCGACGTGGCGCGCATCGTGGCCCACCCGGCGGCGATGATCGCTTCCGACGGCGAGGTCCCGATCTTCGAGCGCGGCTCGCCCCACCCGCGCAGCTACGGCACCTTCGCGCGCGTGCTCAACGTGTACGTTCGCGAGAAGAAGGCGATCTCGCTCGAGGATGCCGTGCGCAAGATGAGCTCGTACCCCGCTCAGCGCATCGGCATCACCGACCGCGGCGTGTTGCGCCCTGGCATGAAGGCCGACATCGCCGTGTTCGACCCGGCCGAGGTGCGCGATCCCGCGACCTATGACCAGCCCCACCAGTACGCCGTGGGGTTTTCCCACGTGATCGTCAACGGCCAGCTCGTCTACGAGGCTGGCAAGATGACGGCAGCGCGCCCCGGCCGGGTCCTGTATGGCCCGGCCAGGAAATAACAAGACACCGCTTCACAACCCCGGAGACACCATGATTTCGTTCCTGCAGTCGCGCCGCCTCGCCGGCGCATTCCTCCTCGCATTCGCCTGAGGCGCCATCCCGGCGCTCGGCCAGTACCCGACCAAGCCCATCAAGATGATCGTGCCGTACCCGCCGGGTGGTGCCACCGACGTGATCGGCCGCGTGCTCGCGCAGCGGC
>JANMHV010000422.1:0-8494 GCA_031375445.1 Burkholderiales bacterium | reverse complement strand
CCGGCCGACACTCGTCGCGCGCTCGTGGTCGACCACGAAGCATCCCAGCACCGCGCGCTCGAGGATGCGGGCGTTCAGGCCCTCGCGCGTGAAGGTCTTCGTCCCGTAGTGCTCGCCCATCGCGGCGATGCCCTCGATGCGCGGCGTGGTGGCGGGAAAGTCGTAGATGCGGACGCCGGGCGAATAGGTGGCGAGAAAAGCGTCGAGGTCCCGCGCGTTGTAGGCATCGAGCTGCCGCTCCACCACTTCCTCGGGGGCCTTCATGACTCGCGGCGCGGCCACGCCGTCCATGACCTTCGCGCCGGTGGCGAACCAGGCGCGCTGGATCAGGCCCGCGACCACCTGGTAGACGCACAGCATTTCCAGCGTGCCGCGCCCCTCGGGGAAGTTGCGCACCACGCGCTCGGCGTCGATCACCTTGTCGCCCCACGTCATGCGGCCCAGCAGGATGGCATGCAGGTCCGGCTCCGCGAAGCGCGCGGCGAAGCGGGGCTCCATCTGCGCGCGGCCCCGCGCGAGCACCTCGCCGGCGAAGGTGTGCTGCTCCGCATCCGGCGCGTAGCTGGCGAGCAGCGCGGGAAGGTCGCGCGAGTTGTAGGCCGCGAGCTGGGCCGCGATCAGTTCCCTGGGCGTGGCTACAGGCGGCTGTGACACGACGGTTTTCCTGGCGATGGCGCGGGACGTGCAGCGATTCGGGTCAAGGGGGCGGGCCCGAAGCGGGCAGCTCGAACCAGAAAGTCGTGCCCCCGCCCCGGGAGGAGACGAATCCTATCTCGCCGCCGAGCCGCTCGACGATGGTCTTGCAGATGGCGAGCCCGAGCCCGGTACCGCCGACTTCCCGGGTATCCGAGCTGTCGGCCTGGGCGAATTTCTCGAAGATCCGCGGGCGGAACTCCTCGGGAATGCCGTCGCCGTGGTCGGTGACGCTCACCCGGACGCGCTCGCCGGAGCGCTCCGCCTCGACCTCGATGGCGCCGCCCTCGTGCGAGAACTTGGCGGCGTTGGAAAGGAGGTTCGCCATCACCTGCATCAGCCGGTCGGGGTCGGCCCGGAGCCACGCGGGCGGCACCGGCTCCACGAGCCGGAGGGTCGCATGCTCGCGCACGGCGTAGGGCTGGTTCAGCTCCACCGCCTCCAGGAGGAACGGCCCGAGCTCGAATTCCATGTCGCGGAAGGCGAGCGCCCCCGACTCGATGCGCTCGGTGTCGATCACGTCGTTCACCAGCATCGCCAGGCGCTCGCTGTTGCGCCACGCCATGTCGATGAAGCCCTTGGCGGGCTCCGGGATCTCGCCCATGTCGCCTTCGCGCAGGAGCTCGAGCGACCCCATGATCGCGGTGAGCGGAGTGCGCAGCTCGTGGCTCACCTTGGCGATGAACTCGCTCTTCAGCCGCACCAGTCCCTCGCGCTCCGACACATCGCGCGCCACCGCCACCAGGCGCGGCAACCCCGCCTCCTGGCGCATCTCGGCGAGCGAGAACTCGATGTCGAAGGTGCTCCCGTCCTTGCGCTGGGCCGCGAATACCAGGCCTCGCTGCCCCAGCACCTTCGACTTCTCCCCGGCGAGGAAGGCCTGCGTCGCGCGCGCATTGGCCTCGCGCAGCGCCTCGGGAATCATGAGGCTCACGGGCTTGCCGATCAGCTCCCCGGGGCCGAAGCCGAACAGGCGCTCGGCCGCGGGGTTGGTGAACTCGATGGTGCCGTCGGGCTTCATCACCACGATGCCGTCGCCGAGGCTGCTGTAGAGCTCGCGCAGCATCTTCTCCCGCCGGCCCAGCTCCTCGGCCTGGTCGCGCGCGAGGCGCTCGGAGGCCATCAGCCGCTGGGCCACGGGGCGCACCTGGGAGGAGACCAGCAGTGCCGCCGCGAGGGCGAGCGCGAGCAGCCACTTCCACCACTGCGCGAACTGCTCGCGCAGCGGCGCGTAGTACTCCTGCGCATCGATCTTCAGCACCACGCCCAGCCCCAGCTCGCCGACCGGGGCGTAGCCGGCGATGACCTCCTCGCCGCGATAGTCGGGCGCGTTCACGACACCCGACCGTCCGCCCAGGGCCAGGGCGGCGGGCAGGACACGGCTGCCTTCAACCATGGGGGCATAACGCGGGGTGGGCTGGAACCGATGGGGGAAACACGCCATGCGGATCTTCTCCGCGCCGCACAGCACCCACTCGGCGGTACGTCCCAGGGCGGCCACGTCCAGCTGCAGCCGCGGGAGCACCTCCAGCACCTGCTCGCTCAGCACGTGGCCGACGACCTTGCCCTGGTGCACGACCGGCACGCGCGCCCGGAGATAGAAGGCCTGGTTCCACAGGAGCGATGCGGGCACGCCGAGGCTCGCGAGCGGCGTCTCGAGCGGCACCGGGCCCAGCAGCTCGCCGCTCGCGGCGATGGGCAGTCCTTCCGGGTCCTGGAACTGCAGGCCGTTGAAGCCGGAGCCGAGGAAGGTGTCGCCCTCGGCGGCGATGTCGGCGGCGACTTGTGGCGAGGGCGCGGCCGCCCATCGGCCCAGGTGCTCGCGAAGCGTGGGGCGCGTGCTCACGATGGACGCGCGGGTGATGCGGTACTGCATCAGGTTCACCAGGATCGCGGTGCGGTCGCTCACCGCCTGCGCGAGGCTCGCGCGCACCGTGCGCTCGAGGTTGCGCTGGATCAGGGAGAGACCCGCGGTGCTCATCGCCAGCGACACCAGCAGCAGGATGCCGAGCGTGAGGATCAGGATCTTCTCGTCCTCGTGGCGCTCGTAGACGGCCCCGTACCAGCCGGCGCGCGCGATGAGGCCCAGCAGCGCCACGCCGATCGCGATGAAGCCCGCGGCGCTGGCCACCGGCATCCACCCCAGGCGGTAGCGCGGCACCAGCGCCTCGGGCGCGATGTCGTAACCGATGAGGGACACCATGCCCAGCGCCAGCAACGCGCCCGCGAGCAACTGGACCAGCAGCGCACGCAGGCGGTCGCCGGGGTGGTCGAAGGTGAGCGCGAGGAGCCCCGTGAGCACGAAGGCGAGCGCCGTGGGCAGCGACATGCGCCCCCGGGCCGCGTCGAGCGAGCGCAGCTCCTCGTGCACGAAGGCGCGGTCGAGCCACGCGGGATGGACATCGAGGACCTGGAGGGTGGCGGCGGCGAAACCGAGCAATACGAGCGCGGTCGCGCCGATGTGGCGCACGCGCTGGCGCCGCGGCGTCGCGTCCAATGCCGCGAAGAGGGTCACCCCCGACACGATGAACCCGATCGCCGTCGGCGGCACCATCGGGAACAAGCCCTTCACGGCGAGCAGCAGGGAGCGCTCCCCGGTGACCCATCCCGTAAGGATGGTGATGCCGAGCGCCAGCACCGCCAGCGCCGGCACCGAGACCGCGAGGCGCGACGGCCAGTCGCTCAGGGCTTTTGCCACGATCCCTTGCGCGTCATCGTGCCCCACGCCGACTTCGAACCGCGGAGGTGGCGGACCATCCCCACCAGGCGCCACCATGTCACGAGCTGGCGGTACCCGAGGTTCTCGGCGATGGCGGTCGCCACCAGCATGCCCATCTGGGAGTAGCGGGGGTAGAGGTGGAAGGACATCTCCTCCAGCATCAGCGCCGATACCGACAGCAGCAGCCCCAGCGAGAAGGCGAGCGCCAGGAAAGCCACGAAGGCCGCGCCGGAGATGCCCCCCGCGAGCCACATCACCAGCATGAAGGCGTAGCCCGCCACTTCGATCATCGGCCCATAGCATTCGAAGATCGCGAAGAACGGGAACGCCACGTGACCGGCCATGCCGCCCGAGCGCCAGAAGAGGCCCGAGTTGAGGTGGAGGCTCTCGGCGAGCCCGCGCTGCCAGCGGATGCGCTGGCCCTTGAGGATCGCGAGCGACTCCGGCGCCTCGGTCCAGCAGATGGGATCGGGGATGAAATGGATCGCATAGGGCTGGCCGCTCTCCTTCATGACGCGGTGCAGGCGCACCACGAGCTCCATGTCCTCGCCCAGGGACTTGGCGCGGTAGCCACCGGCGGCCACCACCGCATCCTTGCGGAAGACCCCGAAGGCACCCGAGATGATCAGCACCGCGTCGAGTGTCGCCCACCCCAGGCGCCCGAACAGGAACGCCCGCAGGTACTCCACGATCTGCAGCAGTGCCAGGAAATTCCCTGGCAGCTCCACCTTCTCCATGTGTCCGGCGGAAACGGTGCAGCCGTTGGCGATGCGCACCGTGCCTCCGGTGGCCACCGTGCGGGGGTCGTCGAGGAACGGCTCCACCACGCGGCGCAGGCTGTCGCGCTGCAGGATCGAGTCGGCGTCGATGGCGCAGAAGAGCGGCGAGCGCGAGGCGTTGATGCCGGCGTTCAGCGCATCGGCCTTGCCGCCGTTTTCCTTGTCGACCACTCGCAGGTTGTGGTGCTTGCGCGACTGGTAGATGGCGCGCACCGGTTGCGCCTTGAGCCGCTGCCAGTAGGCCTCGGGAAAGACCTCGAGGTCGAAGGCGGCGCGCAGGGCCTCGAGGGTGCCGTCCTTCGAGCCGTCGTTGATCACCACCACCTCGAAGTCCGGGTAGTCGAGTTGCAGGAGCGACTGCACCGAGCTCGCGATCGAGACCTCCTCGTTGTAGGCCGGCACCAGCAGCGACACCGGGGGCTCGAAGCCGGAGTACACCGGCGGCAGGTCCTCCAGCGGGCGGATGTCCAGGCTCTTGCGCAACGTGGGGATCGCGAGCAGGTTCAGCCCGATGTAGCCCAGGTTGATGAACACGAAATAGAGGAGGAAGAACCACTCCAGGCCGACGATGAGCGTCGTCATCCCAGATGCCTCTCGGCCATCACGTGCCCGAGCATGTCGGCCGCGAAGGCGTCCGTCGCGCGCTCTCGCAGGTGCTGCAGCTCGTCGGGTGCGAGGCCATGCAGGCGCGAGAGCGCCTGCGCCGCGTGGTAGCGCACCCACCACTGCGGGTCGCGCAGCAGCTCGAGAAGGGTGGCCAGCTCGCGTGCTCCGCCGATCCGGGCGAGCGCCCGGGCGGCGGCCATGCGTACGTGCCAGTGCGCGTGCCGCGCCGCGCCCCGCGCGAAGGGCAGGTCGGCCTCGTCTTCGAGATAGTCGAGGGCCGCCGCGATCACGTGGGGCTCGGCGCTGGCGGCGAGCCAGCCGCGCACGGCGCTCCCCACCCGCTCGCGGTGCCCGAAGCGCGCGAGCTTCACCAGGCGCTCGAGGCCCTCGGGCTTCGGGCGCACCAGCATGCCCAGCAGGGGAGCGGTCACGACCTGGGGCCCCAGCTCCTGCAGGATGCTGCCGATGCGTGCGATCGACCAGTCATCGCGAGAAATGAGGTCGTGTACCAGCAGCTCCAGCGCCCGGCGCGGCTCGATGCGCATCAGTGCGCGGGCCGCCGCGAAGGAAAGCACCGCGCTGGGGTCGCGCGCGAGGGCCTCGAGGGCGTTCCAGGCGCGCTCCTCGCGCAGGTGCCCCAACGCGGTGATCGCGATCAGTCGCATCTTGAGCGAACGTAGCCCGAGGAGGGCCAGCACGCGATCCTCCAGAGCGTTGTCGCGCAGCAGCTTCGCGAGGTGGTCGCCCGCGGCCCCGCGGAGCGACTCCTGGAGGTGGTTCCACAGCATGAGGAAATCCGGCAGGTCGCGCCGGGAGAGCAGTGGCAGCTTCACCGGGTCGGGGCGGTCGATTGCCTGGTGCAGGGCGTCGCGCCACGCGCCCACGCGTCGCGCGAGCCGCGCCTCGCGCAGCCGGCGCCCGACGCGCATGGCGATGATCGCCAGCAGCAGCCCCAACGCCGACGCGAGGGCGCCGGCCGCCACGATCACGGCGAAGAGCAGGGCGAGGTCAGAAGAGGAATCGGGTCCCAAGTCGAAGGCTGCGGCGGGTGTAGAGGTCGCCCTGTTCATGCCACGCCCATTCCAGCACGACCCCCCAGCGCGGCGCGACCTCGAAGCCGGCCGTGAGGGTGACGTTTCGCACCTCGCTCGTGATGAGTCCCTGGGGCGGCACGTTCTCCACTTCGCGCCCGCGGGAGGCGGAGATGCCGGCCTGGGTGAGCTCGCTTCGATACCAGGTGGCCGCCAGCCGGTGGGTGGGCGACCAGGCGCCGCCGTCGGGCTTGGCGAGGTAGATCGTGTAGGCGAAGCGCCAGTCGCCGCGGTACTTCTCGAGGGTGGCGGTGGCCGTGCGCACGTCCGAGGTCGAGTACCGCGAGGCCTTGAGGCCGCCGAGCGCGACCCAGCCTTGGCCGAAGGGCAGGCCCGCTTCCGCGAGGAACGCGCTTCGCGGGAGCACGTGATGGGTGGAGCTGCCGGTCGCCTCGAGGTGCAGCGTGGGCCCCTTGGGCGCGAGGGGCAGGTAGGCTGCCGCGATCGCCTCGTTGTCCCGGAGGCCGTAGCGCTCGGTGGCGCGCGCGCCGGCGATGAAGGCCTGTTCCGGCGCGGGGCGCCAGGCGACCTGGGCCGCGGCTTCGCGCCAACTGTCATACCCATGGTCGAGGGATTCGTGGGCGCCTTCCAGGCGCACTTCCCACGGCGCGCGCTCCTGGCCCTGGGCCGCGAAGGCGGCGCAAGCGAGGAGGGCCGCGAGCGAGCGCTTCATGCGGGTGGGACCAGGCGGCGGATGCGCGCCTTCAGCTCGGCGGGCTGGAAGGGCTTCAGGATGTAGTCGTTGGCGCCCATGTCCAGCGCCTTCACGATGTCGGCTTCCTGGCTCTTGGCGGTGAGCATCACCACCGGGACCGCACGCCACTCGGCGTGGGCCTTGAGGGCGGCGAGGATGTCATGGCCGGTGGCGTGGGGCAGCATCACGTCGAGGATCACCAGCCCCGTGGGCGTGCCTTGGGCGATGCGGGCGAGGGCGGAGCGCCCATCGCGCAGCAGCGTCACGAGAAAGCCCTCGCGCTGGAGGATGAAGACCAGCAACTGCCCGATGTCGCCGTCATCCTCGACCACCAGCGCGGTGCGCGCGGCGGCGGCGCCCGGCGGCACCGGGGACACCCTTACTTCTGGCGCACCAGCTTCTTGTCGACGATGCGGATCTTGTCGCCGACCCGATAGCTGGAGGGATTGGTAAAGGTGAAGGTGCGGGTGTCGCCGCCGTCATCCATCCTGACGATGACCTGGTACTGGGTCGTGGACTTCTGGTTCTTCTCGACCTGGTGGCCCGCATAGGCACCGGCGCCCGCGCCCACCACGGTGGCCGCGGTGTTGCCGCGCCCGCTGCCGATCTGGTGGCCGAGGACGCCGCCCAGCACTCCGCCGACGACCGCCCCCGCACCGGAGGCCTCGCCTTCCTTCTTGACCGTGCGGGTATCGACGACCACGCCGCAGTTGTAGCAGGCGGCGAATGCGGATGGGGCCGCCATCGCCAGGGCGAGCAGGGTGGCGGGAATGAATCTGCGAATGTTGTTCATGGGGTTCCTCGAGGGGCTTGGGATCGCACGAAAATCATATCACTCCAGTTCCCGCGGGCCACCCGGAGGCTATTCGGCCTTCAGCTGCGGGAAGAGGATCACGTCGCGGATCGAGGGGCTGTCGGTGAAGAGCATCGCCAGCCGATCGATGCCGATGCCCTCGCCGGCCGCCGGCGGCAGGCCGTATTCGAGGGCACGGATGTAGTCGGCGTCGTAGAACATCGCCTCCTCGTCGCCGGCGTCCTTGGCCTTGGCCTGCTCCTGGAAACGCGCCGCCTGGTCTTCCGGGTCGTTCAGCTCCGAGAAGCCGTTGGCCATCTCGCGCCCGGTGATGAAGAGCTCGAAGCGGTCGGTGACCGTGGGGTTGCCGTCGTTGGCGCGGGCGAGCGGGGAGACGTCGGTCGGGTGCGCCACGATGAAGGTGGGCTGCACCAGCTGGTCTTCCGTGGTCGCTTCGAAGAGCTTCAGCTGCAGTAGCCCGAGGCCGTCGGTCGGATACACCTTCACGTCCGGATGTTTCTTCAGCGCCTCCCGCAGGTATTCGGGGTTCGCCAGGCTCGCCGCCGTGTGCGCCGGGTTGTACTTGGCGATCGCCTCGGCCATGGTGAGGCGGTCGAACGTCTTCGCGAGGTCGATGGTGGCGCCCTGGTAGGTGAGGGTGGTGGAGCCGCACACCTTTTCGGCGCATTCCCGCAGCAGCGCTTCGGTGAGGTCCATCAAATAGTGGTAGTCCTGGTAGGCCTCGTAGAACTCGAGCATCGTGAACTCGGGGTTGTGCCGGGTGCTGATGCCTTCGTTCCTGAAGTTGCGGTTGATCTCGAACACCTTCTCGAGCCCCCCCACGGTGAGGCGCTTGAGATAGAGCTCGGGCGCGATGCGCAGGTAGAGCTGCATGTCGAGCGCGTTGTGGTGCGTCTTGAAGGGCTTCGCGGTGGCGCCCCCGGGAATCGGATGCATCATCGGCGTCTCGACCTCGAGGTAGCCGCGCGCCACGAAGAACTCGCGGATCGACTGCACCAGCTTCGAGCGCTTGATGAACACCTCGCGCGACTCGGGGTTCACGATCAGGTCCACGTAGCGCTGGCGGTAGCGCTGCTCCATGTCGGTGAGGCCATGGAA
>JANMHV010000396.1:0-15885 GCA_031375445.1 Burkholderiales bacterium | reverse complement strand
GCGGCCGACGTGATCGTGATCACCCTGGGCGTGGCCCCGAGCTTCTTCCATTCGCACTCCCACGAGTTCGCGTTCCTCGAGCCCTACCGCGCGCTGCTGGCGGAGGGGAAGGTGTACATGCGCACGCCCACGGTGGCGGAGTTGAAGCCCGTGGTGGGCGAATGCTTCGAGCTGCTGCGCCGGGTGAATCCCGATGCGCGCGTGTACGCCAGCATCAGCCCGGTGCCGTTGATGGGAACCGTGGAGTTCGCCAACACCATTCTCGCCGATTGCGTCTCGAAGACCACGCTGCGGGCCACGCTCCACGAGCTGCTGCAGGAGGGCCGCGCGGGGGAGGTCCACTACTGGCCCTCGTTCGAGATCGTGCGCTGGCTGGGGGGCCACACCACGCTGCCGATGTTCGGCGCCGACGACCAGATGTCCCGGCACGTCTCCGAGTGGGCGGTGAAGCTGATCGTCGAGCGCTTCGGCCGCCACCTGTTCGGGGCGGCCCCGGCAGCGGCCTGATTTACGCCGCTGGTTTCATTCCCGTCACGCGCATGTCACGCGGCTCGCGCAGCTTGAACTGCGCCGGCTCCTGCTTCAGGTCCGTGAGCCCCACCTCGGCGAGGAGCCGCATCAACGACTCGGGCGTATAGCCCCAGCGGTGGATCATCAACGGGTCCTTCCACGCGGGATCCCCATAGAGCACCCACATCGTGCGCTGGCCGCGCTGGTCCTCGTAGGAGGCGCCCGCGGGATCCTGCAGGAATGCGGCGCAGGCGCTCGTCACGTTGGGGCACTCGATCACCATGCGCGCGCCGGGCTTGAGAACCCGCACCCACTCGCGCAGGATGTCGGCCACCTCCCAGCGCCAGAAGTGCTCCACCACGTGCACCGAGAGGATCTCGTCGGCGCTGTCGCTCGCGAAGGGCGAGAGGTTGCGCAGGTCGCACACGACGTCGGGCTTCATGCCGGCGCGCGCCTCCACCACGTCGACGTTCACGTAGCCGGGCAGGATCTTGTCGCCGCACCCCAGGTTGAGGCGCAGGGACGGCGTCGACGTGTCGCCCACGGCGCGCGCCCAGTCGCGGCCGATGATGAGGTCCGAGAAGCTCGCGGCGATGCGCCGCTGGGCTTCACGCAGCCGCTCCTCGACATTGGCATCCTGCAGCAGCGCCGGGACCGCCTGGTCGAGCGGCACTCCGATGGGCATGAGGTCCGCGAACTGCAGGTACGCCGGCACCGCGTCGGCCACCACCGCGCGCCCGGCCCACAGCGATTCGACGAGGCGGTTGGCGCTCTTCACGACGCGGTTGCCCTGCAGCGCCGACGGGATCCAGACAATATCGGCATCCTCGAGCGCCTTCCACGTCGCCTCCACGCTCCACGCCATGAGGCGGATCTGGATCCGCGACGGATTGTCGTTGGCGATCTCGGTGAGGAGGGAAGTGACCTCGGGCGCGGGCGTCGTGACCACGGTGAGTCGCACCGGCATCTGCTGCGAAAGGCGCACCAGCTCCGCGCCCTTGGCGGCGAGGCCGTCGAGGTTCCCCGGGTGGCCGAACCAGGCGATGCGCAGCGCCGGCAGCCGCGGCGCGAACGCGGGCTCCCGTCGCGGGCCCTCCACCGGGTCGCCCACGACCCGGGCTTCGCGCCCGGTGTGGCGCAGCACCGACTGGGCCATCTCCGGCGTGCTCGCGACCACCTCGTGGGCGAGCTCGGCCAGGCGATGGAAGTGCGGGCCGAACTGGGGATGGTCGAAATAGTCGTCGCAAAGGTCCACGACCACGCGCATGCCGCGCTCGCGCGCCGACGCGGCGAGGGCCTCGTTCTCGGCATGGAAGCTCTTCGAGATCACGAGCGTCTCCCGCGGCGTGTCGAGGAGGGCCTTGGGCCATCCCCCGGCGGGCAGGGTGGCAAGGCCCACCTGGTGGCCCAGGCGCGAGAGTTGGCGCGCGGGAATCACCACGCGGTAGCGGGCCGATGCGAGGTCCGAGGTGGGGCCCGCCGGGCCCTGCTTGAACGGCGACACGGTGGCGAAGAGGATGCGCACGGCGGAACGGGCGAAAATCGAGCCTTCGATCTTATCAGCCGCGCGCTCGACAGCGCCCGACCCGGCCGTTAGAGTCCCGGTACCCATGCTGCCCGATGCGATCAACCTCGCCTCCGTGAAGCGCGTGCTGGTGGTGAAGCTGCGGCACCACGGCGACGTGCTCCTCACCTCCCCCGTGTTCCGGGTGCTGAAGAACCACGCGCCCCACGTGGAAATCGACGCGCTCGTCTATGCCGATACGCGCGAGATGCTGGCGGGGCATCCGGCCATCTCGGCGATCCACACCGTCGACCGCGGCTGGAAGCGCCAGTCCCTCGCGGTCCAGGCACGGCGCGAGGGGGAGCTCTTCCACGAGCTGCGCGCCCGTCGCTACCAGCTGCTGGTGAACCTCACCGACCACTGGCGCGGCGCCTGGCTCTCCCTGCTGCTGGGGCCGCGCTGGTCGGTCGCCCCGGCGCGTCCCGGCCGCTTCTGGCGCCGCTGCTTCACCCACCGCTATCCGCTGCCGAAAGCGACACCGCGGCATACCGTCGAATTGAACCTCGACGCGCTGCGCCGCCTCGGCGTCTACCCGGCGGAAGAAGAGAAACCGCTGTGGCTCGTGCCCGGTCCCGAGGCCGAGGCGCGGGTCGACTCCCTGCTCGAGGGCGCAGGCCTCGCGGGAGCGCCCTTCATCCACGTGCACCCGACCTCGCGCTGGCTCTTCAAGTCCTGGACCGAGGAGCGCAACGCGGAACTGCTGAAGCGGCTGGTGCGCGACGGCCACCGGGTGGTGCTCACCGGCGCTCCCGATCCGCGCGAGAAGGCGATCGCGGCGCGCATCGTGGCACTCTGCGGCCCGGGCGTGTTGGACCTCTCGGGACAGCTCAGCCTGCGGGAGCTGGGCGCGCTCGCCGGCCGCGCGCGCCTCTTCTTCGGCGTGGACTCGGCGCCGATGCACATCGCCGCCGCCATGGGCACGCCGGTGGTGGCGATGTTCGGCCCCAGCGGCGAGAAGGAATGGGGGCCATGGCGCGTACCCCATCGCCTCGTCGTGAGCGACCACCCGTGCCGGCCGTGCGGCAACGACGGCTGCGGCGGCGGCAAGGTGAGCGAGTGCCTGACACAGCTTCCGGTCGAGCGGGTGCAGTCCGCCATCCACGAGCTGCTGGCGCGCGGGTGAGCGACGCGCCACTGCCCACCGCGCTGTCCCTGGCGCCGCGCGTGGCCCTGGTGCGCAGCCGCTACGATCCTTCCGGGGGCGCCGAGCGCTTCGTGCAGGCGGCGATACGCGCATTGCGGGAGGAAGGTGCCCACCTCACGCTGGTGACCCGCCACTGGCCCGGCGACGACGGCTCCGCGATCATCGTGGACCCGTTCCATGTGGGAAGCCTCTGGCGCGACTGGGGCTTCGCGCGCGGGGTGTGCGCGGCGCTGGCCGCGCGGCGTTTCGACCTGGTGCAATCCCACGAGCGCATCACCTGCTGCGACGTGTACCGCGCCGGCGACGGCGTCCACGCCCAATGGCTCGAGGAGCGCGCGCGGGTGCAGTCGGCATCCGCCCGGCTCGCCACGCGGCTCGCACCCCACCATCGATACGTGCTCGCCGCGGAGCGCGCGCTCTTCACCAGCCCGCGGCTGAAGGCGGTCATCTGCAACTCGGAGATGGTGCGCTCCGAGGTCGCGCGCCACTTCGCGACACCCGACGAGAAGCGGGTGCTGATCCGCAACGCGGTCGACAGCACCAGCTTCCATCCCGGCCTGAAGGCCGAAATGGGAGATGCGGTGCGGCAGCAGTTGAAGATCCCGGCCGCGGCCCGCGTGGCGCTGCACGTGGGCTCGGGATTCGAGAGGAAGGGCGTGGGCGCGGCGCTGCGGGCGGTGGCGGCAGCGACGTCGAAGCCGTGGCTGCTGGTGGTGGGGCGCGACAAGCGCTGCGCCCGCTACGCCACCCAGGCCCGGGCGCTGGGCATCGCCGAGCGGGTGCGCTTCGTGGGCTCGGTGTCCGATGTGCGGCCCTACCTCGCGCTGTCCGACGTGTTCCTGCTGGCCACCCTCTACGACCCCCAGCCCAATGCGGCGCTAGAAGCCATGGCCGCGGGGCTGCCGGTCATCACCACGCCGAAGTGCGGCGTGGCGGAGCTGGTCGTCGAGGGCGAAAGCGGCTTCGTGCGCGAGGCACTCGATACCGCCGGCATCGCCGCCGCGCTCGACAGCGCCGAGCCCGGAGTGGCGCGGCGCATGGGGGATGCGGCGCGAGCCGCGGTGGAGCCGTTCACGCCCGAAGCGATGGCGCGCGACTACCTCGCACTCTACCGGCGCCTGCTTCACCGATAATGCCGGGATGACCTCCAGCGGCCCCTCGAGCCGGCAGCTCTACCAGCGCCTCCTCACCTACGTCTGGCCGTATCGCGGCGCGCTCGCCGCCGGCATCGCGGCGATGATCGTGGGCGGGCTCGCCGACGCGGCGCTGGTGAAGCTGACCGGCCCGCTCATCGACGAGCTCTTCGTCCACCGCAACCGCGACCTGGCGATCCTCCTGCCGCTCGGCATCGTGGCGGTGTTCGTGGTGAGCGGCCTGGCGAGCTTCGTCTCCGGCTACTCGTCGCAATGGGTGAGCCACAGGGTGATCCTCGACCTGCGCCGCGAGATGTTCGCGCGGGTGCTGCGCCTGCCGCCCGGGTTCTTCGACGAGGTGCCCACCGCGCAGCTCGTCACCAAGTTCACCAACGACGTGAACAACATCGCGGCGGCCTCCACCACCGTGCTCACCGTGGTGGTGCGCGATTCGGTGACCATCGCCGCCCTGATGGCGATCCTGCTCTGGTCCAACTGGCAGCTGACACTCATCGCCTTCCTGGTGATCCCGCCGATCGCGATCGTGGTGCGCCTCTTCAGCAAGCGCCTGCGCCAGATGTCGCGCGAGAGCCAGCGCGCCGTGGGCGGCATCGCGGAAGTGCTGGACGAGTCGATCGCCAACCAGCGCGTGGTGCGGGTCTTCGGCGGCCAGGCCTACGAGGGCGCCCGCTTCGAGGCCGCGGCTCAACGCATCCGCCGCTTCGCGATGAAGCACGCCACCGCCGCCGCCGGCACCGTGCCGGTGACGCAGCTGATCGTGGCCTGCGCCATCGCCGCCATCGTCTACTTCGCCGCGGGACAAGCGTTCGCCGGCTCCACCAACGTGGGCGGCTTCATCGAGTTCATCGCCGCCACCGGCATGCTGCTGCAGCCGCTGAAACGCCTGACCGGCGTGAACGAGCACATCCAGCGCGGGCTCGCCGCGTGCGAGAGCGTCTTCGGACTCGTCGACCAGCCCTCGGAGGAGGACCGCGGCACGGTCGAGCTCGCGCGCGCCGCGGGCGCGGTCCGCTTCGAGGAGGTGACCCTCTCCTACCCCGGCGCCGCGCGCCCCGCGCTCGACCGCGTGAGCCTCGATATCCGCCCCGGCGAGACCGTGGCCCTGGTGGGACCTTCCGGCGGCGGGAAGTCGAGCCTCATCCACCTGCTGCCGCGCTTCTACCACCCGCAGTCGGGGCG
Source organism: Burkholderiales bacterium (assembly GCA_031375445.1). GTDB lineage: Bacteria > Pseudomonadota > Gammaproteobacteria > Burkholderiales > Usitatibacteraceae > Usitatibacter. Next base: position 10,334 of record JANMHV010000396.1, on the reverse strand, counting down.
CATCACGCTCGACGGCCACGACCTCGAGGCGCTCACGCTCGCGAGCCTGCGGCAGCAGGTCGCGCTGGTGTCGCAGAACGTGGTGCTGTTCAACGACACGGTCGCCGCCAACATCGCCTACGGGCGCGGCGACACCGTGTCCGAGGCGGACATCACCCGCGCGGCCGAAGCGGCCCACGCGATGGAGTTCATCGGCTCCCTGCCCCAGGGCCTCGCCACGCAGATCGGCGAGAACGGCGCCAAGCTTTCCGGCGGCCAGCGGCAGCGCATCGCGATCGCGCGCGCGATCCTCAAGGACGCACCGATCCTGCTATTGGACGAGGCGACCTCGGCGCTCGACACCGAGAGCGAGCGCGCGGTGCAAGCGGCCCTCGAGCAACTGATGCAAGGGCGCACCACCATCGTGATCGCGCACCGCCTCTCCACCGTCGAGCGCGCCGACCGCATCGTGGTGCTCGCCCAAGGCCGTGTGGTCGAGGTCGGCACCCATGGAGAGCTGCTCGCCGCGGGGGGCGTGTACGCGGGCCTTGCGCGACTGCAGTTCGCCACCGCATGAGCGCGCTTGCGATCCTTCACACCGAGTCGTCGCTCGGGTGGGGCGGCCAGGAGATCCGCGTGCTCAGCGAGGCGCGCGGCGTCGCGCGCGCCGGGCACCGCGTGCTGCTCGCGGCCCCCGCCGAATCGCGCATCCACCAGGCCGCGGCCGAGTACGGCGTGGAGGCGGTGGCGACGCCGATTGCGCGCAAGGGCCTGTCGGGCCTCGCCGCGATGCGCTCTCTCCTCGCCGGGCGCCGGTTCGACGTGGTGAACACCCACAGCTCCACCGACACCTGGCTCGCGGCGCTCGCCTGCGTGGGACGCCGCGATGCGCCGGCGCTGGTGCGCACGCGCCACATCTCCGCCCCGATGCCGGGCAACTTCGCCACGCGCTGGCTCTACCGCAGCGCCACCGCTCGCATCGTCACCACCGGTGAGAAGGTGCGCGAGCAGGTGATCGCCGAGGTCGGCGCCGACCCGGCGCGCGTGGTCTCGATCGCGACCGGCATCGACCTCGCGCGTTTCTCGCCCGGCAGCCGCCTGGAGGCGCGGGTGGCGTTGGGGCTCGACACCCGCGCTCCCACGATCGGCATCGTGGCGACGCTGCGCAGCTGGAAGGGCCACCGTTACCTGCTCGAGGCGCTCGCGGCGCTGCCGCCCGAGACGCGAGGCGTGGTCGTCGGCGACGGCCCGCAGCGCGAGGCGCTCGAGGCGCAGGCACGCGAGCTCGGCATCGAGGCACGCGTGCGATTCACCGGCAACCAGGCCGACGTGGCGCCGTGGATGCGCGCCTTCGACGTGTTCTGCCTGCCTTCCTATGCCAACGAAGGCGTGCCCCAGGCGCTGATGCAGGCGATGGCGTGCGGCCTGCCCGTGGTCACGACCCCCGTGGGCAGCATCGAGGAGATCGTGAGCGAAGGAGTAACCGGCCTGATCGTGCCGCCCCGGGACGCCGAGGCCTTGCGTACCGCGATCAGCGCCCTGCTGCATGACTCCCCGCGCCGCTCCGCCCTTGGCGCCCGGGCCGCTGTGGTCGCGCACGAGCGATTCGGCGAGGCGCTGATGGTGGAGAGGATGGTCGAGGTCTTCCGCAGCGCCGCCGGGGAACGCCGTGGGTGACCGCGCCGCGACGCGCGCGCTGGTGGTGCGCCGCGCGCTCGCACGCCGCCCGTGGCCCGCGCGGCGCGTGGCCTCGCAGGCGGGCGCGCAACGCATCCTCATCGCGCACAACCTCCTGCTCGGGGACACGGTGATGGCCTCGGGGCTCATCGCCAAGCTGCGCGAAAGCCACCCCGATGCGGAGGTGACGCTCCTTGCGCAGCCGGCGTTCGTGCCGCTCTATTCGAGCCGTCCGTGGGGCGTGCGCGCGTTGCCCTTCAGGCCCGCCGACGTCGCCACCACGCGCGCCCTCATGGAGGAGGCGCCCTTCGACCTCGCCTTCGTGCTCGGGGATAACCGCTACAGCTGGCTCGCCCGCGCCATGCGCGCGCGCCACGTGGTCGCCCACGCGGGGGATGCTCCCTGGACGAAGGACTGGTGCGTCGACGAACACCGGCCCTACTCGCGCGCGCCGGGTACGTGGACCGACATGGTGGCCGAGCTCGCCGAGGGCCCCCCCCCGAAGCCCTTCGCGCGCGGCGACTGGCCAGCGCCCGCGGCAGCGCCGTTCGCGCGCCCCAAGGGCCGGTATGCCGTGCTTCACGTGGGCGCCAGCACCCCGCTCAAGCACTGGCCCGCCGATCGATGGCAGGCGCTTGCCCATTCGCTCTCCACCGGAGGCCTGGATGTGGTGTGGAGCGGCGGGCCGGGCGAGGAGCCGATCGTGTCCGCCATCGATCCCGCGGGTCACCATCCCAGCTTCGCCGGCCAGCTCGACCTGCCGCAGATGTGGCAGCTCCTTGCCGGGGCGTCGTTGCTGGTGGCCCCCGATACCGGCATCGCCCACATCGGGCGCCTCACCTGGACGCCGACGGTGACCCTGTACGGGCCGGGCTCCGCGGTCATCGCGGGCACCGGGCAGTTCTGGCGCCACGTGCCGGCGCGCTCGGTGACGGTGACCGACTTCCCATGCCGGGACCAGCGGGGGCTCTTCCGCCGCGAGCTCGACTGGGTGCGACGCTGCAGCCGCACCCCCGCCGAGTGCGCCCGCCCGGTCTGCATGGAAGCCCTCGACGTCGACGCGGTGCTCGCAGCGGCCGCCACGGTGATGATGCGATGAGGCAACGCGTCCTCACCAGCTCGAGGCTCACCGGGCTGCACGATGCGCTGCTCGCCACGAACGGTTGGCCGGCGGCGCCCGGCCCCGCCGAATCCACGCCGCCCTGGCCCGCGATCGAAGCCAACCATCGCTTCAATGCGCGCCTCTGGCGCGAGGAGGATCTCGCGCGCCGCACCCAGGTACCGGCGGCGGAGATCGTCGCCAACAAGCGCGCCATCGACGTGCTGAACCAGCAGCGCAACGACGCGGTCGAGGCCATCGACGACCTGCTCCACGCCACCCTCGCCGAATCGATGCACGGCGCCGCGCGCCAGCATTCGGAGACCCCGGGAATGATGATCGACCGGCTGTCGATCCTGGCACTCAAGTGCCGCGCCATGCGCCTCGAGGCCCACCGCGCCGAGGCCGAGGGCGCCCACCGTGCACGCTGCCGCGAGAAGCTCGCGATCCTGCAAGGACAGCGCAACGACCTTGCGGGCTGCCTCGACACGCTGCTCGAGGATTGCGCCGCGGGCCGTGCGTGGTTCCGCATCTACCGGCAATTCAAGATGTACAACGACCCCGCCACCAATCCCGAGCTGAGGCGGCGCTAGGGGACAGCGGATTCACCCCTCCAGGAGCGCCGCCAGCACCCGTGCGTCGTCGAGCTCCGCGACGCTGTCGCGCGCCTCGAGGAATGTTGCGCGGGGCCCGAGCGGCCCCCATTGCGAGGGCGGCGGCGAGGTCGCGATGTCGGCGAAAAGTCCCACCACTCCGCCGGGGCTCGCGGCCGCGAGGTGCATGAGGCCGCTATCGGGAAAGAGCGAGCGGCGCGCCATCCATGCCAGCGCCGCGGCCGGCTGCAACGGCCCGCGAAAGGGGTGCAGCGTGGGCGCCCGTGCCGCCAACACCGCCGCGGCCGCCGCGTCGTCGCCAGGGTAAAGGGGGTTGTCACCGGCTCCCGGGGTCCAGATGAACACCGTGGCCAGCCCCCGCGCCCGGGCGGCCTCGGCCCAGCGCAGCACCTGCGCTGTCGTGGGCTGTTTCCTGGCGCGCCGCGCCCCCAGCCCTATCACCACGTAGCCGCCCTCCCCCAGGCCCTCCCCGGCGAGCCAGGCGCGGGCTTCAGTGAGCGCTTCCTCACCGGGAATCCACGCCGGGTCCGAAGCCGGGCGTCCGGGGATTCCCAGCGGCAGGAGTAGCCCCATCATCCGGTCGCGCTCATGCCCCGTAACTGGGGGAGAAAGGCGATGGGTGAGGCCGCGACGGGGTACTGCCGCATAGGCGATGGTGTGCCGCGCCCCGGCCAGCAGGGCCCGGCGGGTGGCCCGCGGCGAGTCCTCCCCGTTGGCGGCGATCGCCACGTCGTAGCGGCGGGCCCGCAGACGCAGCCACAGCAGCGCCTGCCCGAGGGCCGCCGCCGGGAATACGCGGCGCCCGACGCGGCTGCGGCGGTAGGTCCAGACCCGATCGATGCCGGGAAGGCCCGCGACCACCCAGGCGTTGTAATCGCTCGCCAGGAGGTCGATTTCCGCCCCGGGAAAGCGCTCCCGGAGGGCCTGCAGCATGGGGGTGGCGAGCAGCAGGTCGCCCACCTTGTCGCGTTTGACGACCAGGATTCGCCGCGGGTCAACGATTTCGGGGAAATACACGTTTAATCCGGAACTTGGAGCGAAACCGAGGGGTCTTTTGGTAGAATGTTGCTCCACATGAAACGCATCTTCCACCGCCTTGCCGTCCTCGCGGCCTTGGCCGTCCTTCCGGTCGCCGCCCAGGGCCTGCCCAGCGTCCCCGGCGAGGCCGCCTGGGGCGCCAAGGCCGCCACCGCCCCCCGCTTGCGCCTCGCCACGGCCAAGGCGGCAGGGCCGCGCCTCGTACTCGCCCCGCTCGAGGATTCCGCGCTGGAAGAATTGCGCGAAGCCAACTTCTCGCAACGGGGTCCGCGCAAGCGCCTCCTGATCGGCGTCACCCGCACGGTGGAGAGCGCGCCGGCCGCAGCCACCACCGCGTGGAGCCCCGTGGAGGGCGGGCACGCGCTGCGCCTCGAGCTCACCTCGCCCGAAGCCGCGTCGCTGCGCCTGGCGCTGGACTTGAAGGGCCTGCCCGGGGACGTGGAGATGGTGTTCTCCGGCTCCGACGCGATGTCGCGGCTGGAGGGGCCGGTTCGCGTGGCCGACATCCCGGACCGCACCGAGGCCTGGTGGTCGCCGCTCACGGAGGGTGCCACGCAGACGGTCGAATTCTTCGCTCCCGCGCAACACGATCCCGCGAAGCTTTCACCGCGCGTCGAGCGCGCCTCGCATATCTTCACCACGCCATCCAGCCGCTTCGCCAAGCGCACCCAGGACATCGGCGACGCGGGCTCATGCAACATCGACATCAAGTGCTCCTCGCTCACGCAGCAGACCTCGTTCCGCGAGGCCGTGGCCTCGGTGGCGCAGATGGTGTTCACCGACGGCGGCTTCACCGGCCTTTGCACCGGCACGCTGCTGAACGATGCGGACGCTTCCACGCAGGTGCCGTGGTTCTACAGCGCCAACCACTGTTTCGACAACAACAATCCGCCGTTCAAGACCGCGGCGCAGGTCCAGGCGGTCGCGAGCACGCTCTCCACGATCTGGTTCTTCGAGGCGAGTGCCTGCCGCAGCCTGGTGCCCGACTCGAACTGGGTGCAGCAATCCGCGGGCGCCACGCATCTCTACAACAACGCGCAGTCGGATGTGTTGTTCCTGCGCCTGAACGCCGCCCCGCCTTCGGGGGCGTTCTTCGCCGCCTGGGACGCGAACCCGCTCTCGGCCAACGCATCGGTCATCACCATCCACCATCCGCAGGGCGACCTCAAGAAGGTCACGCCGGGACGCGTGGTGCGCTTCTCGACTCCCGGCGTGGGCGGCGGCACCGCGTCGTTCATCGAGAACCTCTGGACCGAGGGCACCACGGAACCGGGCAGCAGCGGCGCTGGGTTGTGGAGCGTGGTGGGCTCGGCCTACTCGTTCCGCGGCGGCCTCTGGGGCGGCACGGCGCTGTGCAGCAACCCCACGGGCACCGACAACTACTCGCGCCTCGACCAGGCCTACGCGAGCCTCGCGCAGTACTTGAGCGCCACGTCGACCCCGATCGCCGACTTCACCGACCTGTGGTGGAACCCGCCGGAGAGCGGCTGGGGTTTGTCGATCGTGCAGCATGGCAGCCGCCTCTTCGCGGTCTGGTACGCCTACGGCCTCGACGGCAAGCGCACCTGGTTCGTCCTGCCCTCGGGCACGTGGACTTCCAGCCGCGTGTACACCGGCGCCATCTACGCCACCACCGGGCCCGCGGCGAACACGGCCTTCAACGCGTCCAACGTCACCACCACGGCGATCGGCAACGCCACCCTCACGTTCGCCGACGCCAACAACGGCAGCTTCGCGTACACGATCAACGGCCTCTCCGGCACCAAGTCGATCACGCGGCAACCGTATTGACCCCTTGAGCGGGGGCGGCGCGCGGGCTAGGCTCGCCCCCATGGCCAGCGTGCGGTTCTCCGCCACCACTGTCGTCTTCGCCACACCGCCCGAGACCCTCGCCAGGGCGCTCGCCTCGCTCGGCATCGCGGTGGCGCGCGCGCGGGAAGCGGGGCTGCTCGCCAGCGCCGAGGTCTGGGTGGTCGACAACGGCGAGGGGTCGCGCGAGCTCGCGGGCGCCTGCCGCCAGGCGTGGCCCGCCGCCGAAGGGCCGCTCGAAGTCATCGCGGGCCAGGGCAATGTGGGCTATGGACGCGCCAACAACCTGGCCCTCGCCCGCGCCGCTTCCGAGGTGCACCTGGTGATGAATCCCGACGTGGAGCTCGATCCCGAGGCACTCGTGGCCGCCCTCGGCGCGCTGGTCGAGCACCCGGAAGTGGGCCTGGTCGCACCCTCGGTGCGCGGCGAGGATGGGGCGACCCAATACCTCTGCAAGCGCTATCCCTCGGTGTGGGTGCTGTTCCTGCGCGGCTTCGCGCCCGCGGCGCTGCGACAGCGCTTCGCGCGCACCCTCGACGCCTACGAGATGCGCGACGTGATCGGCGAGCAGTACCTCGAGGGCGTGCCGCTCGCGAGCGGCTGCTTCATGGTGGCGCGCACCGCGCTCCTGCGAAAGGTCGGCGGCTTCGACCCGCGCTTCTTCATGTACTTCGAGGACTACGACCTCACGCTGCGCCTCGCGCGCGAGGCCGCGGTGGCGTACGTTCCGGGGGCGCGCATCGTGCACCTGGGCGGGGACGCGTCGCGCAAGGGCTGGCGCCACGTCGCGTGGTTCATGCGTTCGGCGTGGCGGTTCTTCGGCCGGCACGGCTGGCGCATCGCGTAGCTGGCGGGTACCTAGCGGGAGCGCTGCCGCGCCGCGGCCGCATCCCATAGCTCGCGGAAAGCCGCCTCCAGCGCGCGCGTGAATCCCACCGCATCCAGCGCCGCCGAAGCCGCGAAGCGCTCGCGCAGGCCCGCGCACGCGATCCCGAAAGCCTCCCGGTCCGAGGCCGCGCCGCGCGCGATCTCGACGAACTCGGCGACGTCGCGCGCGACCCAGCGGTCCTCGCCCGCCGCGCCCAGGATCGCGGCCGACTGCCGCGAGATGAGCGAGTCCCCGGCGAGGGTGAGCACCGGCCGCCCCATCCACAGCGCCTCGAGCGTGGTGAGCCCGCCGTTGTAGGGAAAGCTGTCGAGCACCAGGTGCACGCCCGAATATTCGGCAAGCATCTCGCGATAGGGGCTCGAAGCCCGCGCCTCGATGCGCTCGCCCGCGATGCCGCGCGCGACGAACCTCGAGCGCAGCGCCTCGCGTTCCTCCGGATGGTCGAGTGCGGGGCTCTTCACCACCAGGCGCGAACCCGGCACGGCATCGAGCACGGCGCACCAGGCCGCGAGTGTGCGCTCCGAGAGTTTGGAGATGCGGTTGAACGAGCCGAAGGTGAACGGCCCCCCGAGCGGCGGCGGCGTGGCGGGGGGCGAATCCTCCGGCCCTCGCCAGCAGTAGCGCAACCCCGGCAACCGCACCTTCGCCTCGGTGAAGCGCTGGGCGTCGTCGGCGGGCGAATGCCTCCCGTCGGTCACCAGCGCATCGATGGAGTCCAGGCCGGTGGTGTCGAAATAGTCGAGCCACGTCACCGCCACCGGCGCGGGACGGCGCGCAAAGGCGCCGAGGCGATGTCCCGGGGTGTGGCCCGCGAGGTCCACGGCGACGTCGATGCCATCCTGGCGCATCAACCGCGCGAGCGCGTCGTCGTCGAGCGCCTCGGCATGGCGCCACGCCGCGGCGTGTCCTTTCATGCGCACGGTGAGCGCATCCTCGATCGGCGAGCACGCGTAGCAGTAGGCCTCCACGGCGTCGCGGTCGTGGTGCTCGAGCACCGGGGCCAGCAGCGCGCCGGCGGTGGACTCGTGGAAGCGCGGCGACACGTAACCCACGCGCAGGCGGGCACCGGCGGGCCGCGGCCGCAGCGGCGCCGCCGAGGCGCGCGACGTCCCGTGGCGAGCGGCCCAGGCGCGATGCTCCTCGAAGATCGACTCGGCCGAACGGGCGGCATCGTAGTGCAAGGCCACCAGCCGCGCGCTCTCCACCTGAGGGAGGTCGGGCGGCGTGAGGGCGATGGCGGCATCGAACGACTCGATGGCACGGCTCGCGTCCCCAAGGTTCAGGCGGGTGTTGGCGAGCGTGAGGTGTAGCGACGCGGCCTCGGGGCCCGGCTTCGCGCGACGCGCGGCCTCCTCCAGCGCCACCGCCGCGCGGGTGAAGGCGCCCTGCCGGTACAGCGCGCGTGCGAGGTTGGCTCGCGAGGGCGCGTGCTCCGGATCCACGGCGAGGGCGGCGAGAGCGGCCGCCTCGGCGCCCGGACCATCTCCCGCGGCGAGCCGCGCGAAGGCGAGGTTTCCGAGCGTGGGCGCATGGGCGGGCCGCATCCGGTCGGCTGCCTCGAAGGCGGTCGCGGCCTCGGCGTGGCGGCCGGCATCGACGAGGAACTCGCCGCGCGCGAGCCAGAACGCGGGATGGGGCTCGAGGGCCAGGGCGCGATCGATCGCCGCGATCGCCGCATAGAGCCGGCCCACGGCTGCTTCGTTCAGCGCCCGGCGGGCCTCTTCCTGGGCCGTGCTCACCGGACGACCGAGGCGAGGAACTCGTGCAGGGCCGCGATCGGCTCGGTGCGATCGAAGAGCTCGCCACGGGCGCTGCGAATACGTGTTCGAAGCGCGTCGCGCGCGGCAGCGTCCTTCCCGAGGGCCACCGCGGTCGCGACGTAGTCGGCCGGCGCGACGGCAAGTTCTGGCACGCCCAGCATCCGCAGCATCGCAGCACTCTGCCGGCCTCGCATGAACGCACCGGGCGACGTGACCACCGGGAGCCCCGCGGCGAGCGCATCGAGCGAGGTGTTGCCGCCGGACCAGTGCAGCGTGTCGAGCATCACGTCACACGCCGCGTTCACCCGCAGGAACGCCTCATGGGGCATGTAGGGAAGGAAAGTCACGCGCTCGCCGATCGCCGCGGCGGGAAGGTCGAGCGCGCGCGCGAGCCGCATGCGGAACGCCTCGGTCACCGCGGGCTGCCGCGCCTCGAACATCACCAGGTGGCCCGCCCGGTCCGCCGCGAGAACGGCGGCGAGCAGCGCATCGTTGTCGGGATGGATCTTGAAGAGCGACTGCGGCACGAGGTAGAGCGTGCGCTCCGCGGGCAATCCCGCCGGAGGCGCGCCGGACGGCGCAACCGGTGACGCGTAGCGCGTGCCCAACCCCGGCAGGCGATGCAGCCGCTCGGTGTAATGCGCTTCCGCCCCCTCCGGCTCCATCGCGCCCGCGGTGAGGAAGTAGTCGATGTTGCCGTGGCCGCTGGTGACCGGGTGGCCCCACGCGCACGCCTGCACGGGAGCGAGCCGCATCGAGGCGAGCGCGAAGGTCGCCGCGTGCATGCCGAGCTCCGGGTACACCAGCACGTCGAGCTCGTCGTCGGCGACCACGCGCGCGAGCTCGTGCAGGGGCATCCCGGTGCAATGGCGGAACGTGTCGCTCGCTGCCGCGATCTCGCGCGTATCGTCGCCGATCCAGTCGTTGGTGTAGTAGGTGAACACCTCGAAGCGGCTGCGATCGAGGTCCGTGATCCAGCTCTTGAAGTAGCGCCCCGCGGTGCAATTGAAGAAGAAGTGGCTGAAGAAGCCCACGCGGGGGCGGGCCCGCCGTGCCCGGGGCGCGATGTCGCGATAACGCTCGGGAAAGCGCTGCCGCAGGACGTTCGCCACGAAATCCCCGTACCGCCGCTGGGGCGCCACGTCGTCCCGGCCCTGGTAGGCGAGGTAGAAGTTGCTCCACTGCGCATCGCGGCCGAGCGTGTCGCGGCTCTCGCTCGCGAACGCACCCACCTCGCCGTGCAGCGCTTCCAGTCCCGCCTGGTACTCGCCGCGCCACGCCTCGAGATCGGCCGCCGATTCGTACACGGCAGGCAGCAGCAGCCGCGATCCCAGCGCCGCGCGCAGCGATGCAGGACGCACGCCGTGCGCAAGCCGGTACTGCTCGCGGCCCGCGCGCGCGAACCCCGCCTCCCAGAGCAGCTCGCCCAACTGGTTGCGCGCGCCCACGTGGTTCGGCCGCGCCGACAG
>JANMHV010000338.1:0-8838 GCA_031375445.1 Burkholderiales bacterium | reverse complement strand
AACTCGAGGTCCCAGCCGCTGCCCTTCACGTAGAGCACGGCGAGCGCGCGCCCGAGGATGTCACGCTCGTCGACCTTGACCGAGGTGTTGCCCCCGCCGTGCAGCACCAGCGACTTGTCGCGGCCCAGGAGGCGGGAGGTGTAGATGCGCTGGCCGAGGTCCCCGGCGAAGGTGGCGGACTCGGCGTCGTTCCAGAGGCTTTCCATGCCGCGATGATACTTCGGCCCCGCCCGCGCCCGCCTCCATGGAGCGCGCCATGGAAAAGGGCCCCGCAGGGCCCCTTTCACTACGACTTGGGACTGGCCTCAGCCGCCCTTGCCCTTCCCATTGCCGCCGGCATTGCCATTGCCGTTACCGTTGCCAGCGGTCACGCCCGCCGCGGGAGTTCCGCCAGCACCGCTCACCACCCCGGCGCCCGCGGCGTTGCCGCCCTTCAGGCTCGAGGCGGCCGCGACCTGGGTGGACGTTCCACCCGCCGCGGTCACGACCCCGCGACCGTAGGCATTGCCCTTGGGCGCCGCACCTGCGCTGGCACCGCCCGCGGTGACCAACCCCTTCGAGGCGTGGCCATTACCTGCGGTGGCCCCGGTGGCCGTGGTAACGCCCTTGGATGCCTTGTCGCCGGAAGCGACAGTGGTGCCGCCCGCGGCGGTCGTGACGCCCTTGGATGCCTTGCCACTCGAGGACGTGGCCGGCCCGCCGGCCGCCGTGGTGACACCCTTCGCCGTCGACTTGCCCGCGACCGCCGCGGTAGTGGTCGTGGGGGTCGCCGGCTTCCCGGCCGGGGGCAGCGCGGCGAGGCGCGCGTTGGTCTCGCGCAGCGTGCTCACCACGGGTCCGACCTTGGTGCCGCCCGCCTTGGCGATGTTGCCCCAGCCCATGCCGTCGGCGCGCATCTGCAGCACGCCCTTGGTCTGGAACGTGGTTCCGTCGGCGCGCGTGAGCGTGCCGCCGTTCAGCGCCGTCTGCAGTTGGGCCGGCGTGGGATCGGTGATGCCCGCGCGCAGCAACACGTCCTGCGCGAGGCCGAGCGCGATCTTCACGTTGCCCCAACCCATCTTGCTTGTGGGCGTGTCGAACGTGGTCGTGGTGGTGACCGGCGCCGGCGGCGTCGCGGGCGGCGTGGCGGGGGGCGTGGTGCCGGTGCCCGGCGCGGGGGTGGTGGTGGTGACGAGCTTCACCTCGCCGCCGCTGCGCAACGCATTCACGAGCGCCACCGCGTTTTCCTTGCTGCCCGCGAGGTTGGTGAAGTTGGACGCGATCTTGTCCGCGACGTGGACCTGTCCCTTGCTCGCGGCGGTCGCGTCGAGCACGCGAACCTGCGTGTCGAGGTCGCCTCCGCCCGTGACCTGCGCTGCCGCCAGCGGCGAGAGCGCGATGAGGAGTGAGCTGGCCAGGATTCGCATGGTGCTGTTCATTTGATGCCTCCGTTACGTGTTGCCGACGAGTTTTTCGGTCTGCAGGATCACCTCGGTGGCCGTTGCCCCGTCGCTGAGGATCCCGCCGTTCTGCCGGGCGGTGACCTTCATGCGCGTCGTGTTGGGCGTGAGCGCTTCGAGCTCGACCACGATCTCGCGATCGCCGGCTTTCGCGGTGATCGTTTCCGTCATGCCGTCGCGCCTGGACTGCACCACCTTGATCTGCATCCGGTTCATTGCCCCTACGGTTGCCCTCTTCACCCGCTCTTGCGACGTGCTGAAGGTCTTGTAGACCATGCCGCCGAGCTGGTGCTGCACGCCCGTGGCCATGCCGACTCCGACCGCCGTGAGTGCCACTGCCGCGCATCCACCGAGGGCCAGCGGTGCGAGCGCCAGCACGACGACTGCCATTCTTGTTCTCATGGGGTCCTCCTATCCAAGTTGCGTGCCAAGACGTCGATTGCCCGCGATTTCCCGAAAAGGGGCATCCCGTCAACGAGTTACGAAGCAGGCGTGAGGGCGCTACACCGAGGGAAAACGGCGGGTTCGTCGTCTTGGAGCGACGCGGGTGCCCAAAAGTGCCTTCGCAGGATGCCGCTCGCCACCGGGGACGAGTCGGACCGACCCCTACATCTGGCGGAAGGTGTGGGAGTAGGGCTGGCTCACGTGCAACACCTCGCTGCGGCCGCGCAGCCGCAGCACCATCCGCCCCTTCTCGTCGTGGCCGACGCTCTCGACCGCGTTCAGGTTCACGACGATCGCGCGGTGCACCTGCCGGAACGCGGCGGGATCGAGCTCGGCCACCAGCGCCTTCAGGGTCTTGCGGATCAGGCCCTCGCGCGTGGCGCCCACCACGCGCGTGTACTTCGTGTCCGACCGGAAGTAGCGCACGTCCTCCACCGCGATCAGCAGCACGTCCTCGCCGCTGGAGGCGTTGATCCAGTGAAGGTAGCTGCCGAGCTTGGGTGCGAGGGGCACGTTGACCCCTTTCGCCCGGGGTGCGTGGATCGATGCGGCCATCCTACTCCTGCGCGTCAGCGCAGCGCCGGCAGCCTAGAGGGACCCGCGCCATCGTCGAGCGTGCGCAGGAACGCCACGATCGCATCGATGCCGCGCTCGTCCAATTGGACCGGCGTGCGGTCCACGTTGGCGCGGTAGCGCGCCGGGAGGTCGTCGAACGCGATGCCGGAGGGATACCAGCGCGCGGGCGTGGCATCCCGAGTGGCGTGGAACGCCACCGCGTCACGCAGGCTCGCGAAAGCGCCGTTGTGCATGAAGTTCGAGCGGCGCGCCACGTTTCGCAGCGTCGGCACCTTGAAGGCGCCGCACAGGCGGTCGTCGGCGACGCGCTCGCGGCGCGGGCCGCAGAGCCCGAGATCGTTGAAGGCCGCGTCGGCGTTGGCCGGAATGCGCGGGTTGCGGGGCACGCCGATGGCGGCGTACCCGTAGCGCGTGAAGACGCGGTCCGCCGCCGCGGGCGAGGCGGGATCGAAAGCATGGCAGCCCGCGCAATTGCCCGCGGCGGGTTCGAGGAAGAGCGCCATTCCTTCCTGCTCCTGGGCCGTAAGCGGCGCCGCGCCGGCCAGCGCCTGGTCCAGGCGCGACGAGAAGGGTGCCAGCTCGTCGGTGCGCTCGAAGGCGGCGATGGCGCCGGTGGCGCGGGCCACGATGAGCTGCGTCTCGGTGAACACCGCGGGCCCGAACTCCTCCACCATCTGCGCCGCGTACGGGGCGGCGGCAAGCCGCGCCGCCAGCTCTACCGGCCCCACGAGATTCATTTCCCCCGCGGCGAAGAACGGCATCGCCGCCTGCTCCTCGAGGCTCGCGGCGCGCCCGTCGAGGAACTGGCCGCCGCGCGCGACCGGTCCCGCCTGGGTCATCTCGACCGCGAAGGCGGGCGAGAAACGCGCATAAGCGGCGCTGGGCGTATTGCGCAAGCCAAGGGTCACGCCATCGGCGGCGAACGGCACGCCCTCGAGTGCCCCGAAATTTCCGGCGAAGCCCGACGCGGCCACGTGGCAACCGGCGCAGCTCTGGCCCCTCGGGTTCGAGAGCGAGATGTCGAAGAAGATCTTGCGGCCGAGGGCCTCGAGGCGCGTCGGCGCCACGGGCTCAGCGGCCGGCGGAGCAGGGTCGTCGCGCGCGCAGCCCGACAATGCCGCGGCCACGAGGCCGAGGCCGAGCGCGAGGGCGAACAGGCCGCGCGGCACGGCGCCTAGTTGCTGCAGACGGTGGCGGGGGCCGAGTACACCTGTCGCGTGATCGCCTTCGACTGCGTGATGCCGTTCACGGTGTAGTCGAACCGGCCATTGGCGCGATCGGTGAACGTGAAGGTGCCGGTGCCCACCTGCGGGACCGTCAGGGCGTTGGGGTTCCACGCCTGGCTGAACGAGGTGCCCGTGGTGCGGAAAAGCTCGCCCGTGTAGGCGCCGGCGGCGTTCCTGCGCCCCGCGGACATCACGATCCACATCCCGCGGCCCGTGGTGTCATAGGTGAACCAGGTGGCGAAGAGGATATCGCCCTGGTGCGTGATGTTGATCCCCCATCCCGACTCGGCGAGGCCGCCCCACCACAGGTCCTGGTAATTCGCGGCCGCACCCACGGCGCCGTTCGCCGCGCAAGTCGACACCGGCGAGGAGTACACCTGGCGGACGATGGCCTTGGACTGGCTCACGCCGCCGATCACGTAGGAGAACGTGCCGCGATCGGCCGCGGTGAATGCGAGCACGCCGGTGCCGACCTGGGGAGAGGTCACCTGGGCGGGATTCCACGTGGCCACGTTGAACGCGGGGCCGGTGGTGCGGAAGATCGGACCCTCGTAGCGGTTGGTGGCGGTCTTGCTGGCGTTCGACATCACCAGCCACATCTGGGAGCCGTCGGTGTCGTAGGTGAACCAGGTGACGAAGAGGATATCGCCCTGGTGCGCGATGTTGAGTCCCCACCCCGACTCGCTGAGCGGCGGGTCGTGCCACCACAGCGACTGGAAGTTGAGGGCCGGCGCGGCGCCCGCCGTGAGCGTACCGGTCTCGCCCGCGAAGTTGGTTGGTGTGTTGGTCGAGAAGACGCCGTTGCGGTCGACGGATCGCGCGTCCGAATTCACCAGCGGCGGGTATTGCCAGATGTCCACGCTGGCGAAATCGATGATGCCGCCGCCGGGCGCGAAAAAGCCGTTGGGCACCACGTAATCGGGCTGCACCACGCCGAGCGCCGCGAACCCCTCGGTCGCGATGAGTAGCGACTTGCGCTGGGTATCGGGTGGGGTGTTGCGGGGGAAGATGTAGGTGCGCGTGTCGCCGCCGACCCGGCTGCTCACCAGCGCGTGGCCACCGATCAGGTGCTCGCCATTCGCATTGACGAGCAGCTCGAGGAACTGGACCGACCCATCCGCGTTCGAATAGATCTCGGTCATGGTCCAGAGATGGAAGGCGGCGGAAGCCGCGCCCGCGGCCAGCCCGAACAGTGCGATGACCACCCGTCCGATTGTTTTCATTTGTGGCTCCCGGATCGCAGGGAGCGTCGTGGAGGCGCGATCCCGCGAACCTTACCGTGGGCGCTGGCTGCGGCGGGCGCCACCTTTTTGCGACGAACGCCGGAAATCCGCGACGGAACCGAAAAAAACCCGACGGGACTGCCCGTCAGGATCGAAAGAAGTGTGAACCAAGCCGATAAGCGGGATTCTGTTACAGCCCTTGCGAGCTATGACGGCCATTCCTCTAGGCCCTGCGTTGCCGCAGGGCTCGAGCCACCTACCCGCAGACTCAGTGGGCCACGTCGACGTCTGCCTATTTGGTGTTGCTCCGCGTAGAGATTGGCCGTTTCACCCCAGCCCCTCTTTCGAAGGACCGAACTCGTCTCTGTTCCTCTAATCCTCGCCTCACGGCGGACGGGAGTTACCCGCTACGCTGCCCGATGGAGTCCCGACTTTCCTCTGCGCAACCGAAGTGGCGCAGCGACCGCCTGGCTTGCTTCACCGGGCCATTTTACGCCCCGGGGCTCATTTGAGGGCGCAGAACACGATGCCTTCGAGGATCCAGCCGCGCTCGACCATCGATTGAATCTGCGCCTCGGCCACCAGGAAGCGGTGGTTGGAGTCGTTCTGCGCCGCGCGATTGTTGTAGAAACGATAGACCGGCCGTTCGGTGGTCTTGCACATTCCATCGACGGGCGGGGTGACGCTGAAGCCCAGGCCCTCGTAGGTCCAGCCACGCGCCGCGCGCACCAGGGCGCACTCCTCGGCGTCGGCGGTGAAGAAGTGCGAGTTGGGCCCGATGCCCGGCGTGCCGTTGAACCGGCATACGAGGGTGGTGCCGCCCGGACGGAACCACAGGCCCGTGCGCTGCCATCCCGCGCCCGCGGCGCCCGCATCGATGCCGCGCGCCTCGGCGTTGTCGTAGGAGATGAAGTAGTGGCGCAACACCGTGTTCTCGAACTCCACGATGTCGCCGACCGCTTGCACACGCACGAAATACCACGAGTAGCGAATGTCGCCGCCGGAGCGGAACACGGTGTAGCCGAAGAGCGCGAGGTACCCATCGGGCTGGACCTCGGCCTGGAACGGGAACTCGGTGAGCACGCTCGAGGAGAAATCGATGCGACCGCCCTGGCCGAAGCTGGGCTCCAGCCGCCCGGTGGCGTCGAGCTTCACCATCACGATGGTGTCGTTGCGTCCTACCACCGCGGAGTCGAAGGAGTCGGCGAGAAAGATGGCACCACTGTCGGGAGTCGCGAGCCCGAAGCGCACCTGGGTCGAGGAGGTGAGCGGCACGCGGGCCGTGCCACCGGTGCCGTAGGCGGGATCCTGCGCATCGTTCACGACACGCGCCACCAGCAGGTCGCCCGAGGCGCCGGTGTCGCGCGTGAAGAGCAGGAAGCTGCCGTCATCCTGGATCGCGACACCGGGCGTGCGCCGTAGCGCCTCGGCCACGGTGAGCGTTGACGCCGTCTTCTGCGTGCCGCTGGCCGAAAGCCGGGTCGCGAAGAGCCGCCATGCGCCGCCGCCCTGCTCCTGCGAGTGGACGAACTGCGAGGAACCGTCGGCGGCGATGCGCGCGCCTCCCGGGTGCTGGGTCCAGGAGTACACCCCGGACGCCCAGCCCTGCGTGTTGAAGGCGGGATCGGACGTGCCATTGGCCAACCACCGCGCGACGATGGTGTCGCCATTGCTGGGCTGCTGCGCGGCGTTCGTATCGTGGGGATGGGACACCAGCGCGATGCGCCCTTCGGAGAGGATGCGCAGCTCCGGCACCATCAGCGAGGTGCCGAAGGGGCAACGAGCGATGCCGCGCGTGGCAGGCACCGGTGTCGACCAGCCCCGGAAGCCGAAAGCCACGTCCACCTGGCCGTTGGCGTGGAGGCGCGCGACGCCCGGCGTGCCGCAGGCCGAAGTGGCCTCGCCCGCAAGGATGATCTTGTCGCCCTGGAATGCGATGGCTTTCACGGCCAGGGGAACGATCGCCACCGGCGAGCCGATGGGAGCCGCGCGCCCAAACGTGATCTCGCCGTCGGCGGTGCCGAAGGTCGTATCCGCGGTGCCGTCGGCCAGGCGGCGCATCACCGTCACGCCGTCCTCCGAGTTGCGCACCACCAGGTACTTGCCGTTCGCCATGCGGGCGAACACGAGGTTCTGGTCGTTCCGGGTTTCGACGAGCTGCACCACGCCCTTGATGCCGAGGGTGGTGTCGAGGTCTCCGCCGCGCGCGTGGGCGAGGCCCGGGGCGAGGCTGGCGATGGAGATTGCGAGTGCGAGGCGTGCGTGCGTCATGCGGTGGCTCCCTGGCCCGGTGCGGCTTCTTGGTATGGCGGCCATTCTAGGGGGCGAAACGCGGGCGGTCGAGGACGATGGGCCGGGCGGGGTGTTACGGGCGTACGAATCCTGACCTTCGTCGCCCCCGAGACGGCACCCGCGGTCCGGGTCGAGACCCGCGTTCTGACTCGCCGCAAGATCGACGCTGCGCAAGAAATTCACGTAATGGGTGGTAGTGACCCTCACTCCCCTTCGATCGAGCGTATCGCCGCGTCTCGACCCGGACCGCGGGTTTCGTCTCGGAGCCACTAAAACCGCGTCTTCTCCCGAAAATGCGTCTTGTCGTCGTAAAACGCCTCCTCCGAAGTCCGCGGGTGCCACCCCGGAATGCCCAGCACCGGCAGCGGCGCCATCACGCGCGGCGAGGTGAATCGCGAGCGCTGCGCAAAATGCGCGGCGACCAAAGCATCGGCCCGCTCCACCTGCGACTCCCCTGGCAGCATGAAAAACAGCTCGTCCACCGGCACGAACACGGTCTTGGCCACCATGCCGATGTAGGGATCGAGCGCCTTCTCCGAGAGAGCGTGACCGAAGGCGAGGAAGCGGATACGCCCATCGAGGTCCGCGCGCCGGGTCCAGAAGAGCTCCTTCCACTGGAAGTCGGCGATGAGGCGCAGCAGGTCCGGGGCGCGGCAGGCGACGATCAAGCCACCCTCGTCGAAGAGCGTCAGCGCGTCGCGCTCGGGGCTGCGCTCGCGGGCTTCGGCGGGCCCACGCTCCTCGAGGATCGCCACGTGCTGGGCGTTGATCGCCGCCTTGGCGCGCGGCCAGGCGATCCAGGCCAGCGCGTTGAAGAGGTCGTGCCAGTTGCCGGGGCGGGTCTCGACTTCCCCGGTCTCGTCGATGTGGAGCTCGTAATAGCTGCGGCGCTCGCGGTCGCCTGGGCCGTGGGCACGCACGAATCGCAAGGGCTTGCCGCGCGCGGTGGCGAGGCCTTCAGCGAGCGCATTCAGGTCCTCGAGATCCGGCCATCGGTCGCGCGGCAGGGCTGCCAGCGCGGGGCGCAGCGGCTCGAGGATCGGGGAAGCGAGCCGCTCCCCGGCCTCCACCCAGTCCATCAGCCCACCAGGCGCCAGGCGATCTTCTGGCCGGCGCGCAGCGGCACCAGTCGCTCGGCGCCGAAGGCGTAATCCTCGGGCACGTCCCACGGCGCCTTCTCGATCGTGATGCGCCCGGTATTGCGCGGCATCCCGTAGAAATCGGCGCCGAAGTGGCTCGCGAAACCTTCGAGCTTGTCGAGGTCGTTCACCGCCTCGAAGGCCTCGGCGTAGAGCTCGATGGCCGCGTGCGCCGTGTACATCCCGGCGGAGCCGCAGCACCCTTCTTTCGCGGTGCGCGAGTGCGGTGCGGAATCGGTGCCGAGGAAGAACTTGGGATTTCCCGAGGTCGCGGCCTTCACCAGCGCGCGGCGGTGCTGCTCGCGCTTCAACACCGGCAGGCCGTAGTGGTGGGGCCGGATGCCGCCGGTGAAGATGGCATTGCGGTTCATCAGCAGGTGGTGGGCGGTGATGGTGGCGCCGACGGTCTCGGGCGCGCGCTCGACGAACGCGGCCGCCTCGTGGGTGGTGATGTGCTCGACCACGATCTTCAACTTCGGGAAGCGCTTCACCAGGGGGC
>JANMHV010000311.1:0-2816 GCA_031375445.1 Burkholderiales bacterium | reverse complement strand
CGCCCACCGAGCTGAATACGGTCTTCACGTCCTCCACTTCCATCAGCGTCTTGCGCGCGCGTTCGGCGGCCGCATGGGTCTCGGCCAGCGTGCTGCCGGGCGGGAGCTCCACGTTGACCAGCGTCTGGGCGCGGTCGGCGGGAGGCACGAAGCCCGTGGGCAGCAGCGGAATCAGCGCGAGGGAGCCCAAGAAGAAGAGCCCCGAGAGAATCGCGGTGATCAGCCGGTGCTTCACGCACCACCGCACCACCCGCAGGTAGTGGCTCATCACCCAGCCGTCCTTTTCCTCGTGGTCGCCCTTGTTGCGCATGATGTAGGCCGCCATCATCGGCGTGAGCATCCGCGCCACCACGAGGGAGGCGAAGATCGCGAACACCGCGGTCCAGCCGAACTGCTTGAAGAACTTGCCCGGGATGCCGGCCATGAACGCCGTGGGCAGGAACACAGCGATCAGCGCGAACGTGGTGGCGATCACGGCGAGCCCGATCTCGTCGGCCGCCTCCATCGCGGCCTGGTAGGGCGCCTTGCCCATGCGCATGTGGCGCGAGATGTTCTCGATCTCGACGATGGCGTCGTCCACGAGGATGCCGACCACGAGTGCCAGCGAAAGCAGCGTCACGGTGTTGAGCGTGAAGCCGAACCAGTACATGCCGAGGAAGGTCGGGATGATGGAAAGCGGCAGCGCGGAAGCGGCCACAAGTGTTGCGCGCCAGTCGCGCAGGAACAGCCACACCACGATCACCGCGAGGATGGCGCCCTCGATCAAGAGCTCCATCGAGCCTTCGAAGTTCTCCTTCACCGGCCAGACGTTGTCGATGGCCTCCACGATCTCGATGTCGGGATTGGCCTTTCGCAGGTCGTCGATGGCGGTGCGCACGCTCTTCGCCACCGCGATCTCGGAAGCGCCCTTGGTGCGGCTCACCTCGAATGCGACGACCTGCTTGCCGTCGAGGAGCGCGGCGGAACGCCTCTCGGAGATGGTGTCGGACACCTGCGCCACCTGGTCGAGGCGCACGTGGCGGCCCTCGCCAATCGGCAGCTCCACCGCCGCCAGTTCCGCCACGGTACGCACCGTAGCGATGGTGCGCACCGCTTGCTCGGCGCCGCCCACGTCGCCGCGGCCGCCGGGGACCTCCTGCTGCACGCGCCGCAGCTGGCGCGAGATGTCGGCGGCGGTGACGCCGAGTGAGGCCATGCGCTCCGGATCGAGCTCCACGCGGATCTCGCGTGCCACGCCGCCCACGCGCGCCACCTTGCCTACGCCGGGGGCCGAGAGCACGCGCTTGGACGCGGTGTTGTCGACGAACCACGAAAGCGACTCCTCGTCGCGCTTGGCGGATGCCACGGTGTAGGTGAGGATCGGGCGCCCGGAGGTGGTGGCCTTGCTCACCACCGGGTCGCGCATCTCCGCCGGAAGGTCCGCGCGCACCGTCGAGACCGCGTCGCGCACCTCGTTGGTGGCCTCCGCGGCGTTCTTCTCCAGGTTGAACTCGACCGTCATGTTGACGACACCGTCGAGCACGTTGGTGTAGATGTGGCGCACCCCTTGCACCGGTGCGACGGCGTTCTCGATCTTGCGTGCGACCTCGGTCTCCAGCTGCGCGGGTGCGGCACCGGGCAGGCTGGCCGTCACCGTCACGAATGGCAGCTCGATGTCGGGGAAGTCCTGCACCCCGTTCAGCTTGAAGCTGGCCAACCCCGCGAAGGTGAGGAGGATGAAGAAGACGATCGCGGGGATCGGGTTCGCGATCGCCCAGGAGGAGACGTTCACGGCTTCTTGGCCGGTGCGGCTTGAGCCACCGCCACCAAATCCCCGTCGTTCAGGAACCCCGCGCCCTGCGCCACCACGGGGAGATCCGCGGGCAATCCCTCGAGAACCTCGACACGGTCGCCTTCGCGCCGCCCCACCTTGACCTTGCGCTGCACCACGCGGTTATCGGCGGCCACGGTGAAGACATAGGAGAAGCCGTCGCGCACCACCACGCCCTGCTGGGGAACGGTGATGGCGCCGGAGCGCCCGAGGTCGAACTCGCCGCGGGCGAACATGCCCGCGCGCGCGTCGCTGCGGCCCACGAGGTCGACGTACACCAGCGCGTTGCGGGTCTGCGGATCGATGGTGGGGGCGAGCGTGCGCACCTTGCCGGTGGCAGCGCCGCCCCCGGGGAGCGTGATCGCCACCCGCTGGCCGGGCTTCACGCGCGAGAGGTCCGCCGCGGTCACTTCCGCGCGCCATTCCAGGCGGCTGTCGCGAATGAGCCGGAAGAGCTCCTGGCCCGGCTGCGCCACGCCGCCCACCGTCGCCGCTCGCGCCGAGATGATGCCGTTGTCCGGCGCCACCACGCGCGCCTGGCGGAAGCGCACGCGCACGGCCTCGGCCATCGCCTTCGCCGCATTGAGCCGTGCCTCCGCCGCGCCCGCCGCGGCTCTGAGCGCATCGATCTCCTGGGCGCTGATGGCCCCGGGAGCCACCAGCCGCTCGCCGCGCGCCAGCTTGCCGCGCGCCTCGATGGCGCCGGCCTCGGCCTCGGCGATCGCGGCATTCTGCTGGGCCACTTCCGCATTCAGCGATTCGACGGCGAACGTGGCGAGGACGTCGCCCTTCTTCACCGTGTCGCCGATATTGGCTCGCACCTCGGTGATGCGCTGGCCCGCGGTCTCCGCGCCGACGATGGTTTCCTGCCACGCGGCGATGTTGCCGTTGGCCTCGAGGCGGAGCGGGAACTCGCCCGAGGTCGCGCGGACCGTGGTGACGGTCAGTGCCGGCTTGGCGGTCGCGGCCTTCTTGTCCGCGGCGGGGGCGGGGAGGGTGGCGAGGG
>JANMHV010000310.1:0-9902 GCA_031375445.1 Burkholderiales bacterium | reverse complement strand
TCTATTCCGACGAGGTCCTGGTCACGCCCGACGGCAAGACGGTGCGGCGCTACGCCTACCGGCCGGCATTCTCGCTCGAATACCTGCGTGAGCATCCGTATATCGTCCACCTGGTGGGCTATCGGACATCGCTCCTGCGCGAGATCGGCGGTCTCGACGAGACGCTCACGATCTCGCAGGACTACGACTTGATCCTGCGCGCGGCGGAGCGCGCGAAGGCGATCGTGCACATTCCCGACATCCTCTACCGCTGGCGCATCCACGGCGGCTCCGCGGGCTCCGGGAGGAAGCAACAGGTGATGGACACCTCGCGCGCCATCCTCCAGCGCCACCTCGAGCGCAGCGCAGCCGCGGGCGTGGTCGAGGAAGGCAGCCGCTTCAACCTCTTCGAGCCGCGCTATCCGCTTCGCGAGGGCCTGAGGGTCGCGATCATCATCCCGACCAAGAACCACGGCGAGCTGCTGCGCCAGTGCGTGGAGAGCATCCGCGCCACGGTGAAGGCGCTCGACTACGAAATCGTGGTGGTCGACCACGAGTCCGACGATCCGGGAACGCTGGGATACCTGCGCTCGATCGCGGGTTCGGTGCGGGTGCTGCGCCACGTGGGCCCTTTCAACTTCTCGGCCATCAACAACGCCGCCATCGCCCGCTTGGACGGCTCGCACACGCACTACCTCTTCTGCAACAACGACATCGAGGCGATGGAGGAGGGGTGGCTCGAGCGCATGGTGGAGCTGGGGCAGCAGCCTTCGGTGGGCATCGTGGGCGCCAAGCTGCTGTATCCCGACCGCCACGCGATCCAGCACGGGGGTGTCATCGTCGGCGCCTACGGGGCGGCGGAGCACTACGCGAAGCGCCTGCGGCTTCCCGAGGATCCGGTGGAGAAGGGCTACGGCGAGCTCATGACCACCAACCACGAGGTGGCGGCGGTGACGGCGGCGTGCATGCTGATGCGCCGTGACGCGTTCGAGCGCGCCGGCGGCTTCGACGAATCCATCGCGGTGGGATTCGGCGACGTGGACCTGTGCCTGAAGACGCTGCGCCTGGGATACCGCATCGTCTTCTGCGCCCATGCGGTGCTGGTGCACCACGAGTCGTTCACGCGGGGCACGAGCACCGTGGACCCGCATCCCGAGGATTCACGCAAGTACCAGGACAAGTGGGGCTGGTTCCTCGACGCGGGCGATCCCTACTACCACCCGGGCCTGTCGCTCACCAGCTCCAACTGGAGCCTGCGCCACCCGGTGCCCGCGCGCTTCGAGATTCGCCGGCGCGTGGTGCGGCGCGGCGTTCCCGGGGGACTCGAGAGCGTGGAGTTCAGTCCGCCGGTGCGGTGAGCCGGCCGCCGCGGCCGGCGAAGGCGTCGCGCAACGCCCGGGCGGTCATGCGCGCGTATTCCCCTCGCGGGGGCACGAAGGCCATCAGTGCCGCGAACTTCGCCACCATCCGCAGCACGTCCTTCACCTTCCACTTGAGCGGCACGTAGCGCCGGCCGTAGAGCCGCACGCGGTTGCGCGTCATGTAGTAGATCCGCTCGGGGGAGTGGACGATGATCTGGCCGCCCGCCCCGATCGCGCGGCGCTCGTCGCCGAGCTGGTGGTCGAGCTCCGCGTCGCAGACCCCATGGAGGGTGAACCCGCGCGCGCGCGCCCGCGAGCACCACTCGAAATCGACGCTGTCGACGAAGAGAGCTTCCTCGAAGTTTCCGATCGCGTCCAGCGCGCGCATCGGGATCAGGCAGCCCGAGCTGATGAGGAAATCGCATTCGACGACGCCGCCTCCCGGCCCGCAGCGCAGGTGGCGGTTGCGAAGCCATCCCAGTCGGATGAAGGGGTAGTCCTGCGCGTCGCGTGCATCGACAACTCGGGGACCTACCGCGGCGAGGCGCTCGTGGTCGGCGAGGCGCGCTTCCGCGGCGCGCGTGAGGCTTGCGACCATGCCCGGGGCCGGGATGCTGTCGTGGTCGAGCAGCAGGACATAGGCCGCACCGAGCCTGCGGGCCTGGGCAATGCCCACGTTGAAGGCTTTCGCGATCCCCACGTTGTCGCCCAGGTCGATTGCCCGCACCTCCGACCCCAGGGGCGGGGCGTGCCCCGTCACGGAGGAGCCGTTGTCCACCACGATGACTTCGGCCACTTCGGCGCGAAGTGCTGCGAGCTGTCGCGACAGGCGTTCCGGGTCCGGGTTGAAGGTGACCGTGACGCTGGCGACTTTGGGGGTGTTGACCACGCGGCGAGCATAAACGAATTGCGCCGGTGCGCCGGGAACGGGGCCAGCGCGCGTAGGACGTGTCTGATAGGCGGACCTTCGCCGTGGGCGGATGCTCGCAAGCATCAATCCCTGGAAAGGAACCCGTCATGGCCCGCAAACCGCACGTGAGCGTTGAACCCCGTCCCGATGGCCGCTGGGCGGTGCAGACCGATGGAACGCAGCGCGCCGATTCGCTGCATGACAAGAAGAGTGGGGCGACGACGCGGGGGCGCGAGCTCGCGCAGAACAAGGAGACGGAGCTCGTGATCAAGGACGAGAAGGGGCGGATCGCGGAGAAGCACAGCTACGGGAACGATCCGCGCAACGTCAAGGGGTAGGGGATCGAGCTCAACCCAGGAAATGCACCGCGAAGAAGGTATATAGCGGGATGCCGAAGAGGATGTTCAACGGAAACGTGACACCCAGCGACAGGCCGAAGTACAGCGACGGGTTCGCCTCGGGAATCGCGTACCTCAGGACGGCCGGCACGACGATGTAGGAAGCGCTGGCGGAGAGCACCATCAGCAGTGCCGCATCGGCCGCAGGCAGCCGCAGCAGGATGGATAGCGCCAGCGCGATCGACGCGTGAACCAGCGGGCCGATGCCGGCATAGGCGATCAGGACCGGCGACCGGCCCCGGATGGAGCCGAAATTCCGCGCCACCATGAGGCCCATGTCGAGCAGGAAGAAGGCCAGCATCCCCTTGAACAGGTCGCTGGAGAACGGCGCCATGACCGCCTTGCCGGCATCGCCGCTGAGGTAGCCGACCGCCATCGCTCCCAGCAGCAGCAGGTGCGCTCCATCCGTGAACGACTCATGGAGGATCTTCCCCAGGGGCGGAGCGATTTGCGGTCCGCCGAGTGTGGCTACGGCCGCGCCTCCGGATGAAGAGAGGGTGACGGTCCCGACCTGCGCGTGCCGCAGCATGTTGGCCAGCAGCACGGCCATGATGATGGCCGGTGACTCCATGACAACCAGTGCCACGGCCATGTGGCCGCCGGGACTCAACTGGATGGTTTCGAGATATTGCATGGCGGTCACGAAGGTGACCGCACTCACCGAGCCGTAGGATGCGGCGATCGCGGCGGCGTCGAACCGCGAGACCCGGTTCTTCAGCAGTTGGTAGCCCAGCGCCGGCACGATGAAGGCCATCAGCATCGCCGCGGCCAGGCTGACCATCACCGTGGCGCCGAGGCCCGAGTGCGACAGCGCGAATCCGCCCTTCAGGCCCAGCGCCATCAAGAGGTACAGCGACAGGAACTTCGAGATCGCGGCCGGGATCTCGAGGTTGGATTTGAGCGCCCCCGCCAGCACGCCGAAGACGAAGAAGAGGATTGCCGGGTCGAGCAGGTTTTGCATTGGAGTTCTCCCTTGCCTCCGATGCTAGGAACTTGAATCAATCGAGTAAAATCGATTATTCAACGTGTATCCATAGATAAATACCTATGAACGTCACCTTTCGGCAGTTGCGGCTCTTCCTGGCCCTCGCAGACACCGGAAGCGTCAGCCGGGCGGCGCGCGAATGCCACGTCACTCAGCCCACCGCCTCCATGCAGTTGAAGGAAGTCTCCAACTCGGTGGGTGTGCCGCTCTACGAGGTGATCTCGAGGCAGGTGCATTTGACCGATGCGGGCCGGGATCTCGCCAGGACCGCCCGATCCATCGCGGACGATTGGGCCGCGTTCGAACAGGGAATCGACGCCACGAAGGGCTTGACGCGCGGCAAGCTCAGGGTAGCCGTCGTGAGCACCGCCAAGTACTTCGTGCCGCGCCTGCTCGGAACCTTCTGCACGAGATATCCCGAGATCGATATTTCCCTGGAGGTGCTGAACCGGGACGGCGTGGTCCAACGTTTACGGGACAACCGGGACGATCTCTACATCATGTCGATGCCGCCGGCGGACATCGAGCTTGAGGACCAGGTGTTCATGCCGAATCCGCTGGTGGTGATCGCCGCCAACTCGCATCCACTGGCAAAGCGTCGCCGCCTCGACCTGGATGACCTCGCGAAACAGCGCTTCATCCTGCGCGAGCGCGGCTCCGGCACCCGGATGGCGGTCGACGCGCACTTCAAGCGTCTCCGGTTCAAGCCCAACCTGCGCCTGGAATTGGGAAACAATGAAGCCATCAAGGAGGCGGTTGCCGGCGACCTGGGCGTCTCTGTCGTTTCCAGCCACGCCCTGCACGGCAAGACGGCCGAGCACGGCGTGACGGTCCTCGATGTCGCGGGCTTTCCCATCGAATCCAGCTGGCACGTCGTCCGGCGCAGGGGCAAGCAGCTGTCGCCCATCGCCAAGGTGTTCCAGGAGCACCTGCTGGTTCAATCGGGAAAGTGGACGCACCGGGAAGCCTGATCCAGCACGCGCTCCGGGCGGGTCGGGAGTGTCCCGGGATGACGGGCGACCGGCCCGCGCAGGAATTCCGTACGCGGGTACGGCGCGTCGGATTGCGCCTACAGCCCTGTTCAAGGGCCCGCTGACATACTCATGGCCGTTGCCGTCGCAATATCGCCTCAGGCCAACCCTGTTTTCATCTGTCGCGATATGTCGATCCACCTGCTTCACCCGCATGGTCTCCCGATGCCCGCGACATGGCAGGACCGCCTCGTGAACGCGACCGACGAGTACGAAGTCGTCGGCCTGGCGCGGGATTTCGTCGCACAGTTCTCACCGGTCGAGATAGGGAAATTGCCGCAGCCCTGCAGGCCGGGAAAGATCGTGGATGCGAAGGATGTGAACGAGTACGCCTTCGTCCTGGTGCGTCACCATTGCGACGATGGCCAAGGAGCCGATTACGCGATACATCGGCTCGCTGCCTTTTTTGGTGGCGCCGCGCAGCGTCTTGCGGAGCTGACCGCAGTTGAAAGACCCGGCGCCGACGATACGCGCCAATCCGCTTGACCGTGCTTGCGTGGGCGACTTCTCCCTATGGGCACGGGTCAGCGAGGTAGCGCCGGGTGTCTATGAAGCGACAGCTACCGCCGTTGCCCTGACGAACCATGCCGGGGAACCTCCGCCTGCGTTGACCGGCAGGTTCGATTCCCGTGACGCAGCATTCGACTCCTGTCCGGAGCTCGTCGAGCGCATGCGCTCCACGCTCGCCGCTCGCGGGGATCGCGTGATCAGCGTGGACATTGATCATGCGCCGCCGGTTTGGCGGTAGGCCATTTCTTCCCCCGCAGGGGATCGACTTCCACGCACCACCCATCAAACACAAAGGCCACTCGAAAGTGGCCTTTGTGTTTGATGGTGGAGGCGGGGGGAATCGCTTGGTTCCTCTACCGCATAAAAAGCGCTCCAACGCCTTATCGGCAGTGATTATCCTGTCAATATCCTTCGCTATTCGCTTCCAAGTCGCCCTCGCGGCCGCCACCTGTGACGCCGGTACTATTGGTTGCTCCAGGTCCTTCATGTTGTCGTACTGCGGAACAGGCACAAGCCCAGCGAGTGATGCCTCTTGGAAGAGATAGGTCCGCAAGAATGCGTACACCTGGGCGATATTCGATAACGCCTCGAACGTCAGCCGCGTGCGCAGCGACTTGTAGCCCGCTCTACCGCCACCCATTACGGGATTGGCGGGCACGGCGTGGGAGGCCTACAGGGAAAATGTCCACCAGGCTGTTGGACCATTGCAATCGCTCCACGCTGTGGCGCTGGCCCTGGGCAGGTATCTGGAAATTTCGGATACTGGATTTGAGGGGCCTGGGACTTCCCTTGTAGGCGTGAGGCGCCCATGTCAGAGGCGTCCCTCCACCGATCCGCCCCCACCCATTCGATATCCCATCGCCCGATAACCACGCTGGCGTTTATCCCACATCCGAAGCAGCGCCGGGTGGCCGGTGTCTACAAAGTCGATGATCCGCACTTCGGTTTTGCTGACGTGTTCCCGGTGCAGGCGTCCGGCGTATTGTTGCAGCGTGCCCTTCCAGGACACAGGCATGGCCAGTACCAGCGTATCGAGCGGCGGATGATCGAAACCCTCGCCAACCAGCTTCCCGGTCGACAAGAGAACGCGCGGCGCGTCGGGTGGCAGCGCATCCAGGTCCGCCAACAGCGCCGAGCGCTGCTTCTTTGACATTCGACCGTGCAAAACAAACGGTGCCGGCAACAGGCTGTCGAGCTCCGCCTTGATGGCCTCGAGGTGTTCCGTACGTTCGGTCAGGACCAGAATTTTGCGTCCCCGCGCGACGGCATCGCGCACCTCGGCGGCTATGGCCTCGGTCCTGTCGAGATCGTTGGCGAGATGTCGGAAGACGTCCTGGATGCCCGCATCCTGCGGCAAGTCGATCCGTGCATGGCGGTAGCGCGGCACCACCTCCAGATCGTGGGGAGCTCCGGCGGGCGTAGCCGCCGTGTGGCGGATCGGTCCGCACTGCATGAAGATGATCGGCTGCTGCCCGTCACGTCGAATCGGAGTCGCCGTGAGGCCCAGCACGTACTTCGCCTTGGTCCGCTTCAGAATCGCATCGAACGAGACCGCGCCGACGTGGTGGCACTCGTCGACGATCACCTGCCCATAGTCCTCGACCAGCGGGTTCACCTCGCCCTGGCGGGACAGGGACTGCATCACGGCGATGTCGATCTTGCCGGTCGGTTTGGCCTTGCCGCCGCCGATGGTGCCGACCACGCCCTTGGCGACATCCATGAAGGCTTGCAGGCGCTCCTGCCATTGCTTGAGCAACTCCGTGCGATGCACCAGCACCAGAGTGTTGACACCCCGCCGGGCGATCATCGCGGCGGCGGTGACCGTCTTGCCGAAGGCAGTTGGCGCGCACAGCACCCCAGCATCGTGGGGGAGCATTCCTGCGACAGCGGCCTCCTGATCGAGGCGCAAGCTGCCGACGAACGACACTTCCAGCGGCTCGCCGCCGAAGCGTTCCTCTCGCAGGTCGCAGGCAATGCCGTTCTCTCGCAGCAAGGACAGCGCGGCATCGAGGCACCCGCGCGGCAGGGCAATGTGCTGGGGATAGCTCTCGGCGCAGCAAATGACACGCGGCTTGTCCCACACCGACATCCGCCTCGACTGGGCCTTGTAGAACTCTGGGTTCTGGAAAGCCGCCAACCGGATCAGGCGATTGGCCAATGCCTGCGGGAGCTGGGCCTTCTCGAAATAGATCAGATTGGCAAGCGTGACCGTCAGCGACTTCGGCATCGGACCGGCCAGCTTCTTGGCCGATGTGTTCTCGCGCTTCCAGGGCGTGGCCAGGTCCTCGTCGTCGATGAAGGTGACGTCCAGCGGATGGACGCCGCCGGTGGCCCGGAGGATGGTCGGCTCGATGTCGTGCGCGGCCATCGGCTGAATGGACGCGAGGAACGCCCATTGATCGGGGTACGGTCGCATGCCGGCATCGACGAAGACGCTGAAGCCCTGCTCCCTCGGACTCTTCTGCAGCGGCAAGGCAATCAGGTTGCCGAACCCACCCTTGGGCATCGTGTCCTGGTTGGGGAACAGCCGGTCATAGGATTTCAGCTTCAGTTGTCGAGTGCGGGCGCAGGTATGGGTGATGGTGGCCGTGCCCAAGCGGCGGGCATCACGCGCTGAAACGCGGCTGGCGAAGAACACCCAGGCGTGCGCGCCTTGACCCGACCGAGAAATCTCCAGCGCCGCCGGTACGCCGAGTGCATCGCAGGATTGCATGAACGCCCGTGCGTCGTCCCGCCATTCCGCCTCGTCGAAGTCGACCGCGAGGAAATAGCAGCTGTCGTCCTCCAGCAGCGGGTACACCCCGACCGTGTGCTCACCGGAAAGGTGGCCGTAGATTACCGCATCGGACAGCGGAATCAGCAGACGATTGCTACAGTCTCCGCACTTGATGCGCGGCTTCTCACAGACCCCGGCGCGCCACTCGTTCGCGCAGGCGGGCGTGTATCCAGACTTGCCGGAGGTCTTGCCCTCCCAGCGGATCGGGTAGACATCCGTGCGCCCGCGAAACAGGCGACGGAACAGCGCTACCTTTTCAGCGGTGGAAAGCCTGGACGGTTCCGGCTCTCGCGCCACGAGGACGACCGGTTGCGGCGGACGCCACTTGATACCGTGCGATTCGAGCAGCGCGATCAGCCGCGCGTTCTCAGCCTGCAGCGCAGACAGGTCATCGCGATCTGCCATGGAACCCCGACCCGTCGAGCAGATCGTCCATGTCACCGCCGACACCGTAGCCGAGGTTGTGGCCGAGGTGTCGGACGGCATCCAGGCGCGCCAGCAGTGCGTGCCGGCGATCCTCGGGCAGTGGACCGATGACCGTCAGCGCCTGCGCGAACATCCGCACCAGGGCGTCGAAGTAGCCTTCGTCCTGCAGGCCTACATCGCTGCTGAAGCCGGCAGCGCGCTCGCAAAAAAACACGGCCAGCTCGGCGAGGCCTTCCGGCTGGTCGACGGCCTTCTTGTAATCCGCAATCGCCTTCTTGGCCTTGGCCACCGAGGTGTCCTGGTTCTTGAACACATCCGGCCACAACCAGCGCTCGATGGTGGCCTTGTACGGCTTCAACACATCATCGCCCAACGCGAAGCGGGCGTGCAGAAAGGTTTGGTTGTCCTTGTTGGCCGCGTAGAGGTCTTGCACCAACCCGATCAGGTCGGCGCGGTCGAAGTCGGTCAGGTTGGCCTTGACATCGCTCCAGGACGGGGCGGCCTTCTTGGGCGACGCCATCAGTGGTACACCCTCGCGTCCTCACCGAACCCAGCGGTGTAGATGTGCGCGAACACGGCGTTGGCCTTGAGGTTGATCTCGTGCGCGTCGTAGGCGTTCAGGGCAATCAGCGTCTTGGTGATGTTGTCCTGCAGCACCTGCGCGTAGACCTCCGTTGGCAAGCCCGGGTTCAGGCGCTTTAGGGCAGCAGCCAGCACCTCTTGCTTCATCACCACCTCGGTGTCGTTGCTGCGGCCCAGCTGACTGTCAGGGCCGAAGTTCTCGTCGTTGTAGGCCGGCACGCTCTTCCAGCCCAGCTCATGCTCCAGGAGCTCGGCGGTGGGCGCCTGGATCAACAGGTCTTCGGAATAGTCCTTCCTGGTCACGGTTTTGGACGCCTATGAACCGGAACCCCGCCATTGGACCTGCTCGCGTCCATAGACACTCCTTAAAAAATCAACAGCTTACCAACGCTGATCGGGGCGCACCGTGCCGCCTGGCATGAACAAAGCGCCGAATTCGGCGCTTGCACGTTCGTAGGTTCAGTGAATAGCGCGCCCATCGTCGCTCCCCCGCCCTCCGCCTGTCGAAAACGTTGTGGAAGCGTCCCTGAGCGGCGTGTTCAATGGTCTCGCATCGCAGGCAAGGTCGGCCAGGCGGCCCGCCCCGACGACCATCTCTTTCATCTTCTCAAGCCGTAGTCAAAGCAGCACCGACTCCAGGCGATGCTTGCGTTGCTCCCAGTCGGGCATCACCTGCCCCAGCAGCTTGAAGAACCGGGCGTCATGATCGCGGTGCTTGGTGTGGCACAGCTCGTGGGTCACCACGTATTCGATGCAGGCGCGGGGAGCACGCATCAGATTGACGTTCAATGTCACCCACCATTTCGAGGATGTCCTCGATATGGTCGAAACCGGCTCGGGCGCCAAACGTCGAGTAGCGGGCGGGAATCGATTGGGGGCGGACCACAGAGGGTCCGCCCGCTCGGCCGGCGGGGATGGAAATGGGGTCAGGTTCATTTTCGAAC
>JANMHV010000187.1:0-1944 GCA_031375445.1 Burkholderiales bacterium | reverse complement strand
GCCGAGACGCCGCGATACGCTCGATCGGAGGGGAGTGAAAGTCCACTACCACCCATTACGTGAATTTCTTGCGCAGCGTCGATCTTGCGGCGAGTCGGAACGCGGGCCTCGACCCGGACCGCAAGGCCTCTGGCTCGGTGGCAACGGTATGTCTCCATGCACGTTCCCCCGAGACTTTGGAGGGGGAGGCGGCGCTGCGCTACCCCGCAACCACAGTCAATTGCTCATCGTTGTTCGTGACGTGCAGGGAAAGGGCGTCTGTAGGAAGGGGCGTGCACAGGGCGGGGTGCTAGTTGCGCATCACCATGCACGACCATCACTGACGGTGGTTGCGGGGTAGCGCAGCGCCGCATCCCATCAATAGAGGGGGCGGCTCCAGGTACGACATCTTGACTGCCCCCGAGACGGAACCCTTGCGGTCCCGGGTCGAGACCCGCGTTCTGACTCGCCGCAAGATCGACGCTGCGCAAGAAATTCACGTAATGGGTGGTAGTGGACTTTCACTCCCCTCCGATCAAGCGTATCGCGGCGTCTCGGCCCGGACCGCGGGTTGCGTCTCGGGGGTTTTAAACCTGACCCTCTCCCCGGCCCTCTCCCAAGGGAGAGGGAGCTTTCTTCCTTCGCAGCCGCTTCAGCAATCCTTCGGCATCGTCGACGTACGTATAAACAGCCGGCACCACCACCAGCGACAGCACCGTAGAAGTCACGAGCCCACCGATCACCGCGATCGCCATGGGCGACCGGAAGCTCGGATCCGCGCCGAACCCCATCGCGATCGGCAACATGCCGAACCCCATCGCGAGCGTCGTCATGATGATCGGTCGTGCCCGCTTGTGGCACGCGTCGATGATCGCCTCGATCCGCGAGAGGCCGTGGTCCCGCCGCGCAACGATGGCGTATTCCACCAGCAGGATCGAGTTCTTGGTGCAGATGCCCATCAGCATCAATAGCCCGATCAACGACGGCATCGAGAAACTCTTGTGGGTGAGGAGCAGCAGCACGAAGGCGCCGCCGATGGAGAGCGGCAGCGCGGCGAGGATCGTGACCGGTTGCAGGAAGTCGCGGAACAGCAGCACCAGCACCAGGTAGATGCAGAGCAGCCCGATCCCCATGGCGAGCGCGAAGCTGGCGAAGAGCTCCTCCATCATCTGCGCATCGCCCAGCTCGGCGATGCGCACGCCCGGCGGCAGGCTGTTCACGGCCGGAAGCTTCATCGCCTCGGTGTGGACCTGGCCCAGCTCGCGCTCGCCCAGCTCCACGTCGAAGGTCACCTGGCGCGAGCGGTCGAGGCGGTCGATCTGCGCCGGGCCGCTGTCCACGGTGACTTCGGCAATGGTGGCGAGCATCACGCTGCCGTTGCGCGCCGGGATGCGTAGCCGGCCGATGGAGGCCAGGTCGTCGCGCGAGCCCTCGGGAAGCTTCACCCGGATCGGCACCTGGCGCTCCGAGAGGTTGAGCTTCGGCAGGTTCTGGTCGTAGTCTCCGGCGGTGGCCACGCGAACCGTCTCGCCGATGGCCTCGGCGGAAACGCCCAGCTCCGCCGCGCGCGCGAAATCGGGGCGCACGATGATCTCGGGGCGCACCAGGCTGGCACTCGAGGTCACGTTGCCCACGTTCTGCAACGTGCGCAGGTCGCGCTCCACGGCGCGCGCGGCGGCGAGCAACGACGCGGGATCGTCGCTCTGCAACACCAGCTGCATCTTGGCGCCACTGTCCTGGGGCCCCACGGTGATGCGCACCCCGGGTTGCGTCGAGAGCTTCGCGCGCAACTCCGTCTCCACCTCCTGCTGCGTGCGGCTGCGATCGCCGCGCTTCACCATGATCACGGTAAGCGCCGCCTTGCGTGCCTCGGCGGCCGCGCCGACGGCGAACACGTCGCCCGCGACGCCACCGCCCACCGAGCTGAACACCGTCTTCACGTCCTTCACTTCCATCAGCGTCTTG
>JANMHV010000247.1:0-5985 GCA_031375445.1 Burkholderiales bacterium | reverse complement strand
CACGCCCTCGGCGGCGACGCGGTCGACGATGAGGCCGAAGCCGCGCGAGGACAGGTCGTGCACGCGCCAGCGGTCGACGTCCGGATCCGCGAGCGTTTCGTCGAACGGCGCCGGGGCGTCGGACGGCGCGGTCTCCACCAGCGACAAGCCGGTGGGCGAGAGCTCGATGGTGTCGGTGGCCGACGAGGCGGCCTTGGGTGCCGTCTTCTCCCGCACCTTGCGCATCACCCGCTCGACGCCCACGGCGACGTCGACCTCGCGGTCGTCGAGATGGGTGCGCTCCTCGATTCGGTTCTCGCTGCCGGCGAGGATGGAGTGGTAGAGCTTCTCGATGATGGCGAGCAGCGCCACGTGCTCCTCGAGCGGGAACACGGCGCCCGCGCCGTGGCCGGCGTAGAGGCGCCCCTGCCGCAGCCCCGCCTGCACCTCGTCGATCTGCGTCTTGAGCCCCTCGGCGCGAAGGTAGCGGATGGATTCGCCGTGGCTGTCCTTGCGCATGAGGTGCATGCCCGAATCGCTCGCGAGGTCCACCGCGAAAAGATGCTGGCGCGAGGAATACTCGGCGTCGAGGGCGTAGTCGTTGCACCAGGAGGAAAACCAGCCGTCCGCGATCTCCACCTGCACCCGCGTCAGGTTGCCGATGTTGAGGAGGTCGAGCAGGAGGGTGCGCAGGTAGAGCGACTGCACCGACGGGCGGTAGCTCGGCTGCGCCGGGTGCAGCGCGAAGGGCGCCTGCGAGTAGCCCTGCGCCTCGGCGATCGCGAACAGCGCGTGGAGCTGGCGCCATGGGGTGGCGCGCCCCGCCTCGTCGAGGAATTCTCCCCACTTCACGAAACCGTGGATCGAATTGAGCGCGACGCCGGTCACGCGGAACGCGAGCTCCGGATCGGCCGGGTCGGCCCACCCCTCGCGGTTGCGCAGGAACCGCTGGAAGCCGTTGGCCGACTCCACCCAGATGCGCTGGATCGAGAGCGCGAACTCGCGCTCCGCCTCGGTGGGGGTGCCCTCGGAGCGCAGGAACTCGAGCTGGTCGTAGAGCAGCACCGCCTGGAAATGCTCCTCCACGCGCATCAGCCGCTCGAGCCGCTCGCGGGTGAAGTCGGCGCCGTCGCGCCCCTGCTCGCGCACCGCATCGAGGAAGGTGTTTCTCGCCGCGGCGTCCCGCACTGTCTTCTGGCCGAGCACGTGCTCGAGCTCCCCGGCGATGGTTTCCTCGGGGGTCATGCGACGGTGAACATCTCGACGTTGCGCAGCGCCGGCATCGGGTTGGGTGCGAGGTCCTGCTCGGTGAGGCCGGCCTGGATCATCAGCGCCTTGCGCAGCTCGTTGGCCAGCACCTCGTTCTCGAAGTCCATCGGCGCGTTGAGCCAGTTCTCGGCGATCGGGTCGAAGCTTGCCGCGGCCGCCGCGACCTTGCGCGCTTCACGGGGCCCGATCGTCTCGAGGGTGTTCACCACTTCGGGACGATAGAGCGGATTGGCCGGATCGATCTCGCGGCCGAAGAACTGCACCTTGCGCCACGCGTCGCTCTCGCCGTGCTGCTCGCGGAAGCGGCGCGCCAGCTCGGAGAACTCTCCCGTGAGCCGCTCGAGGCGGAAGATCTCGAACAGCGCCAGCCACGTGCGCGGCTCTTCCGGGCGCTGCTCGATCGCGAACTGGAGCAGCTCGACCGCCCGGGGCAGGGCGCCATCCTCGTAGGAGAGGCGCGCGCCCTTCACGATCGAGTCCGGGTCGTCGAGGCGGATGGCGCCGCTCGCCACTTCCGGAAAGCGCTCGTCGATGTAGCGCCGGCGCAGGTCGCCGGAATCGGTGTCGCGCAGGCGCGTGGGCAGGTCCGCGTCGGAGGCGATGGTGCGGCGGCCGTCGTCGACGGCCACGAACTCGACCGGGGCGGCGATCTCGCCGATCTCATCCAGTCGCGGCTCGGCGGCGGGAGGCGCCGCGGCCCGGGCGGGCTCGTCCTCGACCTCGTCGTCATCCAGCGGCTCGGCCTGGCGGCGGCGCCACAACCACAGCGCGAGCATGGCGAGGAGCAACACCGCGAGGGCGACGGCTGCCCAGGTCATGAGCTTGCCGTCGTCCTCGCCCGAAGCCGGGCGACCTGCCGCCCGCGTGGCGGGCTCCGCGGGCTTCACGGGCACCGTGGCGGGTGCGGCCTTCGGGGTGGCGGCCGCAGGCGCGGCTTTCGGTTCCGGTGCGGCCTCGGGAGCCGGCGTTGTGGGTGCGGGGGCAGCGGGTGCGGGAGCAGTCGCGACGGCCGACGGGGGTGTCGCGACAGGTGCGGACGGCGCGACCGGCTGCGTCACCGCGGGCGGAGCAGTTGTTGCGGCGACGGAAGGCATTGCCGCGACGGGGGCGGGGGGCGCTGCGGGAGCAAGTGCCGTAGCCGGCGTCGCGGACGCGACCTTGGCCGGCGGGGCGGGCACTGCCGCGACGGGAGCGGGGGCCGCGGGCGCCGCTGTTGCCGGTTTCTCCGCGGGGGCCCGACTGTCGGGGAAGGCAGCGGGCATCTGGGCGAGCTTCAGCTGCAGCTCGCTAACGCGCGATTCCAGCTGGCGCAGGTTGTTGCGCATAGATAGCAATGCGGCGACCTGGTCGTCTGCGTCGAGGATCAGCAGCCGTTCGCGCAGGCGCGAGCGCTTCGGCTCGTCGATGCCGCGGCTGCGCGAAAGGTCCATCTCGGCGCTGGACAGGCGCAACACGAAGGGACCTTCCGTGGCGCGCGCCACCGCGGCCGTGGAGGGGCCTTTGGGTGCGGTGCGCGGTGCGGGAGGAGGAGCCTGGACCGGTGCCTCGGCGGCGGGCGCGCGCGCCTCGGGAAGGGCGGCCTTCGCGGTTGGTGCCGGCGCAGGGGACTTCGCCGGTGGTTGCGCCGCACGCCGCTGCGAGGGGCGCGGGGCCGGGGGCTCCGGCTGGGTCGCCGCCGGCTCGCTGCGAGGCGTGGCGGGTTCAGCGCGAGGCTGGGGTTCTGCGGGCGCGGCGGGTTGCGGCGCGGGGGCGAGGCGAGTGGGGGATGCCACGCGCGGCTTGCGGCCGGTCGCGAAATTGCGCAGGTCGGGAAGGGCGACCGCGGTCCCCGCCGGGATCGGCTGGTCGTCGCCGGCGGCGGCGAGCGCGGGGTTGGCATCCACCAGCGCCTGGAGGTAGAGGGCGCGCGCATTCGCATCCTGGGGGAAGACCTTGCGCGCGATGCCCGAAAGGGAATCGTCGGTCCGGGCGGCGAGCGTCGCCGCCACGGTGACGGGCACCGACGGGGCGCGCACCTGGCCGGGAGGATCGAGCAGCACCGCATACTCGCGTCCCGCGTCGGGCTCGCGGCCGGGGCAGGCGATGGCAAGCTGGAGGGCCGCTGCCGGAACCTCCACCGGCGCGTCGCTGCGGATGCGCAGTGCCGCACCGCGCGCCGAGCGCTCGAGCGTCATCGAGAGCTTCACGCCGGCGGGAAGGGCGGCGACGTTGGAGATGTAGAAGCATGCCGCTTCGAAGCGCTCGCCCGGCTGCGCCACGATGGGAACGCGCGCCTCGAGGGGCTGGCCGAGGGCGGATCGCACCTCGATGTCGCCGAGCGCCACGGCGAGCCCCATGGAAGGGGCGAGGGCGAGCGCCACGCCCGCCGCCCGGAATCGCCACCGCATCGCCTGGAAGTGCGCCATGGCGTGGCCGGTCAGGTCTCGCGCCCGATCCGGCGGCGGGTTCGGCTCAGGGCTTGCACGCCTCGTCCATCTCACGCTTGCTCTTGACCAACCCGGCCGCGATCTCGTCGTCGCTCATCAGCTCGCGCTCTCCCTGGGCGTTGTACTTGATGATCTTGCCGCCGTCCTGGTAGTGCTGGTAGGCGACCTTGGCCGTGTTGCAGTTGGCCTCCTTGTCCTGGGCGGCCTTGGCGCTCTCGTCGGCCTTCTTGCCCTTTTCCTTCTGTGCGTCGCGCGCCTTCTGCAGCTCCTTGTCGCGCTCGAGGGAGGTCTTGGGAGCGGCGCTCGGCGGGGACGCGGGCTGCACGCGGATCGACTCGCTCTTGGCCGAGGCGGGCGGCTGGTCGGTGTAGACGGTCTTGCCGTCCTTGTCGATGTACTTGTAGAGCTGCGCTCCGGCGAGCGGGGCCAGGGCGAGCCCGAGGGCGATGACGATGAGTCGCTTCATTCCATTCTCCTTTCGATGCGCGCGGCGTGAGCCGAGCTTCATTTCACCGCGGGATAGGCCAGCTGCTCCAGGCCCAGCTTCGCGAACTCGCTCGCGTCCCGGGCGTGCCGGACCGCGGTTGCATGTTCCTTCGCCGCCACGGCTTGCCGCGCGGCGATGAGGTCTTCCCAGGCGCGCTGCCACAGCGCACGCCGCGCGCGGGCGCGCTGCACGTCGGTTTCCGCCTGGGCCAGCATCGCCCTGGCTTCCTCGCCGAGCGCGTCGACCTTCGGGGCCACGCTCGGCGCCGGGGGCGTCTCCACGACCACCGCAGGCGGTGCGGGAGCAGGCGCTTCCACCACCGGCGGCGGGCTTGCGCAGGCGCCAACGAGGAGCCCTAAACCTACTCGCCAAATTCTTGAAGTTTCAAGCATTTACGATACCTTATCGAGAATCGACACGAGCGTCAATGAACGCTTCAACAGGGCTTTGCGTGGACACCCGCGGTTGTGGGGGGGTGCTCCGATCGGTATAATTTCGTTTTGAGACGAGGGTATTTCATGCGCGTCATCCAAAAGGCGCTCACTTTCGACGACGTCCTGCTCGTTCCCGCCCATTCCAGCGTCCTCCCCCGCGAAGTCCAGCTCGTCACCCGCCTCACCCGCACCATCCAGCTGAACATCCCGCTGCTGTCGGCCGCCATGGACACGGTGACCGAGGCGCGGCTCGCCATCGCGCTCGCACAGGAGGGCGGCATCGGCATCGTCCACAAGAACATGTCGTCCCAGGCGCAGGCCGCCGAGGTGGCGAAGGTAAAGCGGTTCGAGAGCGGCGTCGTGAAGGACCCGATCACCATCTCGCCCGAGATGACGGTGCGCGAAGTCCACGAGCTCACCCGCAAGCACCACATCTCCGGCCTCCCGGTGCTGGATGGCCAGCGCGTTGTCGGGATCGTCACCAACCGCGACCTGCGCTTCGAGGACAACCTCGACCAGCCGGTGAAGAACATCATGACCCCGCGCGACAAGCTGGTGACGGTGAAGGAGGGCGCCACCCTCGAGGAGGCCAAGGGCCTCATGCACCGCCACCGCCTGGAGCGCGTGCTCGTCATCAACGGCGACTGGGAGCTGAAGGGCCTGATGACGGTGAAGGACATCATGAAGTCCTCGGAGCACCCGAACGCCTGCAAGGACTCGTTCGGCCGGTTGCGCGTGGGTGCCGCGGTCGGCGTGGGCGAGGGCACCGAGGAGCGCGTCGCCGCCCTGGTGGAAGCGGGCGTGGACGTGATCATCGTCGACACCGCCCACGGCCATGCGCAGGGCGTGCTCGACCGCGTGAAGTGGGTCAAGAAATCATTCCCGCAGCTCCAGGTCGTGGGCGGCAACATCGCCACGCGCGACGGCGCCAAGGCGCTGGTGGACCACGGCGCCGACGCGGTGAAGGTCGGCATCGGGCCCGGCTCCATCTGCACCACGCGCATCGTGGCGGGCGTGGGCGTGCCGCAGATCACCGCGATCCAGAACGTGGCCGACGCGCTGCGCGATTCGGGCATCCCCTGCATCGCCGACGGCGGCATCCGGTACTCGGGCGACATCGCCAAGGCGATCGCCGCCGGCGCCTCGAGTGTCATGCTCGGCAGCCTCTTCGCGGGAAGTGAAGAGGCTCCCGGGGATATCGAGCTCTTCCAGGGGCGCTCGTACAAGAGCTACCGCGGCATGGGCTCCATCGGGGCGATGCAGAAGGGCTCCTCGGATCGCTATTTCCAGGACGCCGAGAACAACGCCGACAAGCTGGTGCCCGAGGGCGTCGAGGGCCGCATCCCCTACACGGGCCCTGCCACCGCCATCGTGCTGCAACTGATGGGAG
>JANMHV010000215.1:0-11878 GCA_031375445.1 Burkholderiales bacterium | reverse complement strand
CACGCCGAAATGGCGCATGGCGCCGGCATTCACGACCGGCAGGCCGGCCTTGAATGCCGACGGCACGCCGAAATGGCGCATGGCGCCGGGCCCGAACGGCCCGTACTGGAAGCAGGGCATGCAGAACGGCTACCAGGACGTGGGCTCGTGGACGTTCTTCAAGGCGCACGACTCCAACAAGGTCGCCGCGGCATGGCTGTACGCCCAGTTCATCACCTCGAAGACCGTGTCGGCGAAGAAGTCCGTCGTGGGCCTCACCTTCATCCGCGACAGCGACATCCGCCACGAGTACTTCACCAAGAACGCGGCCAAGTACGGTGGGCTGATCGAGTTCTACCGCAGCCCGGCGCGCGTCGCGTGGACGCCCACCGGCACCAACGTGCCCGACTACCCGAAGCTCGCGCAGCTCTGGTGGAAGAACGTGGCGGTGGCGGTGACCGGCGAGAAGACGCCGCAGCAGGCGATGGACAACCTCGCGGAGGAGATGGACCAGGTGATGGCGCGCCTCGAGCGCGCCGGCATGGCCAAGTGCGCACCGAAGCTCAACCCGAAGGGCGATCCCGCGAAGTATCTGGGCGAAAAGGGCGCTCCGTGGAAGAAGCTGGCGAACGAGAAGCCCAAGGGCGAGACGATCGCCTACGAAACGCTGCTCAACGCGTGGAAGGCGGGGAAGGTCCGCTAGTTCCCGGGTCGAAACGGCCCCCGGGAGGTGATGACGAGGCTCTCCAAACGACAAGTCCCCTGTAAACTATCCCTTAACGAATCCGTTAATGGATCACCATGGCCTTCAAGTCCGACGACATCGTGCCCCTGAACCAGGTCAGGGCCCGTTTCACCGAGCTCGCCGAGGAAGTGCGCGCGGGCGCGGAGAAGATCATCACCCGCAACGGCGAGAGCTACGTGGCCCTCGTGGATGCGCGGCGGCTGGACCACTACCACCGGCTCGAGCGTGAGCACATCCACATGGCGCTGCTCCAGGAGGCATTGAGCGGCATCCAGGACGTCCGGGATGGGCGAGTGGCGACCGCGAAGCAGGTCCTGGCCAAGTACGCCGTGCGCCGCAAGCGCTGATGCCGCGAGCGCGGGCGGTCTTCGTCACCGCGAACTTCGAGAGCAACCTGGAACAGCTCCGGGAGTTCCTCGTTGGCGCGGGCGCCGCGGCGGCATTCGACCATCTCGTGGCGCGGCTCTCGTCGCACCTCGTCCCCAACCTGCAGGCCTTCCCCGCGTTGGGTGCGGATTTCCTGGCACGAGCTCCCTTGTCAGTGGATGGGGCCGCGATGTTCGAGAAGCTGGTGAAATCCGCCGGCACGGATTCGCAGGTTCGCCAGTGGATCGAAGGCGACTACATCGTCCTTTATCTAGTCAGGGGTCAGTCGGTGTATCTGCTTTCCATCAAGCATCATCGCCAGCTTTCGTTCGACTTGCCGGGGCATTGGCCGTGATCTAGAGGATCCTCAAATCCCTCTAAGGGCGCCCTCGGGCGAGTCGGTTAAGATTCCCGCACAACAAGGCCCGGGATCCACCCGGCCCGAGGAGGAGAGAGAGATGCCGTCCACCCGCTCGACATTCGCCCGCATTGCCGCCCGCCTGGCCCTCGCGATGGGCCTCGCATCCACCGCCGCCTTCTCTGCCGATACGGTCAACGTCTACTCGATCTGGCCGGAAAACTGGGCCCGCCCGATGTTCGAGGAGTTCGAGAAGGCCACCGGCATCAAGGTGAACTTCATCCGCTTCTCGTCCGGCGAAGCGCTGGCGAGGGTGATGGCCGAGAAGAACAACCCGAAGATCGACGTCCTCTTCGGCGGCCCGGTGGAGACCTTCGCCGCCGGCGTGAAGGAGGGCCTCTTCGAGCCGTACAAGTCGCCCACCTTCGACAAGATGCCGGCGCGCTTCAAGGAGGCGAGCGGCCAGTGGATCGCCATCGCCGACGATCCGCTCGTCTTCATGACCAACAACAAGTTCCTGAAGGACAACAACCTCCAGCCGCCGCAGTCGTGGAACGACTTGCTGGCGCCCGCCTACAAGAACCAGCTGCAGATGGCCGATGCCCGCACCTCCGGCACGGCGGTGACGCGCATCTTCTCGGTGCTCGAGGTGAACGGCCGCGACGAGGCCAAGGCCTTCGAATACATGAAGAAGCTGCGCCCCAACGTCCAGCTCTACACCAAGAGCGGCGGTGGCGGCACGCTGCCGGTGGGCCTGGGGCAGGCGGGCGGCGGCATCTTCTTCATCGTCGATGCCCTCGACACCAAGGCCAAGGGCTACGACGTGGCGATATCCTTCCCCAAGGAGGGGATTGGCACGGCGGCGGAGGGGATTGCTCTCATCAAAGGTGCCAAGAACCCGGCGCTGGGCAAGAAGCTCATCGATTGGGCGAGCTCGCCGGCGATGCAATCCAAGTTTGCGACGCACAAGATCAACTTCGTGCCGAGCCATCCGGATGTGGCGGTGGAGGCGAGCTTGGCGGCGGTGTTGAAGCCGGCGAAGATTTTTCCCATCGATGCGGATTACTCCGGCGCCAACCGCAAACGCATCGTGGATAAGTGGATTGCGGAAGTGTTGAATCCGTAGGCCCGTGACCCTCTCCCCGGCCCTCTCCCAGGGGAGAGGGAGAACGGCAGGCGCCATGTCCGATGACCGCCGCTACTACGGGCTCGACGCGCTTCGCGGCGGGATGATGCTGCTGGGCGTGGTCCTGCACAGCGCCACGCTCTACCTGGCGGCACCTCCGCCGCACTTCCCGATCACCACGGACGGCAATACGTCGCGCGTCATGGACGCGGTCTTCGATTTCATCCACAGCTTCCGCATGCCGCTCTTCTTCCTGCTGGCCGGGTTCTTCGCGGCCCTGCTGGTGGAGAAGCGTGGCCTGCGGGACACGTACCGCAACCGCCTCGCGCGTATCGCCGCACCGCTGGTCGTGGCCTCGCTCACGATCCTGCCCCTCACGCTGCTTCTCATGCTGGATTTCGTCGTGAGCGTTCGTTATGGCGTACGCGACCTGGTGCCGGACCTGCAGGTCCTCCAGCGGCTCGATCGCGACATGGCCGCGCGGAACGTGCCGAAAGGCATTCCGCTCATGCACCTGTGGTTCCTGCAGTACCTGTGCTTCTTCTACCTCCTCATTCCGTTCAGCCGCATGCTGGTGAGGTGGAGCCTGCCGATCGAGGGCCGCGTGGCGCGGTTCCTGGCGTCGCCCTGGTCGCTCCCGGCATTCGCGCTCTACACCGCAGCCACGCTCTGGCCCTATCCGGGAGGCCAGGTGTTCGGCGAGTTCATTTTCCTCGGAGCGAATGCCCCGGCCTTGCTCTTCTACGGCTCTTTCTTCGTGGTTGGGTTCGTGTTCCACCACTACCGCGCATCGGCCGCGGGCGTCGTGCGCTACCTGCCGTGGTGTGCCGCGGCCGCCGCGGTGCTCTTTCCGCTGTCGATCTACGCGAGCCACCTCGTCTACGCGCTCCCTTCTTCGGCGGTGGGCTACCAGATCGCGGCCGTGGTCCTGCACGGGTTCTGCACCTGGACGCTCATCTGGCTCTTCGCCGGCATGGCGCTGCGCTTCTTCGACCGTCCCACGCCGTGGGTCCTTTACACGGGCCAGTCCTCCTACTGGGTGTTCCTGCTGCATATGCCGGTCATCTGCGCGATGGCGTGGGCGCTGGCGCCGCTCGAGCTTCCCGCGTTGGTGAAGTTCGCGATGGTCGGCACGGTGACGACGCTCGTGTGTTTCACGACGTACCACTATTGGGTGCAGGGCAGCTGGCTGGGAGTGTTCCTGCATGGCAAGCGGTTTTCGATGGATTGGCCGTGGCGGCCGCAGCAGGTACCGGAGGCGGTCGTTCAAATAGAGAGGAATTCGTGACCCTCTCCCCGGCCCTCCCCCAGGGGGGAGGGAGAAGAGTTGACCCAGCGGTTGCCGTTACCGCCGTGATCCTCTGGGCGCTGCTCGGCCTCTTCATCCTCTACCCGCTGGGGATGATGCTGTACCGCGTGCTGTCGGACGGGCAGGGCGGCTTCACGTTGTCGGGGCTTGCGACCGTCCTCACCAACAAGCACAACATCCGCGCGTTTTGGAACAGCCTGTTGCTAGCCGCACTCGTGGGCTCCATCGGCACCGTGCTGGGCTTCCTCTTCGCCTTCACCGCCGCGAGGGCGAGGCTGCCGGCCTGGCTGCTGATGGTGATCGATGCGGCGGTGCTGCTGCCGCTGGTGAGTCCGCCCTTCACCACCGCTATCGGGATGATCTTCTCCTTCGGTCCCCGCGGTCTTATCACCTACGAGCTGCTGGGGCTGAAGGGCGTCACGGTCTACGGCCTCACCAGCACGATGTTCTCCGAGGTGCTCACCTACTTCCCGATCGCGTACCTCACGCTGCGCCCGATCCTCGCCGCGATCGATTCGAACATCGAGGGCATGGCGATGAGCCTGGGGGCCTCGCGCTGGAAGGTGTTCACCACGGTGACGCTGCCACTCTGCGTGCCAGGCATTGCCAACGCCTTCCTGCTGCTCTTCGCCGCATCGCTCGCGGATTTCGCTACACCTCTCATCCTCGCGGGCAACGTGTTCCCGGTGCTGCCCACCCAGGCATACCTGCAGATCACGGGACTCTTCGATTTGCGCGGCGGGGCGGCCCTCTCGCTTGCGTTGCTCTTCCCCGCGCTCGCGGTATTCCTGCTGCAGCGCTACTGGGTGGGTAGGCGCCAGCACGTGACGGTCACGGGCAAGGGCGCGGGCAGCACGCCGTTCGACAGCATATCGCCCGGCGCTCGCGTGGCGCTGCTCACTTTCTGCGCTTCGGTCACGATCATCGTGCTGTATTTCTACGCGCTGCTCCTCTACGCCTCGCTCGTCATGGCCTTCGGCGCCAACCACACGTTCACGCTCACGCACTACCGCGTGG
This sequence comes from Burkholderiales bacterium, assembly GCA_031375445.1. Classification (GTDB taxonomy): domain Bacteria; phylum Pseudomonadota; class Gammaproteobacteria; order Burkholderiales; family Usitatibacteraceae; genus Usitatibacter. The sequence goes on along the minus strand of JANMHV010000215.1, from coordinate 6,978 downwards.
TCTTCGGCGAGGGCATGCGCGCGGTGAAGGACACGCTCTTCATCGCCGCCATCGCCATGCCGCTGGGAGGCTTATACGGCCTGCTGCTGGGGTATCTCGTCGCGAAGAAGGACTTCGTCGGGAAGCGGTCGATGGAGATGGTCTCGATGATCAACTACGCGCTGCCCGGCACCATCGTCGGCATCGCGTACCTCATCGCCTTCAACGATCCGCCCATCGAGCTCACCGGCACGGCGCTCATCATCATCGCCTGCTACATCTTCCGCTACGGGCCTACCGGCATTCGCGCGACGATTGCGCTGCTCTCCCAGATCGACAAGAGCCTGGAGGAGGCGTCGGCGGGGTTGGGGGCGGGCAGCTCCACCACCTTCCGGCGCATCACGCTGCCGTTGGTGCTGCCGGCTTTCTTCGCCGGGCTCGGGGTCGTGTTCATCCGTTCGATGACGGCCATCAGCGCCACGATTTTCCTGGTTTCCCTCAGCTGGACGCTCGTCACCGTGAAGATCCTCGAGAACATGACCGAGCTCGCCCTCGGGCCCGCGGCGGCGTTCTCGGTGCTGGTGGTGGTGATCGTCTTCGTCGTGATCGGCCTCATCGGCTGGGTGCTGCGATTCTTCCGCGCGGGCTCCATGCGGGTGACGAGCATCCTGGGAGGCTAGGTGGACGTCATCGCACCGGTTCGGGTCCAGATCGAGGGTCTCTCGCGGCGCTTCGTGCACCGCGTGAAGGGCGAGGTCTACGCCGCGCGCGACGTGACGCTCGATGTGGCGCCGGGGGAGTTCCTCACCCTCCTCGGCCCCTCGGGATGCGGCAAGACCACGACGCTCAGGATGATCGCCGGGTTCGAGAAGCCCGATGCCGGGCGCGTGCTCTTCGCGGGCGAGGACGTCACGTACCTCCCGGCCAACCAGCGCAACATCGGCTTCGTGTTCCAGAACTACGCGCTGTTTCCGCACCTATCCGTTGCCGAGAACGTGGCGTACGGGTTGGAGATGCGCTCGATCGCCAAGGCGGAGATCGGCAAGCGCGTGGCCGAGGTGCTGGAGCTGGTGGGGTTAAGGGGCTACGAGCACCAGTTCTCGAGCCAGATGTCGGGCGGTGAGCAGCAGCGCGTGGCATTGGCCCGTGCCATCGTCATCCGGCCGCGGGTGCTGCTGTTCGACGAGCCCCTTTCCAATCTCGATGCCAAGCTGCGCGTGCAGATGCGTGACGAGATCCGCGACCTCCAGCGGCGGCTTGGAATTACGACGATCTACGTGACCCACGACCAGGAAGAGGCGATGGCCGTCTCCGACCGCATCGTGGTGATGAACCAGGGGTCGGTGCTGGCGGTGGGCACGGCGCACGAGCTCTACCACCGCCCCGGCTCGGAGTTCGTGGCGCGCTTCATCGGCCGCGTGAACCTGGTGCCGGCGAAGGTGAAGGAGGTGCTGCTCGAGTCGATCCGGGTCGAGGCCCTGGGCGCGGTAGTTGAGGTCGGCATGGCGCCGCGCGTGGCAGTCGGGGATGAGGTGCGGCTGGTGTTGCGGCCCGAGGCCATTGTCGTCACCCCCGCGGTGGCTGTCACCCCCGCGAAGGCCGGGGCCCAAGGTGGCGAATTGGATCCCCGCCTTCGCGGGAATGACAACGCGCACTGGACGGCGAAAGTTGCTTCGCGGGTCTTCCTGGGCGAGAAGATGGAGTACCGGCTGGATTGCGCGGGCATCTCGCTCCACATCGTGCGCTACAACGCGGGGCCGGCCGAGGTGCTGGAGGAGGGCGCGACGGTGGGGTTGCGGGTGATCGAGAGTGCGGTGTCGCTGCTGCCGAAGGAGGGGGTATGAGGATCCTGGGGGCGCTGCTTGTCACGCTGGGGCTGTTGGCGGGCCCGGCGGGTGCCGAGGAGGTCCACGGCAAGATCGACGTCTTTTCGGCGCCTGGGGTGAAGCTCGCCTGGGCCATCGCGCGCGGGCCGGACGAGGCGAGGACGTTCGTGGTGGTGCGAATGCGGTTGGCGCCGGGAATCGGTTCGGTCACGGTGACGGGTCGAGACCCGTTCACCAAGGATCAGAAGGTGTTGGAGCATTTGGACCCCCGCCTTCGCGGGGGTGACAAGCGCAGCGGGGGCGACAACCGCAGCGGGGATGACATCGTGGTTCGCATCCCCCGCGCCAGCTTCTCCGACTTCCCGCGCACCGAGTGGGCTTTTTCGGGCGCGGGGAAGGAGCCGCTTACCGTGTTCTACCTGGGCGTCCCCGACACGACGCCGGAGTTTGCGGAAGCGGCTCGGCTGGACGCCTATCTCGTCGAGAGGCTGGACCGGTTGCAGCCGGGGCGATGAAGGGTTTGCTCCATTCAGGGCGGCCATGACGCGTCCCGTCATGGAGGTATGACGCGGCGCGTCATACCTCGGAATGGACGGCTCACCCCAGGAGCAGGGCGAGCAACTCCGCGGGTAGCATCACGAGCGTGCCATGCACCCGACGCCCGAGGAGATGGCCGAAGTCGCGGCGGTCCCCTGTCACCAGTACATGGCAATGCGCCTCGATGGCCGCGGCGAGGATCGGGGCGTCCTTCGGGGGTAGGTCCTCGGCGGTCGCGAGGCCCACGGTCTCCGGCCGGGGCTCCGGGCACACTTCCAGCGCCTCGCACTGGTTTGCGAGTTCGCGAACGCACTGCGGGTAGCGGGCGGTCAGGTTCCTTCGGGCCTCCTCGATGGCGTGGGCCGAGCAGACCAGGGTGCACGTGCCGGTGTTGGCCAGCGTGAAGAGCGCATGAGCTACCCCCTCGGCGCGGTAAGCCGCGCTGAAGAGCACATTCGCATCCAGGAAGATGCGCACGCCTATTTCTTCGCGCGCTTTGCCTTGAGGTAGGCCTGCACCCGGCGCTCCATCGCGACGGGGAGGGTATCGGCTTGCTCGAACTCGCCGACGCGCGCGTCCGAGTACGTTTCAACCGGATACACCGCCACCGGTCGCATCACGATGGCGCCGTCGCTCGTGGCCTCGATGGAAACGCGCGCCTCTTCCGCGATGCCGGCGGCTTTCAGCACCGAGCGGGGAATCGTCAGTTGGCCCTTCTTGCCGATCTTCGCGAGTTCCATGATGGTGCTCCTTTTCGCCAGTGTGCCGGAATCCCGGAATTTCGGCAATCCGGCCATCCGGGGAAGCGGAGACCCACTGCGTTGGAGGATTAGTGGCAAAAGGCGCTATACCTGGAGCTGCTACAACTAAGCGACACTAGGCACACAACCCCGGCTCTTCCTGACCTCTCGCCATGGACTCTGTGAACCACACGCAAATCGCCATCGACCCGGATCGACTCTGGAAATCGCTCATGTCGCTGGCGGAGATCGGAGCGACTGCCAAGGGCGGGGTGTGCCGCCTCGCGCTTACGGACCTCGACCGCCAGGCGCGCGAGCGCGTCATCGGCTGGGCGCGCGAGCTCGGCTGCACGGTGCGCATCGATGGCATCGGCAACCTGTTCATGCGGCGCGAGGGCCTGCGCCCCGATCTCCCGGCGGTCGCCACCGGCAGCCACATCGACACCCAGCCCAACGGCGGCAAGTTCGACGGCAATTACGGCGTGCTTGCCGGACTTGAAGTGCTGCGCACGTTGGTGCAGCAAAACGTGCGCACCGAGGCGCCACTCGAGGTCTGCGTCTGGACCAATGAGGAGGGCTCGCGCTTCGTGCCGGTGATGATGGGCTCGGGGGTCTACGCCGGCGCCTTCACGCTCGAACACGCCTTGTCGGCGACCGACCGGGAGGGTACGAGCGTTCGTGAAGCGCTCGCGGCGATCGGCCATGGGGGCCCCGAGCCCGCCGCGGTGGCCGATGGCGCGCCGCGTTTCGGCGCGTACTTCGAGGCGCACATCGAGCAGGGTCCGGTGCTGGAGCATGCAGCGGTCACCATTGGCGTCGTCACGGGCGCGCTCGGCCAGCGCTGGTACGACGTCACCGTCACCGGCATGGAGGCGCACGCGGGGCCGACGCCGATGACGCTGCGCCGCGACGCCTTGCAGGGCGCTGCCGAGCTGATGCAAGAGGTGGTCGCCATCGCGCAGAGGCAGGGCGCCGATGGCCGTGGCACCGTGGGCTGGGTCGACGTCTTCCCGAACTCGCGCAACGTGATCCCCGGCCGCGTGCGCTTCTCGGTCGACTTCCGCCACCCGCACGACGCCGCGCTGATGGCGATGGACGGAGAGTTGCGCGCCGCCGCCGCCGCGGTGGGCGAGCGGCGCGGGCTCGAGGTCGCGGTGGAGCAGGTCGTGTACTTCCCGCCCACCGCTTTCGATGCGCGCCTCGTGGGCGCGGTGCGGGCGGGTGCGAAGCGCGCGGGCCTGAGCCACCTCGATATCGTGAGCGGCGCGGGGCACGACGCGGTGTTCGTGGCGCGCGTGGCGCCGGCCGCGATGATCTTCGTGCCGTGCCGGGATGGCATCTCGCACAACGAGATCGAGAGCGCGGAACCGGAGCACCTCGCGGCGGGGGCCAACGTGCTGCTGCACGCGATGCTCGAAGCCGCGGGCAACGCGTAAGCCCTTGGCGCGCCTCATCGCGCAGCCGCTGCGCGCCGCCGATTTCGCTCCCTTCGGCACGGTGATCGCCGCCGACGGGCTCGCCGGCCGCCCCATCAACGGCGGCACCACGCAGCGCTTCGACGTGTTGCCCGACCTGCAACTGACCCTCGGCGGTGGTCGTCCGCTGCTGGCGTTGTATCGCGCCTCGGCGCGATCCTTCCCGCTTCCTCTCGTCGAGTTCGAGCGCCACGCGCGCGGCAGCCAGGCCTTCGTGCCGCTGGCGGGCGCCCGCTTCGTGGTGGTGGTGGCGCGCGCCGATGCGCCGCTCTCCGCCGGGGCGTTGCGCGCGTTCGCGGTGGCCGGGACCCAGGGCGTTGTCCTCGCGCCCGGCACCTGGCACCACGCCCTGCTGGCGCGGGACGCCGGTGACTTCGTGGTGCTCGAGCGTGGCGCGCTGGCCGGTGAGCCCGAGGATTGCGAGGTGCGGAACCTCGAGGTGCCGGTCGAGCTGGCCGTCGACCCTTAGGTGACTCTTCTCCCTCCCCCTTGGGGGAGGGCCGGGGAGAGGGTAACAAGCTCCTTCGCTTACCCGGCGATCCGCTCCGCCAGCGCCACCAACGACCGGTCGCTTCCCGCCGGCCCGAGGAGCGAGATGCCGAAAGGCGCCCCCAGCCGGCTCGCCAATGGCAGCGACACCTGCGGCAGGCGTGCGAGCCCCGCGAAGCTGAGCATGCGAATGGCGGCGTTGCGGTAGCTCTCGAGCTCTTCCGGGCTGGCCGACAGGAGGGGAGCCACGTCCGGCATCGTCGGCATCAGCAGCACCCCGTCCTTCCCGAGCAGCGCTTCCATGTGCGCGACCAGACGCGCGCGATACGCGGTGCCCTCGGCCACCTGCGCATCGGTCACCGCCTTCGACCATGCGAAACGCTCGGCCACACCCGGCCCCAGCGGCGGCGCATGGCGCTCGATGAATGGGCCGTCGGTGAGCCAGGCCTCGCGGCCCTGGATGTAACGGAAATTCCAGTACAGGGCATCGAGCGAATCCAGCGTGGCGGTGACCGGCTTCGCCGCGCCGAGCACGCCCTCGATGCGCGCGGCCGCCGGTGCCAAGGCCGCCTGCGCGTCCGAGCCCAGCAGCGCCCAGAGGTCGGTGGGCCGCAGCAGCCGCACGCGCGAGGGCAGGGGCGCCGGATCGCGGCCGAGGAGCACGTCGGAGACGCGCGCGAAGGTCGCGATGTCGCGCGTGAAGTAGCCGCAGGTATCGAGGCTCGGCGACAGGTCGAGCGCGCGCTCGAGTGAAATGCGCCCGTGCGTGGGACGGATTCCGTACAGCCCGCAATGGTTGGCCGGCGCGCGCACGGAGCCGCCGGTGTCGCTGCCGAGGGCGAAGTCGCACTGGCCGTTGGATACGGCGCTGGCCGATCCGCACGACGAGCCGCCGCAGATGCGGTCGGGCGCGGCGCCATTGCGAGGTGTCCCGAAGTGGGCGTTCATGCCGTTCATCGAATAGGCCAGCTCGTCGGTGTGCGTCTTGCCGACGAAGCGCGCGCCGGCGTCGAGGAGCGCCTGCACGGTTGGGGCCGTCGCGTCCTTCACGCCCGACATCGCCAGCATCAGCGGGTTGCCGCCGCTGGTCGGATAGCCGGCGACGTCGAAGAGGTCCTTGACCGCGAAGGTCAGGCCGTCGAGGGAGCCGCCATTGGCATTGGGCACCGCGGCGGGCGGGTAGGGCAGGAAGGCGTGGCTGGGATCGTTGTCGAGCAGCATGTCATTTGGGCGCAGGCGCGCGCGGTGAGAAGGGTGCGAGGGTGCCACTGTAGGCCTTCGGCAGCGGGGACGCATAACCCCCGGCCTTCGAGGTCGTGAGGCCAAGCGCGGCGAGGGCCTCGAGGAGCTTCACCGCCGCGGCCACGCCGTCGATGACCGGCACGCCGTGCTCGTGCGACAGTGCTGCCGCGAGATCGGCCATGCCGGCGCACCCCAGTACGATCGCTTCGCACCGGTCCTCGCGGAGCGCCGTGGCGATCTCGGCGTCGATGCGAGCGCGCGCGGGCGAGTCCGGATCCTCGAGCGAGAGCACCGGCACCTCTGCGGCACGAACTCGCGCGCAGCGCGTCGCGAGACCGTAGCGAATGAGATTCTGCTCGATCGCCGGGATCGATCGCGCCAGTGTCGTCACTACCGAGAACCGGCCCGCGACGAGCGAGGCGAGATGGAATGCGGCTTCACCAATGCCCACCACCGGCGAGCGTGCCAGTGCGCGCGCGGCATCCAGCCCCGTGTCGTCGAAGCAGGCGATCGCATATCCGTCTGGCGGCGGTGCTTCGGCCTCGGCGCGCGCGATGCACGCGAGCAGTCCCGGCACCGCAAAAGCCTCGTCGTAGTAGCCCTCGATCGAGGGCGGGCCGTCGGGCGGGTTGACCGCATCGATCGTCGTGCCCACTGCCGCCACGGCGCGCGCGGCCGCGCCGATCGCGG
>JANMHV010000189.1:0-6159 GCA_031375445.1 Burkholderiales bacterium | reverse complement strand
GGACGATGGACCTGTCGCAGACCTATGGCTACAACAAGCTGATCTACGACATCTCCAACACGCTCAACGCATCGATCGCCAACCGCGAGGCCCTGGCCGGGCGGCCGGCGCTGAGCCCCAGCCAGTTCGGCGCGGGGGGGTTCTCGTTCGGGCAGCTCACGACCAACCTCGATTTCAGCCGCTATTTCCCCGCCGTGATGGGCGGCCTCAACGTGGCCTTCGGCGCGGAGTACCGCAAGGAAACGTACAAGATCTTCGCGGGGGAGACGGGCTCGTACGTCGACGCGGACGGGGTCGGCGAAGGCGGCAATGCGGGCAGCCAGGGCTTCCCCGGCTTCCAGCCCGGCGACGAGACCGACAAGAGCCGCAACAGCTCCGCTGCATACGTCGACCTCGAGGCCGACCTCTCCAGTCGCCTGAAGCTCCAGGGTGCGCTGCGCTACGAGCGCTTCAGCGACTTCGGCAACACCACCAACGGCAAGCTCGCGGCGAGCTACCGCGTCGGGGGCGACCTGCTGCTGCGAGGCTCGGCGAGCTCCGGATTCCGGGCGCCGTCGCTGCAGCAGGCGCACTTCTCCTCCACCTTCACCGACTTCATCAGCGGCGTGCCGCTGGACGTGGTGCTCGCCCCCAACGGCGGCACCATCGCGAACGCGGCCGGGATCCCGAAGCTCAAGGAGGAGAAGTCGAAGAACCTCACGCTCGGCCTCACCTGGCGCCCGGCCACCGACGTGGCGCTGACGGCGGACCTCTACCGCATCGACATCGACGACCGCATCGTGCTCTCGGGGCGCTTCGACGCCGACAACTATCCCGCGCTCGGCGCCATCCTCTCATCGCTCGGCGTGGGCCAGGCGCAATTCTTCGTGAACTCGGTGAATACGCGCTCCCAGGGGGTCGACTTCACGTTCTCGCACAAGACGCGCGCCGGGCAGGGCACCCTCAACACCTACCTCGGGGTCAACTACAGCAAGACCGAGGTGACCGCGATCAAGACGCCCTCCTCGCTCGCCGGGTTCGAGGACGTGCTGCTGTCGGAGCGCGAACGGCTCTTCATCGAGCAGGGGGCGCCGCGCAGCAAGGCGGTGCTGGGCTTCAACTACGCGGTGGGGAAACTCGAGAGCGACCTCAAGGTGATCCACTTCGGGCCGCAGACGCTGGGGACCTTCTCCGGCACCGCGTCGGGCGTGCCAAACGCGCGCTACGAAGCCAAGACCTCCGCGGACCTCGCCTTCACCTGGACCTTCGACCCGAAAACCAAGCTCACCGTGGGTGCGGCCAACATCTTCAACGTGAAGCCCACGCGGCAGGATCCCAACGAAACCGACAACGGCTTCTTCTACGACAGCGTGCAGTTCGGCCTCAACGGCACCTCGTACTTCGCGCGCCTCTGGAAGAAGTTCTGAGCCTGCGGTTTCGCGGCGCGAACCTTCGGGGACAGACCCTCAAGGTTCACCCTGTGCAACTGGTGGTCTGTCCCCGAAGGTTCGAAAAGCGAAACGCCCGCCGAAGGGCGGGCGTTCGGTCGGCAGGTAGCGCCGCTCAGCCCTTGAGCAGGTGCTCCACGGCCGCGCGCTCCTCCTGGAGCTCCTTCTGTGTCGCCGCGATCTTGCCCTTGGCGAAGTCGCCGTGCTCGAGGCCCTTCACGATCTCGTACTTGCCGTTCTTCGTGGTGACGGGGAAGCCGAACAACAGGCCCTCGGGAATCCCGTAGCTGCCGTCCGAAGGCACGCCCATCGACACCCACTCGCCGTTGCTGCCGGCGACCCAGTCGCGCACGTGGTCGATGGCCGCATTGGCCGCCGAGGCCGCCGACGAGAGCCCGCGCGCCTCGATGATCGCCGCGCCGCGCTTCTGCACCGTCGGGATGAAGGTGCCTTCGAGCCACGCCTGGTCGTTGATGAGCTTGGCCGCGTTCTGCCCGCCCACCTCGGCGTGGAAGAGGTCCGGGTACTGGGTGGCCGAGTGGTTGCCCCAGATCGACATCTTCTTCACGTCGGTCACGGCCTTCCCGGCCTTCTGCGCTACCTGCGTAAGCGCCCGGTTGTGGTCGAGCCGCATCATCGCGGTGAACTGCCCGGGCTTGAGGCTGGGCGCGTTCTTCATCGCGATGAGGGCGTTGGTATTGGCGGGGTTACCCACCACCAGCACCTTCACGTCGCGCGAGGCTACTTCGTCGAGCGCCTTGCCCTGGGGGACGAAGATGGCGCCGTTGGCTTCCAGCAAGTCCTTCCTCTCCATGCCCGGGCCGCGGGGGCGCGCGCCCACCAGCAGCGCCACGTCGGCGTCCCTGAACGCGACCTTGGCGTCGGAGGCGGCCACCATCGACTGCAGCAGCGGGAAGGCGCAATCGTCCAGCTCCATCATCACGCCCTTCAGGGCCTTCTGCGCCTTCTCGTCGGGAATCTCGAGCAGCTGGAGGATGACGGGCTGGTCCTTCCCCAGCATCTCGCCGCTGGCGATGCGGAACAGCAGGCTATAGCCGATCTGGCCGGCGGCGCCGGTGACGGCGACGCGCATGGGCTTCTTCATGGGAGCTCCTGGAATTTGCGGTATCGAGTTTGATGCTGCAGTGCGGAATTATAACGCGGTGCCGCGCGCAGCCACCGCGTCCTCGAGGGCGCTTCTCAGCCGTTCTCCATCGACGGGCTTCACCAGGTGCAGGTCGAACCCCGCCTCCAGGGCCCGGCGCCGGTCGGCATCGCCGCCATAACCGGTCAGCGCGATCAGCAGCGCACCCCGGCCCAGCCGCTCCCGCAGCTGGCGCACGAGCGTGTAGCCGCTCATGCCCGGCAGCCCGATGTCCACCAACGCTGCATCGGGGCGCGCCGTCTCGATCGCCGCCAGCGCCGAGGCGGCGTCCGAGGCCTCGCTCACCGTGTGCCCTTCGGCTCGAAGGAGGGTGCACAACATGGTGCGCGAATCGTCGTTGTCCTCGACCACGAGGATGCGGCGGGCCGCGGCGATTCCGATGGAAGCGGACGCGGGCCCGGGCGGCGCGGCCTCGTCGATGGCGGGGAAGCGCACCACGAAGGTGGCGCCGCGCCCCTCGCCTTGGCTGTGCGCCTCGGCGCTGCCCCCGTGCAGCTCGGCGATGCGACGCACCAGGGCAAGGCCGATCCCCAGGCCCCCTGCCGGCCGATCCAAAGACTGATCGCCCTGGACGAAGACGTCGAAGGCGCTGTCGCGCAGCGACGCCGACAGGCCGCGACCCGTGTCGCTCACCTCCAGGAGCGCGACCCCGCCTTCGCGGGCCACGCGCACTGCCACTTGCCCGTCCCGTGGCGTGAACTTCAAGGCGTTGTCGAGCAGGTTGGCGGCGACCTGCTCGACACGCCCGGAGTCCGCGAGGATCCATGCCGGCGCGAGATCGAATCGAACCTCGTGGCCGGCGAAACGGCCGGACGCGCGCCACGTGCCCGCGATCCGCTCGACCGCCTGCGCGAGGTCCATCGGCCGCGGATCGATCGAGACCTTCCCGAAGGTGATGCGGCTCATGTCGAGCAGGTCCTCGACCAGGCGCGACATCTGCCCGGATTGCCGCTCCAGAACGTCAGCGGTGCGCAGTATCACCCGCTGATCGGCGAGCGAATGACGCAGCACTTCCGCGCTCATGGAGATCGCGGCGAGCGGGTTGCGCAGCTCGTGGCTCAGCGTGGCCAGGAACTCGTCCTTGGCGCGGTTGGCCGCGCGCAACTCGCCGTCGGCGCTCACCAGGCTCTGCTCGCGCGCGCGCACCGCCTCGGCGGCGGCGGCCAGCGCGTCGGCGACCTCGTTCACCTCGTCCACCCGCGCCCGCGCCTGGATTGGCACATCGGCCGAGCCGGCGCCCAACGCACGCGCAGACGTGGCGAGCGAGCCGATCGGCGCCGCGATCCGGCGCGCGAAGAACAAGGCCATCAGCACCCCGACCGCGATCGAGAAGACGGCGCCCGCGCCCATGGCCGCGGCCGCGCGCCACGCCCCCGACCAAACCTCATCGACCGGAATGGCGATGCCCACGCCCCACCCGCTCGCTTCCGACCGGGTAAAGGCCTGGAACGTGTCCCGGCCTTCGACGGTCCGCGCGCGGTACCAGCCCTCGAGGCCCTGGGCCAGCGCGGCGGAGAAGCCGGGCGCGGCAGGCTCCCCCGGGGCACGGTGCGGGATCCGGGCGACGAAGCGCCGCTGCTTGTCGGCGATGGCGATCACCCACCCCTCGGGCAGGCGCTGACCCCTCAAGAGAGCGCCGAAAGAGTCGAGATTCAGCAGGGCGGTGATCACATAGGCGGGACCGGCGTCGCGAAGCACGGCCACGCGGACGGGGACGCTCGCGACGCGCGCCAGGGGAACCTGCGCGACGTCGCCAACCGACGGCTGCCGCCGCAGCAGGAACGTGGGAAGCGTTTCGGGGGCGATGGCGGTTCCCAGCTCGGCGCCCAGGGGCTTGGCCGCGTCCACGACGAGCTTTCCCGACGCGTCCGCCAGCGTCACCGTGAGCCAGCCACTGTGCGAGCCCAGAACGCGCCGCGCATCGTCGTGAAAGCCTTCGAGATCGCCGCGCTCCAGCGCACGCGAGGTCGCGAGCGCGCGCAGCGCGTCCAGGGACCCCTGCAGCTCGGCATCGACCGCGCTCATCACCGCTCGCGTGCGCTCCATGGTCGAGCGCCTGACCAGGTCGACCTCCCGGTCGACGAGCTGCACCAGCACGGCCGCGCTGAACACGGTGAGCGGAAGCATCGTGGCCGCGGCAAGGATGTAGAGGTGGGTGCGGAGGAGCACGTGTCGATCGATTGCGCGTCAGGATGGCCCGCCGATGATACAGCCCGTCTCGGTCAGGGTGTCCCCGGGCGCACCGTCCTGGCAGCTGCCAGCGCCCGCACCGCGCTCCAAGCGCTGCCGGCGATCAGGGCACGACCCGTACGGTGTACGAAACAGTCCCGCTCGCCCCGGACTGCAGCGATCCGCCCATCGTCCAGGAGACCGAGCCCGTGCCATTCACCGCCGGCTGGGTGGTCACGGCGCATGAAGTGATGCCCGCCGGGAGCGGCAGCGTGCACGCCGCCGCCTGGTACAGGGTGAAGGACGGCGTCGAGTCGGTCACCACGATCGTCGAAACCGGTCCCGCGCCGGTGTTGGTGTAGGTGATCGTGTACTCGAGCACGTCGTTGGGGCGGGCGGTGTTGGCGGTGGTGGCCCCGCCGCCCTGCGTCACGTTCCTCACCTGCTTGTTCAGCACCAGGCCGGCGCCGGAGCCGGCGCCCACGATGGTGACGTCGGTGCGGTTGAAGGTCTGCGCGTTCAGCGTGGCGGTGACGGTGATCGCGTTCTGCGCGTTCTGCGGCGCCGAGAGCGGGATCGCATCGCGCACGATGATGCACACGATGTCGCCGGCAAGGACCGCGAGGCTGCCCACCAGCGGTGCCGTGCCCTCGGCGCCATTCAACGTGCCGCTGCAGTCGGTGTCGCGGTAGATCACCTGGGTCCACCCGGCGACGGCCGGCGTCTGCATCGAGGTGGTGGAGAACGAGAGCGTCCCCGCGGTGCCGGCGTTGAAGGTGTGGGCGTAGTTGACCGTGGTGCCGGCCGAGGCGGTGATGGTGTTGTCCGGCGCGAACGTGCTGATGCCGGGGCTGGTGACGCCCGTCGAGTCGCTGGCGGTATTGTTTCCGGAGGCCGCGGCGGGCTCCCCTCCCCCGCTCACCGTCGCGGAGTTGGTCACCGACGGCGCGGCGGCGTTGCCCACGCCCACCACCAGCGTGATCGGATTGGCGCTGGTGGCCCCGGCGGCGATCACCGCATTGCTGGTGCACGTGACGACCTGGCCCACGGCGCCGCAGGTCCAGCCAGTACCGGTGCCCGAGACGAAGGTGAGGCCATTGGGCAGCGTATCGGTCACCGTGATGGCGCCGGCGGTAGGCGCCGCGCCCAGCACGTTGTCGACGGTGATCGTGTAGGTGCCGTTGGTGCCGACGCTGAAGCTGCCCACGTGCGTCTTGGCCACGCGCAAGTCCGGCGAGACGATCGAGGTCGTGGCGGAGCTCTGGTTGTTGCCGGCACCGGTGCGGGTGGGATCCGTCGGATCGTAGGTGCCGACGGGCGTCAGCACCTGGGCGGTGTTGGTGAACGAGCCCGACGTGGGCGCCGTGCGCGTGTGGTCCGGCGGCCCGCTCGCCGCCG
>JANMHV010000159.1:0-1682 GCA_031375445.1 Burkholderiales bacterium | reverse complement strand
ACCTCGCGCGCCACCACGCCGGAGAGCACTTCGTACTTGCCGGTGGGCGCGAGCGCGAGCGCCACGGGCCGGGTATCGCGCGCGCCCAGTGCGTAGTGCCGGGCGCCGCGCGTCCATCCGGAAAGCGAGATGATCGCCCCGGGCAGCCGCGGATCGAGGTCGGTGAGGCCCACGTTGCCCTCGAAGGGCAGCGTGATCGGCTCGGGTTTGGAGCCCGGCGCGTGCGCGATGCGAAAGAGCTTCTTCGCTGCGCCCTCGCGCCGCGTCATATAGAGGCCTTCGGCCGCCGCCGCGATGTCGGTGACCACGTCGCCGGAAGGAGCCACCAGCGTCTCGGCCTTGGCGAGGTCGGCCTCCGGCAGCTTCACCCGCAGCACCTTGTAGCGCGGCGCGTCCTTGGCGCTGCGCAGGTACATCCAGCCGCCCGCGGTGGTGCCGCCGGCCACTTGCGCCGACTGGTCGAACACCTTGCGCCATTTCGGCTTGCCCGCCAGCAGGCTCTCGCGGTCCGTGAGGTAGAACGACACGTTGCGGTCCACGCCATGGGCCACCAGCGCCCCTGCGAGGGGCTGGTCGGGCACCAGGAACACGTGGCCGTTGGCGGAGCGTTCGATCGTCACCTCGGGGAAGAGCCCCGGGCCGAACACCGGGGTGTCACGGGTATCGCCGATCTTGCGCAGGTAGGCGTGGTGGTCCATGAAGCGCTCGGCCCGCGGGCGCTTCTCGTAGCCCTCGGCGAGGCGGCTGAAAAAGAAGCCGCTCCCGTCGTCGAGCCAGCTGACGTCGCCGCCGCGGATGCGGTCGATGGGCGGCATCACTTCCTTGCCGGTCGCCACCTCGATCACGCGCAGCACGCCGATCTCGGCGCCGCCCGCGGAGATGCTGTATGCCAGCAGCTTGCCGTCGCGCGTTGCGTTGTAATCGGCGATGGCGTGGGGCTTGCCGGTCGCCTTCGCCTCGGCATCGGGATCGGCCAGCACGCGCTCGGCCCCGTCCATCGAGGCGCGGTAATAGAGCTTGAACTGGTTGTCGCGGGCCTCGCGCTTCATGTAGAAAAGCCCGCCGCGCTCGTCGCGGTGCACCTTGGTCACCGCCGCCGGAATCTCGGCGTCGATCTCCTCGATGCGCTTCAGCAGCCGGTCGCGGCCGGGAATCTTCGCCAGGATCGCGGTCGTGGCGTCGGCCTGGGCACGCATCAGCTTCTGCACGGACTCGTCGGCGGTGTTCTCGAGGCAGCGGTAGGGGTCGACCACCGCGACGCTCCAGTGGAGGTCGGTCACCGGGCACGGGGCCGGGGGCGGGGGAATCTCCACGCCGGCGACACTGGCGGCCGATGCGGCGCCGGCAAGGCACAGGGCAGGCGCCAGCGCCAGGCAGGCGCGCCGGAAAATGAGTCTCATGGGGGTGTCTATTCCTCGAACGAAGCCGGAACAATGGGCAATGGCGCGATGCTAGCAAGGTATGGGCGGTCGGCGAGTTACGCGGCGAATAAACCCGGGAATGGGGATGAATGGGATTAATGGGATGAATGGGATAAACAAGGTCCCGGACGCGCGGTGAGAGGCGTGGCGGTCGAGTTGCTGGTGATCGAAGCCCCAACGTTCAAACCCTTCCATCCCATTCATCCCATTAATCCCATTCATCCCCATTCCCGGGTTTACTGCCAGCATCACTCTGCCTCG
>JANMHV010000136.1:0-7878 GCA_031375445.1 Burkholderiales bacterium | reverse complement strand
GCCACGGCCATGGCTACAGCTACCCGCGCTACGGCTACTTGTACCCGCGCTCCTACGGCTACTCCGCGCGTCCCTACGGCTACTACTTCGACGCCGCTCCCTATTATTCCTACGAGCCGGGCTACGTCTATGCCTACCCGGTCGAGCCCCCTCCCGTCGTCGCGCGGATCTACGAAGCCCCGCCGATGCCCCATCACGAACGGCGTGAATACGAAGAGCGCAGCTATGCTCAGGTCACGCCCCGCGAGCCCGCGCCCCGACCGTCTGCCCCGACGCCAGCGCAACCCTCCCCGCGGCTGGAACGCTACACGCTCTCGGCCACGGAGCTGTTCGAGTTCGACCAGGCGACTCTCCGGCAGCCGCAGCCGAAGCTGGACGAGATCGCCGAGGTCCTGCGCCGAAACGCGCAGATCGACCAGGTCACCATCACCGGCTACACCGACCGCCTCGGCACCGACGCGTACAACCAGAAGCTTTCCGAGCGCCGCGCCGGCGCGGTGAAGGCCTACCTGGTCGGCAAGGGCGTCGAGGCCTCGCGCCTCAAGGCGATCGGCAAGGGCAAGGCCAATCCGGTGGTGCAGTGCAACGACCGCGACCGCGCGGCGCTGATCCAGTGCCTCGAGCCGAACCGGCGCGTGGAAGTGGAGCAGATCACCATCGAGCGCCGGGTCACGCCTCCGGCGACCCCCAGGGGCAGGTAGGCCGCTCGGCAGATAAAACGGGCCCGCGGGCCCGTTTCAACTGGCCCGCCGGCTTCATCCCCGCCCGCCGGCGGCTCGTCCCCCCACCCCGCGCCTCGTCGCCTCGTCCTGCGGTAACCTTGCGCCTGCCCGACACTGGGCCCCGTCGCAAACCAGACCACAGGATCCCAAAATGCTGCTCCGCACGCTCCCGGTGGCTATCGCCGCCATCCTAGCCGCCTCCGCCCACGAAGCGGTTGCACAGGTCCCCGGCACCGCCAACCCGACCGCCCAGGCCGCCGCACGCAAGGTCATCACCAGCGCGGACCAGATGCCGCGCCGCCAGTACCGGATCTCCAGGCTGCCCAGCGAGCTGCTGGAGGCGCCCAAGCCGGAGGTGATGCCTGCCGTCGACGCCCTCGACCGCGACCTCGCCGAAGACCTCGCCACCCTCGACATCCAGGACCGGGCCACCCGCACCGGGCTGATCGGCGCACGCGCCCAGATCGCGGTCTTCAGGGGAGATTACGCAGCTGCCCAGGCCTTTCTCGCCGACGTGAAATCGCAGCAGGAGAAGGCCGCCGACAAGCTCACCAGCGGCACCACCATGACCGCCATCCTCGCCGCACGTCGCCAGGGAGGCGACAGCGCCGCCCAGCGCGCGCAGGTGAAGCAGGACCTCGCCCGCGCCTATGGCGAGATGCCGTGGACCGTCGTCGGCGACAACGTGAAGAACGCGAAGAGCAGCCTCGAGCTCATGTCGCGCGACGTGGTGATCGGGAGCGTGAAGGCGGGCATGGATCCCGCCGCGAAGAACCTCGGGCTCAACGTGCCGGCGGGAGTCGTCACCGGCATCGTCTCGATCCGCAACAGCTTCGACCACGTCCTGCCGTTCCGCGACGACGTGGTGGCGGTGATGCAGGACCTCGTCACGCGCAACCAGGTGGCGAAGGTCGACACCTGGACTCAGCGCCTGGTGACGCTTTCGGACCAGGCGCCCGGCAAGCCCGTGGTGGTCGGCATCTGGGACAGCGGCACCGACGTGAAGCTGTTCCAGCCCGCCTCGGTTCCCGGCATCGCGTTCAACGACAAGTCGATGCCGACGCCGGAGCTGGTTCGCAACATGGGCGAGGCCCAGGCGCGGCTCCCGGAGCTCAAGCAGTACGTGAAGGGCTCCATGGACATGAGGGCCGCCATCGACTCCCCCGACGCCCAGGCGCTGAAAAAGCGCATCTCGACCCTCAAGCAGGACGAGGTGAAGCAGTTCTCCGAGGACATGTCGGCGATGGGAATGTGGGTGCACGGCACGCACGTGGCCGGCATCGCGGTGGAGGGCAACCCGTTCGCCCGCGTGACCGCGGTGGCGATGCACTGGCCGCACTCGATCGTGCCGCCGATTCCCGACGAGGCGTACGTGGCGCGCGGCGCCGCGGCCTTCAAGGACAGCGTCGAGCACTTCAAGAAGACCGGCGCGCGCGTGGTGAACATGAGCTGGCGCTACGGCCCCTCGACCTACGAGGGCATGCTCGCGTACCACAACGTGGGCAAGACGCCGGAGGAGCGCAAGCAGCGGGCCAACGCGCTCTTCGAGGTGGAGAAGCGCGCGCTCGAGGATGCGATCCGCGGCGCCCCGGAGATCCTCTTCGTCGCCGGCTCCGGCAACGAGGACAACTCGGCCGACTTCTCGCAATACATCCCCGCGGGCTTCGTGCTGCCGAACCTCATCACCGCCGGCGCCGTCGACATGTCGGGCACCGAGACCTCGTTCTCGACCTTCGGCAAGACGGTGGTGGTCCACGCCAACGGCTACGAGGTCCCGAGCTTCATCCCCGGCGGCGAGAGGATGAAGCTTTCCGGCACGTCGATGGCCTCCCCCCAGGTGGCCAACCTCGCGGCGAAACTGTTCGCGATGAAGCCCGAGCTCACCGTGGCGCAGGTGAAGGAGCTGATCCTCGCCGGCGCGGAGAAGACCGGGCGCGTGAACCTGATCAATCCCCGGAAAACCCTGGAGTTGGCCGGCATCAAGGCCTGAGTCGTGCGTTGACCCCCCCGTTCGGGGGGTCGACGAGAAACGCTTCCGGTTGTCCTACAAAGCCCTGTTTCTACAGGGCTTTTAATTGTATCCGGGTGTAAAAAAAGGCCCCCTTGTGCACCGAAGCGGGGGTAGGTCCGTTATCGTCATTGCAAGTACTCACGCAAGGAGACGACCCAAATGAAGACCCTCAAGAATCCGCTCGCGAAGATCGCCACCCTCAGCGCCGTCACCATCGCCGTCGTTGGCCTGTCCATCGGCAAGGCGCAGGCCGCCGATCCCCTGCTGGGCGCCCTCATCGGCGGCGGCATCGGTGCCGCCATCGGCGACAACTCCCATCACCGCAACGGCGCTGCCGTGGGCGGGGTGCTGGGCGCGATCGTCGGCAGCAGCATCGCCGCCGATTCGAACCGCTACTACGGAGGCGGCTACGGCGGCGGCGGCTACTACGGAGGCGGCAGCTCGTACTACAGCGAGCCCGTGTATTACGCACCCCGGTATGCCGCGCCCGCGCCGGTATATGGCTACTACTCGCCGGCACCCGTCTATGGCTACTACTCCCCCGCGCCGGTCTACGGCAGCACCATCATCTACACGTCGGGCTCGCGCTACTACGATCGCGGCCACCATCACCGCCACTATCGCGACGATCGCCGCTACTGGCGCTAGCCATCCCGGCAACGCAGAGCCACCGAAGCCCCGCAACCGCGGGGCTTTTCGTTGCCACGCCGCGGTGACACGCCGGTGACGAATCTCCTGAATTTCCTGGTGAAGGTTCTGCGAAATTCCTGCAATGGATGCAGCGCGTGAATCCGCAAGGCCGCGCGGCGCATCCAACGCAGGTCGCCAACCTCCAGGAGAGAATCCATGAAAACGAAAATCGCGCTCGCCCTCGCCACCCTCGCCCTCGCCGGCTGCGCCACCCAGGGCGCACCCGGTAACACCGTCGCCGCCTCGGGCAAGGGCTCCTACTGCGCGGCCGATCGCCTCGTCACCGCGGGCGACGCGCTGGTGTGCAACTGGCACGCGAGCGCGAAGGACGCTTGCTCGAATACCGCCACGCGCTCGATGCCAAAGAGCAGCGTCGCCTCGGGGCCCGAGAAGGGCGGCATGTGCACCACCGGCGAGCGCCTGGTGTACGTCACGACGAAGTGACCTTCGCCACCACCGCGCGCACCTCGCCCAGCTCCGCGGCGCCGCTGATCCCCAGGGCATCGGTGATCGGCGCGCCGTCGCGGCGCACCGCGAGGAACGGCACCGAGCGCAACCCGAGGCTCGCGGCACGCGATTCATCCGCCACCACGCGCGAGACGTAGCGCGCGCTCGCCAGCGCGGCGGCGAGCGCATCGGCGTCGAGCCCCACGGAGTGTGCGAGCGCTTCCAGCACCGGCCCGCTCGCCAAGTCGCGGTGCTCCTCGTGACGCGCGCGGAAGAGTGCTGCGTGCATCGCCTCGAACCGGTCGTGGTCGCGCGCGAACTCCGCCGCCTCGAAGGCGGCGCGCGTGGTCCCCGCCGCCAACTCGAACGCGTGCCACTCGACATCGAGCGCGCTTCCCATCTCCTGCCGCAGCGCCTCGACCACCGCCCGCACCCGATTGCAATGCGCGCAGGCGTAATCGCTCCAGATGTCGATGCGGATGCGCGGGATCGCCATGGGCGCGATTATCGCGGGAACTTCGACGGCTGCGAACCTCCATGCCGCGCCCCGTTGCTGGGGCACGGCATTCACGACGGCGGCGCGGAACGCAGCGCTCAGCCCGCCTTCACCTCGATGCGCCGCGGCCTGGCCTGCTCGGTCTTCGGCACGCGCAGCGTGAGCACGCCGTCGCGCAGCGTCGCCTCGATGCGGCCCGCGTCCAGGTCGCGGCCGAGCACGAAGCTCCTGCGGTAGTCGGCCACCCGGATCTCGCTGTAGACGGGCTGGAGGCCGCTGGCCTCGCCCAAGGTGACCGTGCCGGCGACGGTGAGGGTCTCGCCATCGACGTCGATCGAGAGGTTCTCCTTGGCCACGCCCGGCATGTCGGCACGCAGCACGATGCCCTCCGAATCCTCGAAGATGTCCACGGGAGGCACGAGCGGCGTGGCGCTCGCGGTGGCGGCGCGCGGGTCGCGCTTCAGGTCCTGGGTATTCATGTTCATCGCTCTCTCCATGTTCGTCGGGATCACTGCACCGCGATGCGCTTCGGCCGGGCCGGGGCGCGGCGGGGAATCGAGATGCGCAGCACGCCGTCGCGGTAGGTCGCCGCCACGCCGGCGCTGTCGGCATCCTCCGGCAGGCTCAGCACCCTCTTGAAGGTGCCGGCGAAACGCTCCTGGGCGTAGACGCTCAGCTTCGCATCGGCCGCGGGCACTTCGGCCGGGCGCTCGCCGGAAAGGGTGAGCACGCCGTTGTCGACGTCCACCGCGATCTTCGCCGGGTCCAGGCCCGGTGCGAACGCGTAGATCTCGATCGCGGCCTCGGTGGTGCCCACGTTGAGCGCCGGGAACGCGCCGCGGGTGCCGGCGCGAATGCTGGACGGCGCGCCGCGCAGGCCGAGGAGCTGCTCCACCTGGCGCTGGAGCCCGTCGAAGTCGGCGAACAGCTCGCCGGGGAATCTCGTCAGGGAGGGATACATGTCGGTTCTCCTGTGTCGGTCGGTGATCGGGGCCGGCTTTCCTGCCCCCTGCACGGGAATTAGGGCCGCCCGGGCCGGCTTCAAGCCCCCGCCCCACGAAATTCCCGCGTACAACCGTAATCCTCTGGACGCATTCCGGATTTCGGTGTCACACATCCTGGTCCGATGGAAGGGGAGCGCGATGGGTTGGAGGAAGGTGGCCGGCTGGTCCGCGGGAATCGTCGTGGGGTTGGCGGCCGCGGGCGCCCTCGCGTTCCTCGCCCTGGTGGACTCGGAAACCCTGGCGCGCCACGCGCGGGACCGCACCCGGGACTCCTGGGGCCGCGAGCTCAAGGTGGGCGGGATGTCCTTGCGCCTGCTGCCGCGGCCGTCGCTCCACGCCACCCAGGTCTCACTTTCCAATTCGCCCTGGGCGAAGGAGCCCCTTTTCTTCCAGGCCGAAACGCTGCGCGCCGATTTCGAGCTGCTGCCGCTCCTCGTCGGGAGGGCGGAGGTGAAAAGCCTCGGCTTCGAGAACGCCGTCCTGAATCTCGAGGCGGGCGCCGAGGGCACCAATTTTCCGCGCCGGGGCGAGGCCCACCCCGCCGCCGCCGGCTCTTCGCCCTTTCCCAGCCTCGAGTCGATCCGCATCCGCAACGCGACGGTTTCGAGCCGCTCGCCCGATGGAAAGGCTGCCGCCTGGACCATCGAGACCGCCGACCTTACCAGCGACGGGGGACTGAAGAACGTCGACATCCAGGCGCGCTTCGGGCGCAACCGCCAGATGCTCGAGCTGAAGGCTCACCTCGCCGACGCCTCGCGCTGGGGGACCGCGGGCGCGGTGAGCGACGGGACCGTCGACGTGAAAAGCGAGCGAGCCGAGCTGCACGTCGAGGGGAGGCTGCCGCTGCAGCGCGGCTTCGACGGCCACCACGTTAGGGGCACCGTCAAGGCCGCGAGCCTCGATGGCCTGTTCGCCTTCATGGGCATCCAGCGCCGGCCCACGGCGCCCTTCAACGCCACCTTCGAGTCCCGCGACGATGCCGGGCGCATCGCGATCACGCGCCTCACCGCATCGCTCGGCAAGCTCACCGTTGCCGGCCTCGTGAGCGTCACGCCCGGGGAACGAACGCGCATCGACGCGAAGCTCGCCACCGACCGCCTCGACTGGGCGCAGGCGTTCCTCGACAGCGGCGGGCTCGTGATCCCGGACCCGCCCACCGACAAGCTCTACTCGGACCGGCCCATCGCATGGGGCCTCGTGAACGGCCTCGCCGGCACCGAGGGTGTCGTCGACATCGAGCTGAAGAGCCTCAGGCTGCGCAACCGCCTCGAGCTGCGCAACACCAAGGCCCGGTTCCAGTTCCGCGACAACGTGATGGAGTTGAAGCCCTTCTCCACCGAAATGCTCGGGGGTACCGCCACCGGCAGCATGGCCTTCACCGGCGCGAAGAAGGCCGTGCGGGTCCAGTTCGAGGGGCGAAACCTGCTGCTGGAGCGCTGGTTCAAGGAGCGCGGCAGCCCGGTCCCGTTCACCGGCGGGCCGATGAGCGTCTCGGCGACCTTCAACGGCCAGGGCGACTCGATGCAGGACGTGGCGGCATCGATCACCGGCCCGATCACGGTGCGCATGGGACGCGGCACCTGGCATTCGCAGCGCGCGGGCGAGCTGGAAACACTGATGACCAACGTCTTCGCCCCGCGCGACGCCAAGGACATGGAGTTCGCCTGCCTCGGCGCCAACCTGCCGTTCAGGGATGGGCGGGCCACGGCCGAGCGCATCATCGGGGCGCGCAGCCAGGCGAGCCGGTTGATCGCCTCCGGCACGGTGGATTTCCGCGAGGGGCAGTTCGACCTGCGGGGCAAGGTCGAGGCGGTGAAGGGCGCGACGCTCGGCATCTCCGCCATCGCCAGCGGCATCGTGATCCACGGCCCGCTGCGCAAGCCCCAGGTGGCGCTGGACAAGGCCGGAACGCCGGCCGCCATCGCGCGCGTGGGAGCGGCGCTCGCCACCGCCGGGGTCACCCTGCTCGGAACGGCGCTTGCCGAGGCCGCTGTGGAGAAGAACGACCCCTGCGAAATCGTGTTTCGCTAGCGTCCTTGGTCCGAATGGACCATCTACAATGCTGACATAGCTACGCGACGTCGCAGGTAAGCTATTCCCTACATCCAGTCCGGAGTGACCCTCTTGGCCATCACCATCGACAAGCTGGCGGACATCATCCTCGGGCAGGCGGACGCCATCCTCGTCCAGTGGCGCGAGCGCGCGCGCGCCCTGGCCTCCGCGCGCAACCTCGACACGGTGACGCTGAACGACCACATGCCGGCGTTCATCGCCGACCTCGGCGCGGCGCTGAAGCGCTACAGCGGGGAAGATGAAGTCGACGCCGCCGTCGAGGAAACTCCCGCCACCCACGGCGTGCAGCGTTTCGAGGCCGGGTTCGACATCGAGGAGGTGGTGGCCGAATACCATCTCCTGCGCGTCGTGATCTACGAGCTCGCCGATCGCCACCAGATCCCGGTGGAAGGCAAGCTGCGGCGGGTGCTGAACGAAGTGATCGACGGCGCCATC
>JANMHV010000070.1:0-3398 GCA_031375445.1 Burkholderiales bacterium | reverse complement strand
CCCTTTCCTGGCTGGCGACCCGCGAGGGACAGCACCTAGCGCTGCGCCCACGAAGTTGTCGACGCTCATCGACTAGTCGTTCCCGAGCGCTCCAAGCAGTACGCTGCGCTGCGGCAGTGGCTCGACCCTGCTGGCCACGGGCCCAGGTAGGATCCATGTCGGCAGGGTGAGGTGCAAAGCGATCACCCCCAAGCCACCTTCACATCCGGAAACCCCATCAGCCGGAAGAGGAAGTAGCCCATGGCAGCGGCACCCGGCTCCTCGTCAACGGTGACGATCTCGGCATAGCGAGGAACCCCCGCCTTCGCCATCGCATTCCAGATCTCGTGCGCAGGCTTTGGGGCGCCCTTGGCATCGAGAAGCTCGGTGTAGGGGAGGTGAATCACCTTCGCATCGCCGCGAGTCACAGCGCGCTTCCCCGTCGCCACGTACACCCGCGGAAAAGCGCCCGCAGCAGCCGCACCTGCCGCCGCCACAACGCCCGGCCGCGCGCCCACCGCATAAGCCACGGCCGGCACCGCCATATCCTGCGGCGACTTGCGCGGCCCCACGGTGGTCGGCTCCTTGGCGAGCGGATAACCGCGCAGGCCCCACTCGTCCACGGAATCCATCAGCACCGAGACCCGCTTCTGCCCCATCTTCTCGAGCAGCAGGAACGCCAAAGCCGAGCGTTCATCCAAACCCCGCTCGGAAACGATGACCGCCTCATGCTGCGGGTTCACCCCGGCGCGCTCTAGGCTGGCAGCAAGTCGAGCCGCATCCTCCAACCCGCCTCGAAAAGTTTCAGCCGGCACACTCAAAGCAAAGGGCACATGCCCCAGCCCATACGCCTCCGCAGTCCGCACATCCACCACACTCACCTGCGAAATATCGAAAGCCCGCATCATCCGCCCGCCCCAGGTGTTGAGCCAGCCGGGGTCGCGCATGAGGAACGGCGCATCGTAGGTCCAGAACGGCAGCCCGCGCTCGTCCTGCAGCCATTCGAGCTGCGACTCCATGTACACCTTCACCTTTGGATGGCCGGCGATGAGCTTCATCGCGAAGAACGGCACGGTCGCCGCCACGCCGCCACCGCAATGGGAGAGCACCTCGTGATCGTCGGTGATGCCGAAGTAGCTCGCCAGGCGCCGGATCTCCGCCGGGCTCTTGAAGGTCTTGTCCGCGTTGTAGAAGTCGCCCGACGGCATCGACACCGCGCGCGGGATGTGCCCGGGGCGGTCGAAGAATTTCTGCTCGCCGAAGTGGTGGGAGGTCTCGAGGGCCTCGACCAGCACGTGGCGCGCGGGATCGCCCGAAGCCGTGAGGAACTCGGGCAGGCGCACCCGCACCTCCTCCCGCGTGGCAACACGGAAGTCACCAGCCGCGGGCTTGGCCGTGGGCTCGCTGCTCGTGGCACCCCCCGAGGCCTGCCACTTCGCGAGCCCGCCATCCAGCAGCACCAGGCGCTCCAGCGGAAAGCCATGGTAGTAGAGCGTGTAGAAGAGCCACGTCGCGCCCTGCCCCCCGCCCTCGTCGTACACCACCACCGTCTTGCCCGCGCCCACACCCCAGGACTGGATGCGTTGCTCCATCTGCTGCGGCGTGGCCTTGAAGGGCGCCCCGTAGCGGTAGAGATCGACGCCGACCGCCCCGGGGATGTGCCTGGCCGTGTGCAGCTTGGCGGCGGAGGCATCGATCAGGAGGACGCTTTCGCCGGCGAGCGCTTCCTTCAACCACGCCACGTCGACGAGGGAGCCGTTGCGGCCGGCCGCGTGGGCCGCCGGGCACCCCACGAGCAAGAAGAGCCACAGGCAGGCAAAGAGATGGATCGAACGCTTCATGGTCGCTCCTGGTATGCAAAGGAGACCAATATCGGTTGCCGCCACCGCCCCCGCCACGCGCCTGCGACGGCCCACGCAGGCCGATTGACCAGCCACGGCCGGGGGCGACGAATCGCGGCGTCACCGGTCGCCCCCCGCCGTCCCCCGCCCCCTCCCCGCGGCCGTCCGTCACGCCGGGCTTCCCACGCGCACCCCGCGTGACCTATCGTCTGCCCATGGAAACCACCCTCCAGGCGCCGCGACCGCGGGGCCTCGCCCTCATGTTCGGCTGGAAGCGCCTGATGGTGCTCGCCATCGTGGGCGGGCTCGTCGGATTCGTCATCGCGCACGGCTACCCTACGACACCGCGCTACGTGATCGTGGTCCGCGAGCTGATCGTGGGGCTGGTGGCGCTCATCGCGTTCGGCGTCGTCGAACAATGGCCGCGGCGGCTGCCCAGCTGGATCGCGCGCTGGCCCTTACAAGTAGCGGCGGTCGCCTTCGTGATCCCGTGGACCGTGATGGTGATCTACGCCGTCACCACCACGCCCGACATGGCGCCCTTCTGGAAGAGCGGGCCGCGCCAGAATGGATTCCTGCTGATGATGATGAGCAGCCTGCTGGTGGCCCCCTGGACGGCGGTGGCGGCACTGGTGCGGCAGAAGGAATTCGCGGCGAAGAGCCAGGCGCTCGCCTTCGAGCTGGAGAAGAGCGAGCTCGAGCGCCGGGCGCTCGATTCGAGGCTACGGCTGCTGCAGGCCCAGGTGGAGCCGCACTTCCTGTTCAATACGCTGGCCAACGTGCGCGAGCTGGTGGTGAGCGGCTCGCCCCAGGCGTCCGCGGTGCTGGATAACCTGATCGAGTACCTGCGGGCCGCGGTGCCGCGCCTGCACGACCCGCTCACGACCGTGGGCCAGGAGGTGAAGCTGGTGCGCGCCTACCTCGAGCTCATGCACCTGCGCATGCCCGACCGCCTCGCCTTCGACCTGCAGGTGGATGCCGCGGCGGTGGACCTCCACTGCCCGCCTACTACCCTGCTGACTTTGGTGGAGAACGCGATTCGACACGGCATCGATCCCGCCGAGCAGGGTGGGCGGATCGACGTCTGGTTGCAGGTGGAGGGCGGGCGATGCTGCGCTCAGGTTTCCGATACGGGCGCGGGATTGGGTGCGGGCGCTCAGGGGCTTGGTACGGGGTTGGCCACGTTGCGCGAACGGCTGGAGCTCGTGTTTGGCGGAGATGCGACCCTCACGGTTGTTCCCCTTTCGCCGCGTGGCACGCGTGCTCGCGTGGAGTTTCCTGTTCGCAAGGCCAGCGCATGAGTGCCGCCGCCCCCACTGCTCTCATCGCCGACGACGAGCCGCTGCTGCGCGATTCGCTGCGGCGGATGCTCTCCGAAGTGTGGCCCGAGCTCGCCATCGTCGCCGAGGCACGCAACGGACGCGAAGCGGTGGAGCAGTTCGAGGCGCTGAAGCCCGACATCTGCTTCCTGGACGTGCACATGCCCGGGGTGACCGGCATTGAGGCAGCGCGGAGGATCGGGCGGCGGGCGAGACTGGTGTTCGTTACCGCCTACGATCAGTACGCGGTGCAGGCGTT
>JANMHV010000118.1:0-4507 GCA_031375445.1 Burkholderiales bacterium | reverse complement strand
GGTCCAGCGGCGCGGAGACGATCGCCGCGCGCTCCACCACCGCGCCCGCGGCCGCGCCCTGCTCGCCCAGCCACTTGGCGAGCGCGTTGCCCCCGAGGGAGACGCCGGCCGCGTAGAACGCAGCCGCCCCCACGCGCGGCTTGAGCTCGCGCAGCACCCAGTCGATCTCGTCGGAGTCTCCCGAGTGATAGGCGCGCGCGAGTCGGTTCATCTCGCCGCTGCAGCCGCGGAAGTGCATCACGCTGCCGCGCCACCCCGCCTCGCGGGCGAAGGCCATCAGCATCCGCGCGTAGGGCGAGCGCGAGCTGCCCTCGAGGCCATGGAAAAGGTGCAGCCACGGAGCGCCCTCGGGCCCCTCGATGAAGTCCACGTCGACGAAATCGCCGTCGGGCGTGTCCCAGCGTTCGCGGCGATAGTCGGCGGCCGGCGCATGGGCGATGACCGCGCCGTAGACCGTCTGCACGTGGGCGTTGCCGAGGCCGAAGGCGGGAACGAACGGTCCGGACATCAGTTCCAGCGCACCTCGAGCGCACGGCTGCCGTCGGCGCGCTTGGGTCCCAGCAGGTCCAGCAGCGGGTCGAGCAGCTGGGCCTGGGGCCCTTCGGCACGCGCCTCCCCGGAGAAGGCGATGCGGGAGGGATGGCTGAACGTGCCGCGCCCCGCAAGGCGCAGCGGTCCCTCGGTCGTCGTGAGTGAAAGCTGCGCGGGGCCACCCTCGGCGGTCACGTCGAGCCGATAGGCTCCGAGGGGCTTCACGCTCGCGATCGCGAGGCTCGCCTGCTTCCATGTGAGGCGCGCCTCGCCGCGGAGCTCCCGGCCATCGAAGGTGAGGCGCGAAGCGGTGGCCTCCACCCGGCCCTCGGGGCGCCAGGCGCCCACCAGCGGCGACAGGAGGGCGAAGGCCGCGGCATCGCCCTGGGCTGCGACGCCGGTGGCCTGCCAGCCGGTGAAGGTGCGCGCGACTTCGGCGTTCGCCTGGGCGCCGGCCCAGGTCGCGGTCACGTCGAAGGCGAGCCGCCCGGAGAGGAGTGCTGCCGGCCGCCAGCGCCATGCGACGTGCTCGAAGGCGACGATGGTCCCGGGGACGGTGGCCTCGAGCCGCGCGGAACCCTTCCACAAGGTGCCGCGCTCGTCGAAGGCGCGCAGGTTTTGCCGCGACTGCTTCTCGGCCTCGCGCAGCACCACCGTGGCGGGCACGGTGGCGACGAGGCACAGGACGAATGCGACGGCGCCGAGGAGCGCGAGGGCGATGGCGCGCAGCGTCAGCTCCTCGCCATCACGAGCTCGACGCGCACGCGGCCCGCGGTGGGCAGGGCTTCGAGCCGCGCCGAATCCACGCGCAACCCGTGCGAGGCCTGCACCGAGCCGATCCAGTCGATCAATGCGGCGAACCCCACGTCGGCGCCGGTGACGCGGATGCGGCGGTCATCGAGCGGCGCCACTTGCGCTCCCGCAAGCGTCGGCGGGGCCCCGGCGAGCGCCGCGACCGGGGTTGCCGTGCCGGCCCGCACCGGCATCGCCTTCAGCTTCCGGACGTTGTCGGCCTCGCGCTCGAGGGCGGCGACCGAATCGCGCAGCCGCGGCATTTCCTCCACCAGCCGCGCGCGTTGGCGTTCAAGAGGGAGCCATACGAAGGCGACGAGTAGCGCGATGACGGCGATCGCCACGATCCAGCCCAGCACCGCCCGCTCGCGGGACGAGCGCTGGTCCCAGGCGTTCGAGAGCGCGCTCATCGCTTCACCTCGAGTTTGCCGTTGGCGTAATTGATCGATTTCACCGGAGCGCTGGAGCCGCGGCCCGCCTCGGTGAGCCGCACCAGGAACTCGTCGCCCGATGCGAGGCCCCGCGCGCGTTCCAGCTCGGCGCGGTTGCGCGCCATCTGGAGGTCCGGATCCACCACCACCCTCGCCTCGGGAAACGCGGCGCGGAAGGTCGCCTCGCGCTTCGCTTCGAGCGCCGCCTTCTCGCCGGCGAGCCGCCACGTGTCCCAGGCGGTGAAGCCGAGCTGCAGCACCGCGATCACCGCGGCGAGCGCCACGGCCGCGCGCGGAATGGCGAGCCCCGCGCCGGGCCGGCGTCCGAAGTCGCCCTGCAGGAGGTCGATGGAGCCCGCGGCGGGCGTGCCGGCGGAGATCGTTTCCCACGCCGAGCCTTCCTCGAACGCGATGCCGGACCCCTCCGACCACGCGGCGATGTCGGGTAGCTCCGCTTCCCCCGAGCGATGCACGCGGATGGAGACTGGCTTGTCGCCGCGGGAGGAAGCCTCGTCGAGCGCGATGCGGATCGCGAGCGGCAGATCGTCACCCGTCCCGTGGTCGAAGGTGACGCCCACGCCCTCGTCGTCCACCAGCATGCCGCGCGCCGGCGCCCACACCACGTGCCAATCCTTCTTGCCGCCGGCGAGGAGCGCGCCTTCGGCCCACGCGTGCCGGGGGCGCACGCCCGCTCGCGCGAGGGCATCGGCCATGCCGGCGAGCCATTCGCGATCGACCACCGCCACGATGGTCTCGCCCGCCGCGTTGGTGCGGCCCGCCACCGCGTGGATGTGCGCGGGATCGGCGAGCAGGCGGTCCTCGACGGCGTAGGGAAGGAGCTCGCGAATGGTGGCCGCGTTGACGCGCGGCAGCTTGAGGCGCGCGAAGAGAACGCGTTCCGCCGGGATGATCGCCTCGACGTCGGCCACGCGCGGAATTCCGGCAAGGTCCGTGGCCTCCTGCCGCAGCGTCTGGTGGCGCCCGTCGAAGAGCCGCCAGGCGATGGATGCCCCGGGATCGAGGCGGTCGGTGGCGGGAAGGAAGATGCGCAGCTTCATCAGAACCGGGGGCGGCGCCAGGCCACGGTGGTGCCGGCGGGAGTATCGCGGCGCATCAAGGCGTCGGCCGCGATCCGCACCTCGTCCTGGGCCACTTGCACGCTCACCTGGAAGAAGGCGCTCTTCACGTCGAGGTCGCGCTGGATCGCGGTGGCGTCTCCCTGCGGCTTGGTGGCGTCGACAATGTCCGTGGCCGAGCGCATTGGCTTGGCGCGGCGCCCGGCGGCGAGGCTGCGCAGGGTATCGGCCGGCACCTCGGGAAGGTAGGCCGCGAGCACGGCTTCGCTCGCCGTATTCGCATTCACCTTGGTGCGCACCGGGAGTGCGGTCACGTGGGGCTTCAATTTCGCGACCGCGCGCGCATCGAAACCCTTCACGCGGTAGAGCTCCTCGATTTGCAGCATCGGCTGGTTGGCGGCGCGGTAGGGGCGGGGAAGCGAGAGGTAGTACGCATCCTCTGCGCCCGCGGCGCCCGAGATGTCGGAGTCGGCGTCGATCCAGTCGGCCACTGCCTCTGCAAGCTCCGGCGCCAGCCCGAGGGAGGCGAGCAGCCGCCCGAAGGCCTTCATGTCCGGATCGCTCTTCTGGTTGCCGTTCATGAGGTTGTTGAGGTTCAACTTGCCCTGCTCGTCGACGATGGCGCCTGCCACCACCGCGCGCTCGATCGGCAGGCCCGCGATCGGCTGTGCCCAGCCCTCGTCGAGGCTGTCGACGGCGCCTGCGCCCTGCGCGTCCTGCGCGAGGATGCCGCGTGCCCAGTCGAAGCCCGCTTGCGCGTAGGCGTCGGCCTGGGCACGTCCCGCAACCATCGCGGTCTGGTCGAGCATCGCCGATTGCTGGCGCAGCATCATCGCGGCGGCGGAGGCGGCAACGGCCACGATGAGGAGTGCCGTGACGGCGGCGAGCCCGTGCTGGCGGTTCATTTGGCGTCCCGCGGCAGGTCGAAGAGCCGCACGATGCGCTCGCCGCTCGCGAGCGTCACCGCCACTTCCACGGCGGCGGGCATGGGTTCGGTAGTGCCGGGCAGGCCCCACGAGGGACGCCAGTCGCCGCGCGGATCCATGAAGCGGAAGGCCAGCGCCCCCACGGAGGCGAGCACCGCGACGGGCTCCGGCTCCTCGCGCGGGCTTGCATCCACGCCCGCCCAGGCGAGGCGCTCGACGCGGCCCTCGCGCAGGCGATAGGCGATGCGCTGGGGGGCGGCGAGCGCGTTTTCCTGCAGCGGGCTTCCCGAGCGCGTGAGGGCGAGGCCTTCGCGCACCGTGTTGGTTTCCAGGTGCGAGGAGACCGGCGCCTGCGAGGTGCCGGAAGCGCCGGTGGACTTGCGCTGCAGCACGGCGCCCACGTCGCGCTCCAGCCGGCCCACGAAGAGCGCCACGTCGCGCCACTTGCGAGACTCGCGCTCGAGGGCGACACGGCCTTCGAGCATCGCGTTCAATCCGCGGTAGGCGAAGGCGGCGAGGAGGGCGAAGATCGCGAGCGCCACGAGCAGCTCCACCAGTGTGAAGCCGAGCGCCCGCCGTCGTCCCCGCGAAGGCGGGGATCCAATGGCCTGGGCCCCCGCCTTCGCGGGGGTGACATTCCGCTGTCTTCCCCGAGACGTCGGGGATCCAATGGCCTGGGCCCCCGCCTTCGCGGGGGAGACATTCCGATGTCGTCCCCGAGACGTCGGGGATCCAATTGCTTGGGCCCCCG
>JANMHV010000090.1:0-3920 GCA_031375445.1 Burkholderiales bacterium | reverse complement strand
GGGTTCGCCGCCAAGGCGCAAGGCTTCGTCTACACCGAGCCCAACACCGCGTGGAAGATCGTGGTCGTTGGTGACTTCTCCGGCAGCGGGAAGAAGAACCAGCTCATCTGGCGCAACGCAACCACGGGTCAGGTGTACATCATGACCATCAACTACTCGGGCGGCGCCATTACGCAGACCGGCCAGATGATCTACCAGGAGCCCAACACCGCCTGGAACATCATCGGCGCCAACGACTTCAATGGCGACGGCAAGAGTGATTTGCTGTGGCGCAACGAGGCGACAGGCCAGGTCTACCTCATGCTGATGAACGGCGGCACGATCGCGAGCCAGGGGATGCTCTACACCGAGCCCAACCTCGCATGGAAGATCGTGGCGCAGGGGGACTACGACGGGGATGGCAAGGCGGAGCTCCTGTGGCGCAACGAGTCCACGGGCCACGTCTACATGATGTTGATGAACGGGCTCGCTATCGCAAACTCGGCGATGGTCTATTACGAGCCGAATACCGCATGGAAGGTGATGGGGCCCGCCGCATACGCACAATAGGCGCCTCCCCTACCCTCCTTGGTAGGTTCGCACTGCCCCCGTTGCACGACGCACGATCCGGGCCGATGATGACGACTGAGTAACTGAAGCTCGCCCCAGAGCGAGCCATTTCCAGTCCGGCGCCACGGGCTGGCGAGGGAGAATCCATGGGCGCCCTGTCCCGCCAGCTGCCACTCCTCATCGCGGCCGTCGCCACGGCGAGCGCCCTTGTGCCGGCGTCCGCCGTCGAAAGCGACCGTGTCATCGTCCGACTCAGGGGCGGCGCGCCAATCGCGACCCATGACGCCGCCCGGCGGGAGGCGATCGCGTCCCGGCTCTCGGCCCGCACCGGGGAGCTGATGCGGCCTCTGCGAGTGATGGGCGATGGCGCCCAGGTGATGCAGCTCTTCCGCCGCGTGCCGCCCGGCCGCTTCCGTTCCTTGCAGGAAAGCCTCGATTCGAGCGATCCGGAGGTCATCGAGATCGTTCCCGACCGGATCTTCATGCCGGCCCTCACCCCCGGCGATCCGCTCTTCGCTTCGCAGTGGAACCTGGGCGCGGTGTCGGGCATCAACGCTCCCGCCGCATGGGACATCACCACCGGATCTCCCAGCCTGATCATCGGCATCGTCGACACCGGCAAGCTTCCCCACGACGACCTCGCCGGGCGCTGGATCGGGGGGTACGACTTCGTGTCGCTCGCGGAGCGGGCCAACGACGGCGGCCTTCGAGATGCAGACGCGTCCGATCCGGGCGACTGGGTGACGATCGCCGAATCGGCCAATGGCCCCCTGTCCAACTGCCCGGTAACCGACAGCCGATGGCATGGAACTTCAATGGCCGGGGTGATCGCGGCCAACGCCAACAACGCGCTCGGCATCGCGGGGATCAACTGGGGCTCGAAGATCCTGCCCGTGCGAGTCGTCGGCAAGTGCGGCGGATACGAAAGCGACATCGCGGACGGCATCCGCTGGGCGGTCGGCATCGCGGTGCCGGGCGTTCCGGCCAATCCCAATGCGGCTGATGTCCTCAACGTGAGCCTGTCGGCGGCGGGGAGCTGCTCCACGCCCTTGCAAAGCGCGGTGAACGAGGTGATTGCCGCAGGCGTGCCGGTGGTGGTCGCCGCGGGAAACAACAGCGTGGCGGCGAGCGGGTATTCGCCCGGCAATTGCACTGGTGTCATCACGGTCGGCGCGACGGACCGAAATGGAGGCAAGCCCGCGTACGCGAATTTCGGCGCTCCGATCGCGCTTTCCGCACCCGGGGGAATCGCCGCGATGGTGTCGGGAACGCCCGAGTCCAACTGGGTCACGACGACCTTCAATTCCGGAACTACTACTCCCAATCCGAACAACGCCTATTTCAAGGCGCTCAGCGGGACATCGATTTCGGCGGCTCACGTGACTGGCGTGGCGAGCCTGATGCTTTCGGTCAACCCTTCCCTGGGTCCGGAACTCCTTGCGGTGATCCTCAGGAATGCGGCCCGGCCATTTGCCGTTGGGACCACGACGGCGGGTAGCCAGGCCGATTGCACGGCGACGTTGTGCGGAGCCGGGATTGTCGATGCGCATGCTTCGGTTCGGATTGCAGGAATCGCGGCGACCACCTTGGTCTCGGCGTCCGTAGGGCTCAGCTACGGGCTGAGGAGTGATGGGGTGTTGTTCGGGTGGGGTTCGGCGTTCCTGGGGAGGGACACGACGGGCAACGAAACGACTCCCGGGGAGCTCACGACGATCTCCGGCGTGGTGCAGGTGTCCGGGGGTTGGCAGCACTCCCTCGCGGTGCGCTCGGACGGGACGCTATGGGGGTGGGGCAACAACACCTATGGCCAGTTGGGTGATGGCACGCAGGTCACGCGCATCACTCCGGTGCGGGTCGAAGTCGGAGGTGTCTTCACGCGCGTAGCCGCGGGGTGGCAGTACTCGCTCGCGTTGAGGAGCGATGGCACGGTGTGGGGTTGGGGATACAACAATTACGGCACGCTGGGCGAGGGCACCACGACGGATCGGCAGTTGCCGGTGCAGGTGACTGGGCTCACCAACGTGGTCGGGATCTCCTCTCCGGGGCATGCGGGGGCGCTGTACTCGGCGGCCGTGAAGAGCGACGGGACGGTGTGGATGTGGGGCGCCCCCAACTTCTGCGGCCAGGACTGGACGGCGCACGTGAACGCGGTGCAGTTGACCGGGTTTGCGAACGTGATCGGGATCTCCGCGGGCGGCAGCCACCTGATGGCACTCAAGGCCGACGGGACGGTGTGGGGGTGCGGGGGGAACCTGTACGGGCAGCTGGGCAATGGCAGCACCGACGCGAGCGACAGCCCGGTGCAGGTGACGGGCCTCGCCAACGTGGTGGCGATCGCCGCCGGCGAGGGCTTCTCGCTGGCGCTCAAGGCCGACGGCACCGTGTGGGCATGGGGTAACGGGACCTGGGGCGCGCTGGGCAATGGCAGCAACGCAGACCGCCTCCAACCCACCCAGGTGAGCGGGCTCACCAACGTGACCTCGATCGCCGCAGGCTCCCGCCACGGGCTGGCGGTGCGCGCCGATGGCGCCGTCTTCTCCTGGGGCTCGGGGGGTGCGGCCATGGGCATCAACACCTACGACGGCTCCATCTATCTCCTGCCCGTCGCGGTGCAGGGACCGGGAGGCGGGAGCTACTTCAATCTCGACGCCTCGGTCTTCTACGGGCAGTACGACGTGCCGCTGTCGAGCGTTCGAACCTCTAACACGATCACCTTGGCGGGAGTCCTCGCAGGCACGACGCTCGCGGTGAGCGGCGGGGAGTACTCGCTGGGCTGCACGGGGACCTTCGCGACCTCGAGTGTCGCGGTGAGCGGGACGGTCACGGTGTGCGTGCGCCAGACGGCGAGCGCCTCGGGGGCGAGCACCACGACCACGACACTCACCCTTTCCGGGGCCACGAGCCGGGTGCGCACCTTCGCCGTGACCACCACCGGAGATGTGACGCCCGAGGACTTCTACTTCGTGAGCCAGGGCAACGTGGCTGCGGGTGCCACGCTCACCTCGAACACCGTGACGATCAACGAGATCAGCGCTCCGGCCCCGGTGAGCATCGTGGGCGGCAGCTACTCGATCGGCTGCACGGCAAGCTTCACCTCCTCCGCGGGCACCATCACCAACGGCCAGACGATCTGCGTGCGGCTGACCGCAGGAGCAGCAGGCACGCTCGCAACCGCGACCCTCACCGTGGGCACGATGAGCCGTACCTTCCAGGCGATGAGCGCCAGTCCCGCCTTCAGCACCTCGCGCTTGGTCTCGGCGTCCGTAGGGCTCAGCTACGGGCTGAGGAGTGATGGGGTGTTGTTCGGGTGGGGTTCGGCGTTCCTGGGGAGGGACACGACGGGCAACGAAACGACTCCCGGGGAGCTCACG
>JANMHV010000076.1:0-3478 GCA_031375445.1 Burkholderiales bacterium | reverse complement strand
CCTCGTCGAAAGATGCGGGAACATCCCCGCATCACGACGCTGACATAGGTGCGCAGCAGCTACTTCGAGCGACTCTGCAGATGAATCAGTTCACCGACGGTGAACGTGAGGAACACCACCGCGAAGCGGTTTAGTTCAACTTGTATTAGGTCGCACGATTTTATTCCGCTTGCGGAATAAAACATGACGACTGATTAATAAAAATTGATTGTCGGGGCACGGGGCGGCCCAGTCAACCTCAACTACCTGCCACCGTTGAACAATTCCATTCAACCTCTGGCAACCCCGATGGATTATTCCCCACCCCCGGAATCTTATTCCGCACCGGAGCCCCCGAACTCCCCAGGCCTCATCGCCGAACTCCGTGCCCGGCTCCGACTGCGCCACTACAGCCTTCGAACGGAGCAGGCCTACGTGCATTGGACACGGCGCTACCTCCGCTACCACGGCCGGCGCCATCCGCGGGAGCTGGGGCCCGAGCACCTCACGGCGTTCCTGTCTTCACTCGCCACCCAGCGGCACGTCGCCGCATCCGCGCAGAACCAGGCGCTCGCGGCCCTGCTGTTCCTCTACAAGGACGTACTGGGAATCGAGCTGCCGTGGATGGATGGCGTCACCCGCGCCAAGACGCCCAAGCGGCTGCCGGTCGTGCTGAGCCTCAAGGAAGCGAATGAGCTGCTCGCGGCCATGAGGGGTACCCATGCGTTGATGGCTCGCCTGATGTACGGAGCCGGATTGCGCCTGACGGAATGCCTGGGCCTGCGGGTGAAGGATCTGGACTTCGCACGGCGGGAACTGATGGTGCGCGCTGGCAAGGGGGCGAAGGATCGGGTCACCATGCTTCCCTCCTCGCTCGTTGCACCGCTCAAGAAGCACCTGGCCGAAGTACGCATGATCTACGAGGCCGACCGCGCCGCGAACGTGGCGGGGGTCGAGCTTCCCTATGCCTTCGCCGTCAAGAACCCCGCCGCGGCCACCAGCTGGGGCTGGTATTGGGTGTTCCCGCAGGACCACCTCTCGGTCGATCCGCGCGAAGGCATCGTGCGGCGATACCATGCCTACGACGAGACCTACAGCCGCGCGCTGAAACGCGCGGCGCGGGCAGTGGGACTGGTGAAGCCCATCACTTCTCACACCCTCCGCCATTCGTTCGCCACCCACCTCATGGAAGCGGGCTACGACATCCGCACGGTCCAGGAGCTCCTCGGCCACAAGGACGTCAGCACCACCATGATCTACACCCATGTCTTGAACCGCGGCGGGCGCGGCGTGGTGAGCCCGCTGGACCGCTAGCCCTCCAGACACTAGCATCGCGACATGGATGCGAAGGCGAAGTGGTCCGCATTGATCCTCGGCGCCATCGCCACGGCGATGCTCTGGCATGGCCCCATCGCGCAACCGGCGAGCTACCACGCGTTCGCCGACGAGCGCGCATTCCTCGGCATTCCGCGCGCGCTCGACGTGCTCTCCAATCTCGGATTCGCGTTGTTGGGGGCGTGGGGGCTCGCGAGGGCCGCACCCGAATTCCGCGTGTTCTCGGCGGCGCTGGCTCTCACCGCGATCGGCTCGGGCTGGTACCACCTGTCACCGGATGACGCGCGCCTGGTGTGGGATCGCATCCCCATCGCGCTCGCCTGTGCGGGGCTCCTCGCCGCAATGAGCGCGCGAACCGGGGGCCGCCTCGCCCGCCCCTTGCCCATGGCCGCCCTCTCACTCGTCGCGATCGCCACAGTGCCATGGTGGTCGGCCACCGGCGACCTGCGGCCGTACATCCTCGCCCAGGTAGCTCCCCTGGTGCTCATCCCGTTGTGGCAGGCGCTGTACCGCTCGCCCCGCAGCGAGCGCCTCGCCTTCGCCGCGACGATCGCCCTCTACGCGCTGGCCAAGGTCGCGGAGTTCAACGACCGCACGATCCTCGAGGCGACGGGGCTGGCAAGCGGCCACACGTTGAAGCACCTCCTCGCCGCGGCGGCGGCCGGCGCCATCCTCAGCGCTTGCCGACGAGCAGGAGCGGCAGGTCCGACATCCGCTCGAACAGCCGCGCCCCCGCGCTCCTGAGCCCTTCGCGGTCGGCGTGCGGCGCCGCGGTATAGGCGAACACCGTCATCCCCGCCGCAATTCCAGCCCGCGCCCCGGTGGGCGTGTCCTCGATCACCGCGCATCGCGTGGGGCTCGCCGCGGCCATCTTGTTCGCCGCGTGCAGGAAGAGATCCGGCGCGGGCTTGGGCCTCGCCACCTCCTGCGCGCTGAATGCCCTCCCCGCGAACCGCTCCCACAACCCGGCGGCATCCAGCCCCACGCGCAGGCGCTCGGGGCTGCTGTTGGAGGCGGTGCAATACGGCATCGGCAACGCGTCGATCACCGCGGTCACGCCCGGGATCGGATGCAGGTCCTCGCGCAGCGCCGCGTAGAGAATGCGGTCCCACTCCGCGGCGAAGTCGTCCGGAAGGGGCTTGCCGATCATCTCGGATGCGAGCGCGATGCAGCCCTCCCGCGTGCGGCCCACGAAGAGGCCCATCACTTCCGGAATCGAGAGGTGCAGCCCCACGGTGGCGAGGCGGTCCTGCAGGATGCGGTTGGCGAGCGGCTCGGAGTCCACCAGCACCCCGTCGCAATCGTATATCACGAGCTCGTAGCGGTAAGCGATCACGGCTGCGGCTGTAATTCGGGCACGCCGGCATGCCTGAGGAAGAACGCCCAGCGGTCGGCGGTGCGCGAGGCGGCCTGGGATCTCGTCGCGCCCACCCCGTGGCCGCCGTCGTACTCGAGCCGCATCAGCACCGGCTTGCCGCTCGAGGTGGCCGCCGCCATGCGCGAGCCGGTCTTCAGGGTCATCCACACGTCCACGCGGCTGTCGTTCACCCCGTGCTCGAACATCACCGGGGGATACTTGGCGCCCTCCTTCACGTTGGCGTAGGTGCTCATCGCCGCGAGCGCCTTGAACTCCTCCTCGATCATGAAGGTGCCGTACTCGGGGATGTTGCCGGCGCCGTTGGCGCGCGTCTCGCTGCGTAGCTGGTCGGTGTTGCCCACCCCGATCACGGCCGCGGAGAAGAGGTCGGGGCGCTCCGTCACCGCGCGGCCGACAAAGATGGCGCCGGCGCTGCCGCCATAGATCGCGAGCCTCTCCTTCGACGTGTAGCCGTTGGCGATCAGCCACTCGGCCACCGCGATGCCGTCCTTCCACGTGTTGGGCTTGGTGGTCTTCCATCCGGCGCGATGCCACTCGTCCCCGTTGATGCCGCCCCCGCGCGCGTGGGCGTACACGTACACGCCGCCCTGCTCCAGCCAGGCCAGGATCCGCGCGTTGAGCGCCGGCTCTTCCACGATGCCGTAGGCCGCATAGCCGTAGAGCTGCGCGGGGTTCCTGCCGTCGAGCTTCAAGTCGGCCCGCGCGATGATGGAAACGGGCACCTCCACGCCGTCGTGGCTCTTCACGTTCACGTCGCGCGCGTTGAGGCCAGCGGGCGCGTCGAAC
>JANMHV010000074.1:0-1762 GCA_031375445.1 Burkholderiales bacterium | reverse complement strand
CGATTTTCTCTCCGCCCTCATCGCGGCCCTGGTACTGGGGCTGGCCAACGCCATCGTGCGGCCGGTGCTGGTGCTGCTGACGCTGCCGGCCACGATCCTCACCCTCGGGCTTTTCCTCTTCGTGATCAACGCGTTCCTGTTCTGGTTCGTGGCCGAAGCGGTGCGGGGCTTCCGGGTGGACGGATTCCTCTCCGCCCTGGTGGGATCGATCCTCTTCAGCCTGGTGACGCTCGTCACCAGCTGGGTCCTTTTCCCGCGCCGGAAGTAACGCTCGCGCCGCTACGCGGTCGAAGCAACGCCGCCCCCTCTTGAAATCCGGGGGCGAAACCCCATGTGCCAATCAAGCAGTTGTTTTTCTTGGAGAATTTCCTCGTGACCGACGCAGACGTCAGCAGCGCCGGCGACACGGGCGCCTCGCATTCCCCGGCTCCCCGCGCCATTGCCGCCGAAACCAACCCCCTCCTCGCGGAGCTCGAATCCCGGCTCGCCGAAGCCGAATCCCAGGCCGCCAAGGTGCGCGAGGACTGGCTGCGCGCCAAGGCCGAGACCGACAACGTCCGCCGGCGCGCCCAGGAAGACGTGGCCAAGGCCCACCGCTACGGCATCGAGGGCTTCGCCAACGAGCTGCTGGCGGTGCGCGACAGCCTGGAGGCTTCCCTCAAGGTGGAGAACGCCCCGGTGGAGACCTATCGCCAGGGGGTGGAGATCACCGCGCGCCAGCTCGACTCCGCGTTCGAGAAGTACGCCCTGAAGGCGATCGACCCCCAGGGCGAGAAGTTCGACCCCCACCGCCACCAGGCCATCAGCCAGGTCGAGGGCCCGCAGGAACCGAACACCGTCGTCTCGGTCCTGCAGAAGGGCTACCTCCTGAGCGACCGCGTGCTGCGGCCCGCGCTGGTCGTCGTGTCGAAAGGCCCCTCGGACAGCTGAAGGTCTTTCCCGCGAAGGCGGGGATCCACCTTGAAATGCGGGCAAATACCCCTACTTCCCAACATGGTTTGAAAACTTCGAAATAAGGAAGACGGACATGGCAAAGATCATCGGCATCGACCTCGGCACCACCAACTCCTGTGTCTCCATCATGGAGGGCGGCAAGCCCAAGGTCATCGAGAACAGCGAGGGCGCCCGGACGACGCCCTCGATCGTCGCTTACACGGACAACGACGAGATCCTCGTCGGCGCCCCGGCCAAGCGCCAGGCGGTCACCAATGCGAAGAACACGCTCTTCGCGGTGAAGCGCCTCATCGGGCGCAAGTTCGACGAGAAGGAGGTCCAGAAGGACATCCACATGATGCCGTACAAGATCGGCCGCGCCGACAACGGCGACGCCTGGGTGGAAGTGCGCGGCAAGAAGATCGCGCCCCAACAGGTCTCGGCCGAGGTGCTCCGCAAGATGAAGAAGACCGCCGAGGACTATCTCGGCGAGCCGGTCACGGAGGCCGTCATCACGGTGCCCGCGTACTTCAACGACTCCCAGCGCCAGGCTACCAAGGACGCCGGGCGCATCGCCGGCCTCGAGGTGAAGCGCATCATCAACGAGCCCACGGCGGCGGCCCTCGCCTTCGGCCTCGACAAGAAGGAAGGCGATCGCAAGATCGCGGTCTATGACCTGGGCGGCGGTACCTTCGACATCTCGATCATCGAGATCGCGAGCGTCGAGGGCGAGCACCAGTTCGAGGTGCTCTCCACCAACGGCGACACGTTCCTGGGCGGGGAAGATTTCGACCAGCGCGTCATCGACTACATCGTGACCGAATTCAAG
>JANMHV010000043.1:0-3630 GCA_031375445.1 Burkholderiales bacterium | reverse complement strand
CTCGCCCACGACATCGAGGTCGCCCGCGGCCGACAGCAACTGCTTCAGGCCCTCGCGCACGATGGTGTGGTCGTCGGCCACCACCACGCGGATCATCGCCCCACCCCCGGCATCGGCAGGCGCAGCTCGACCCGCGCGCCGCGCCCCGGCGCGCTCTCGATGTCGATCGTCCCGTCGAGCAGGTAGGCGCGCTCGCGCAGCCCCAGGTGCCCGAAGGAGCCGGGCTTGCGCGGCTCCCCGGTCGCGAAGCCGCGGCCGTTGTCGGTCACGGTGAGCACCAGGGCATCGCCCTCGCGATCGAGCGTCACCTCCACCTGGGTGGCCTCGGAATGCTTCGCGGCGTTGGTGAGGGATTCCTGGAGCACGCGGAAGACCGCGGTCGCATGGGGGTCGGGCAGGTCGAAGTCGCCGGGCCCCACCACCAGCTCGCAGCGGATGCCGGTGCGCTCGGTGAAGTTGTGCACCAGCCACTCGCTCGCCGCCACCAGCCCGAGGTCGTCGAGCATGAGCGGCCGCAGGTCCGAGGAGATGCGCCGCGCGGCCGCCACGGTGGCGTCGAGGAGGGATTGCATGCCCGTGAGCTTGCCTGAAACCGGGCCTTCGGCGGTAACGTGGTCCTTCAGCCAGCCCACGTCGAGCTTGAGCGCGGTGAGCGACTGGCCGAGCTCGTCGTGCAGCTCGCGCGCGATGCGGCTCTTTTCCTGCTCGCGCACCGAGTTGGCGGCGACGGCGAACTCGCGCAGCTCCTGGCGCGAGGTGGACAGCGCCTCCTCGGCGCGGACGCGCTCGGTCACGTCGCGCAGGATCACGGTGTAGAGGTGCTGCCCGCCCTCGTCCACGTGCGAGATCGAGGCCTCGATCGGGAATTCCTCGCCGCTGCGCCTCAATCCCATCACCACGCGCGCGCGGCCCATGCGGCGCGAGCTGTCGCCGCTCGCGCCGAAACTGCCCACCAGGCCTCGGTGGCCGGCGCGGAAACGCGGGGGAAGGAATCCATCGAGAGGGGATCCGATCGCCTCGTCGCGGGTCCAGCCGAAGACCGCTTCGGCTGCCCGGTTGAACAGCACCACGTTCTGGCGCTCGTCGATGGTGATGATCGCGTCCATGGCGGATTCGAGAATGCCGCGCAGGCGCGTTTCGCTGCGCGCCAGGCGCTCCGCGCTCTCGAGACGCTGGGTGATGTCGCGCAGGATCACCGTGAAGAGCTTGCGGCCTTCCTCGAGGTGCTGCGAGATCGAGGCCTCGATCGGGAACTCCTGGCCGCCCGCGCGCACTCCGTAAAGCACCGTGTGCTTTCCCACGGCTCGGGAAGTGACGGCGGTCGCCGCGAAGCGCTCCACGTGGTCGTGGTGGATTGCGCGTAACCGGCGCGGGACCAGCATCGACAACGGCTGGCCGAGCACCGCGGCGCGCGGGAAGCCGAATACCGACTCGGCGGCGGCGTTGAACTGCACCACCCGTTGCGCATCGTCGATGGTGATGATGGCATCCATCGCCGACTCGACGATCCCGCCGACCCGCGCCTGGGCGTCCGAAAGCGCCCGCTGCGCCACCTGCCGGGCGGCGCGCTGGCGGAAGAGGAGCACCAGTGCCGGCACCGCGAGCACCGCGCCGATGCCCGCGGCCGTCGCCAGCATCTCCTGCGGGTGGAAGCCCAGGAGGGCCGCGACGACGGCGAGGGCCACCGTGACCAGGCCCACCGCGATCAGCGGGAAAAGGATCACCAGCATCGAGCCCGTCGTGATGCCCCCGGTCCCTGCAGCGGGATTGACGGGGATCAAGGGGTGGGGGGGATCGTCGCGCATAGTGCGGACATGGATTCCAGTTTGCTGATGAAGTACGGGGGCCGCGGGCCGCGCTACACGTCGTACCCCACCGCCGACCGCTTTGTCGAGGCCTTCGACGAGGAAGCCTATCGCCACTGGCTCGGGCACCGCCGCCTGGGGGGCAACGGCCGGCCCCTCGGATTATATGTGCACGTACCGTTCTGCGATACGCTGTGCTTCTACTGCGCCTGCAACAAGATCGCGGCGCGCGATCGCGCCAAGGCCGTTCGCTACGTCGATCACCTCGCGCGCGAGATCGACCTCGTCGCGGCCGCCCTCGAGGGGCCGCGCAAGGTCTCGCGCATGCACTGGGGCGGCGGCACGCCGACCTTCATGCCGGAGGCGGAGTGCGAGCGCCTCGTGGCCAAGCTCCGCGACGCGTTCGACTTCGACCCAGCGGGCGAGTACGCGATCGAGATCGACCCGCGCAAGGCGGGCCCTGCGCGCATCGCACACCTGGCGAGCCTCGGCTTCAACCGCATGTCGATCGGCGTGCAGGACTTCGATCCCGCGGTGCAGCGGGCGGTGAACCGCATCCAGGGGGTCGCGGAGACGCTCGCAGTGGTCGAGGCCGGCCGGCTGCACGGATTCCGCTCCATCAACATGGACCTGATCCTGGGATTGCCGAAGCAGACGCTCGCCGGCTTCGGCAAGACCCTCGACATCGTGGTGGACGCGCGCCCGGACCGCATCGCGCTTTACTCCTACGCCCACCTGCCGGCCGCGTTCCCGCCCCAGCGCCGCATCATCGAAGCAGAGCTTCCCGGCTCGGCCACCAAGCTCGAGCTGATGCGCCACGCCGTCGAGCGGCTCGCCGAGGCGGGCTACGTGCACATCGGCATGGACCATTTCGCGTTGCCGGGCGACGAGCTCGCCGTGGCGCAGCGCCAGGGCCGCCTGGTGCGCGACTTCCAGGGCTACTCGGCCGGCGGCGACTGCGACCTGGTGGGCCTTGGCGTGTCTGCGATCGGCAAGATGGGGCCCACGTACTCGCAGAACGTGAAGGAGCTCGATGCCTACTACGGGGCGCTCGACGCGGGACACCTGCCGGTGCTGCGCGGCATCCAGCTCGAGCGCGACGACCTCGCGCGCCGCGCGGTGATCCAGGCGCTCGCCTGCCAGTTCACGCTTGCCAAGGAGGCGATCGAGCTCGCATGGCTCATCGACTTCGATGAATACTTCGCCGCGGAGCTCACCGACCTCGCGGCCCTCGAGGCCGACGGCCTGGTGGAGCTCGAGCCCGGGTGGATCCATGTGACCGAAAAGGGCCGCCCGCTGGTGCGCGCGGTGTGCATGGTGTTCGATCGCTACCTGCGCGCGGTGGAAGCGCGGGCACGCTACTCGCGGGTGATGTGATGGAGGCCCTGGCCGCCGCGGGCTTCACCGCGGGGCTCCTGGGCGGCGTGCATTGCATCGGAATGTGCGGCGGGATCGCGGGCACCCTCGCGGGTGCTTCCCGCGGGCCCTCCTGGCGGCGCATGGCCGCCTTCAACGCCGGACGCATCGCCTCCTACTGCGTTGCCGGAGCGCTTGCCGGATCCGTGGGGCTGCTGGCGAGCGCGGGCGGCACCCTGCACGCGATGCAGCTGGCGCTCTTCGTCACCGCCCATGCGTTCATGATCTTCATCGGCCTCTACGTGGCGGGGTGGGGACGCGGCCTCGTGCGGCTGGAGGCCCTGGGCCGCGGTGCGTGGTCGCAGCTGGCCCCGGTGCGCCGCCGGCTGGTTCCCATCGATTCCGATGCGCGCGCCCTCGGCGCCGGGGCGGTGTGGGGGTGGCTGCCGTGCGGGATGGTCTACGCGAT
>JANMHV010000021.1:0-14946 GCA_031375445.1 Burkholderiales bacterium | reverse complement strand
GAAGTAGACTAGCGAGCTCTTGGTGGCACCCTTCGTGCGCGGGAAGATGGCAAAGGCGACGCAGCCGAGCGCTAGCAGGTTAAACAGCAACACCCCTGCGGTTAAGCAGAGGCTGAGCGTGGAGTGCTGGTTTGCTGCCATGAAAACTACTCCGAGGCCGGCGATCATCGCCGTGTCTAAAGCAACGACGAAACCCGCTTTGACCTCGACGGCAGCTATCCACGCGAGTTGGCGTTCCAAGAGCCATTGGAGACTTTCCCTCCGCCCGGAGTGATTTGGGCTCGCCGCGTCGCCTTGTAAATCCATTTACGTTCGTTCGTCTCGGGCTTCGAAGATTTCGCATAGGATAACGGAACGCACCGTACACCGAGCAACAACCGGCAATTTTCGGTATAATTTTGGTGTTGCTGAGCGTCGCAGACGGTATCAGAGTCCTTGCCAAGGTTGAGGTCGAGAGTTCGAGACTCTTCTGCCGTTCCATATTCAGCGGGGGAAATCGGGTACCCGGTTTCCCCCGTGTCACATCCAGGGCCCGCGCTCGCGGGATCTGGTCCGGCCTGGCCGGCACCCCTGGCGCGGTGGCAGAGTGGTCATGCAGCGGCCTGCAAAGCCGTGTACGTCGGTTCGATTCCGGCCCGCGCCTCCAAACATTCCTCCGGGCAGCCCGCTCGGCGAAGCCCTCGCCGGCTACTTCACATCCGGGCTGGTCGCCGGTTGTCCTGCTGCCTTCTCTTTCTTGTCGCTCCACCAGGCGTAGGCGAAATATCCCACGCAGGACACGACGAAAAATGCGACAAATACGATGATGGTGGCGGCGCTGGCCTTTTCCACCGGCGCCTCGGCGGCGGTTTGCGCGAATGCGGCAAGGGAAAACAGGGCGAGCAGGAACGTGGATAGGATTCGCATCGTGACCTCCTGGGTCCGGAAGTGGACTGGACACAGATAACAGTCGCACCTTGCTGGCGCCTTACGACGCGTCGCAGCGTCGTGGATCAAGATCCGCGGCTGGTATGTACCCCAACCTGGAGCAGCGCATGAAAGTCGTCCTCTCCGTCGTGGCACTGCTCATGGCGGGGTGCGCAAGCGCGCCTCCGGTCCCGGCGGCCGAGGTAGCGCCGAAGGGCGAGCTGCGTGTCGCGATCGGCGTCGGGCCCTCGGGCTCGGCCTTCTGGGCGACGCGTGATGCGGCCACGGGTAGCGTGCGCGGCGTGACGGTCGATCTCGGACGCGCGGCCGCGGCGAAGCTGGGCGTGCCGGTGAAATTCGTCGAGTACCGCAACGCGGGCGAGATCACGGCCGCGGCCTCCAGGGATGCGTGGGACATCACCTTCGTGCCCCACGAGGCGGAGCGCGAGAAACTCATGGACCAT
Organism: Burkholderiales bacterium; assembly: GCA_031375445.1. Lineage (GTDB taxonomy): Bacteria > Pseudomonadota > Gammaproteobacteria > Burkholderiales > Usitatibacteraceae > Usitatibacter. The sequence goes on along the minus strand of JANMHV010000021.1, from coordinate 13,576 downwards.
GGACCCGCGTACGTGACCTACGACAGCAACTACATCGTGCGCGCGGGCCTCGACGCGCGCAGCGCCGTCGCGCTGGATCGAGCGGGCATCCGGGTCGGGAGCATCGAGGGGACAAGTACCTCCCGTTCGGCGGCGAGGGCACTCAAGCAGGCCTCGATGGTCTCGTTTCCGAAGGCCGACGACGCCGTGGCGCAGCTGGCGCAGGGCAAGGTCGATGCGCTCGCCATGGGTCGCGAGGCGCTGGTCTACATCGCGAAGAAGGTCCCCGGCACGCGCGTTCTCGACGACGTCCTGCAGACAACCGGCGTGGTCGTCATCGTTGGCAGCCTCCAGCTTGGTGTTGAGGCGGTGGGGGCGGCCCTGCCTGAACACGAACACCTCGGCGACGAAGAGTGCTTTGTTCTCGACGGCACCATTGACATCGGGGGAGAGCGGTTCCATGCGGGCGACTATCAGGTCGCGCGTGCGGGGACGCGCCATGGCGTGCTCGTCACCGCTACCGGGTGCACCCTGCTGCTGCGTTCTCGATCCCGGCCCGCGTCCGGGGGTTGGAGCGAAGAAGAACGGGAGTAAAGTGGGTGCCGACGCCACAACCTGGCGCATCCGGCCCACCACCTCGGGAGGTTTCACATGAAGAAAGCGCTCGCGGGTTTCGTTTCCACCTTCGCACTGGCCTTCGGGTTCGCGCTCCCCGCGAATGCCGTGACCGACGGCACCCTGGACGGCAACGGCCATCCCCACGTCGGCTTGCTGATCTTCGACGTCGGCGGCACACCCGCGTGGAGGTGTTCTGGCACGCTGCTCTCGCCCACGGTGATGCTCACTGCCGGTCACTGCACCGACGGGGCCTCGGGAGGGCGCGTCTGGTTCGAGGCGGACGTGCAAAGCAATGCCGCGACGATCGGCTACCCGTTCGGCACGGCGCCGGGGGACACCAGCGTCGAGTTCACCGCAATCCACACGCACCCGCTGTTCCCGACCGGATCCTTCGTGCTGCATGACGTGGGGGTCGTGATCCTCGCGAGCCCGGTGGTGCGCGGCACCTACGGTGTGCTGCCCGCCGTGAACTCGCTCGACGCGTTGAAGACGAAGCGCGGGCAGAAGGACGTGAGCTTCACCTCGGTGGGTTATGGCCTGCAAAAGAGCTTCCCCGACGCGGCCTCGTGGAAGGACCAGGCGTTGAAAATCCGCATGGTGGCGACTCCGCACCTGCTGCAGATCAACACACCCGGCTTCACCGGCGACTTCTCCTTGCTGCTGTCCAACAACTCGGCCACCGGCGGCACCTGCTTCGGCGACTCCGGCGGGCCGAATTTCCTCGGCAACTCCAACGTGGTGGCGGGGGTCACCTCGTTCGGCATCAACAGCAACTGCGCCGGCACCGGCGGCGTGTTCCGCATGGATCGCCAGAACGTGCATGACTTCGTGCTGCCGCTGCTGGCGGGCGGCTGAGCTTCGCCGCGGGTCGGGATACCGGCCGCGGGACAAAATGAGGGGCGTGCCGGTTTCGGCACGCCCTTTTCGTTTGGTCCCCGCACCACGATCTGCGACCCGCACGCTGCCGGATTCAGCCAGCGAAGCGCCGTTCCACGCGAGATCGGGCCCTGGCTGAGCTGTCCGGCGAACCGTGAACCCGGGAACCGCGGCAGTTCCTCGAATCGCTGGTTTGAGCGACACTGCGGATTGCTTTCCCTGGACTCCAGCCAACAACCGGTGCGTTTTCCCACACAACACAGGAGCTCGTCCATGCCCCGCAAGCTAGCCGCCCCGAAGCTGCGCCCCCTCTGCCACCTCGTCCCCGCTGCCCTCCTCGCCGCCGCGCCGGCCCTCGCGCAGGAAGTGCGCCCGGCCCCCACCCAGCTGGAGACGATCACGGTCACCGCGGAGCGCCGCGCCGAGAACATCAAGGACGTCCCCAACTCGGTCTCCACGGTGAGCGGCGAGATGCTCGACATCCTCAACTCGAGCGGCCAGGACGTGCGCATGCTCTCCTCGCGGGTGCCGAGCCTCAACATCGAGTCGTCGTTCGGGCGCGCCTTCCCGCGCTTCTACATCCGGGGCCTCGGCAATACCGACTTCGACCTGAACGCTTCCCAGCCCGTGTCGCTCCTCTTCGACGACGTGGTGCAGGAGAACCCGCTCCTCAAGGGTTTCCCGCTCTTCGACCTGGAGCAGATCGAGGTGCTGCGCGGCCCGCAGGGCACGCTCTTCGGCCGCAACTCGCCCGCGGGCGTGGTGAAGTTCGAGTCCGCCAAGCCGAGCCAGCGCCGCGAGGCGTACCTCAACGTGAGCGCCGGATCATTCAATTCGGCCGCTGCCGAAGGCGCCATCAACGTCCCCCTCGATTCCCGGTGGGCGCTGCGCGTGGCCGCGCAGGCGCAGCACCGCGGCGACTGGGTCGACAACACCGTCAACGGGCCCAGCCGCTCGCTCGAGGGCTTCGACGACAATGCCGCGCGGGCGCAACTGCTCTACGCGCCGGACAAGTCGTTCAACGCGCTCTTCAACGTTCACGGCCGCAACCTGGACGGCACCGCGCGCCTCTTCCGCGCCAACATCATCAGGCGGGGCAGCAACGAGCTGGTCGACGGCTTCGACGAGGAACGGATCTCGATCGACGGGCGCAACCAGCAGAGCCTGGATGCCGCGGGCGCCAGCGCCCGACTGCGCTGGGACTGGGGGCGCCACGTCCTCACCTCCATCACCGGTTACGAGAAGGTGAAGTCGTTCAGCCGCGGCGACATCGACGGCGGCTTTGGCGCCGTGTTCGCCCCCCCGTTCGGCCCGGGATTCATCCCGTTCCCGTCCGAATCGGCCGACGGCCTGCCGAAACATCGCCAGGTGACGCAGGAGTTCCGCCTGGAGTCACGCACCGGCAAGGCGCTCAACTGGCTCGTGGGTGCGTATTACTTCAAGGAAGACATCACCATCGACAGTTTCAGTTACGACACGCTCGGTGGTGGAGCGGTCAATGGTTATGCGCAGCAGACGCAGGAGAACGAGGCCACGGCGCTGTACGGCTCGATGAGCTTGGCACTCACCCAGGCGCTGGGGCTGCGCGCGGGCCTGCGCTACACGCACGACAAGAAGGAGTTCGCGGCGCAGCGTTTCCAGTCCCCCATCGGCGGCGGAACGACGGGGCGTCTCACCGCCAACCCCAGCGACTCGGACGTTTCCGGCGACGTGAGCCTGAGCTACGTCGTGAACCCGGACACCAACCTTTATGCGCGAATCGCGCGCGGCTTCCGCGCCCCCAGCATCCAGGGGCGCATCCTCTTCGGCGACACGGTTTCGGTGGCTGAGTCGGAGAAGGTCACGTCGTTCGAGGCGGGCGTGAAAAGTGATCTCTGGAACAAGCGCGGGCGCATCGCCTTCACGGTGTTCGGCTACGAGGTGCGCGACCAGCAGCTCACCGCCGTGGGTGGGGCGGCGAACTTCAATCGACTTGTCAACGCGGACAAGACCGTGGGCAGCGGCTTCGAGCTCGATTTCCAGGCGCTCCTCGCTCCGAACCTGATGGGCTCGCTCAGCGCCAGCTACAACAAGACCGAAATCAAGGACGCGAATCTGCGCATCGATGCCTGCGGCTCCGGCTGCACGGTGCTCGATCCCATCACGAGCCCGGCGGACCCGGCCAACTTCCGGTTCGCGCCGACGGTGTCGATCAACGGCAACCCGCTGCCCAACGCTCCGAAGGTCGTCTACAACGCGGCGCTGCGTTACTCGATCCCGACGCGGGACGGCGAGTACTACTTCCACACGGACTGGGCCTATCGCGGCAAGGTCAACTTCTTCCTCTACGAATCGACCGAGTTCACCGGCAAGGCGCTGGTGGAGGGCGGCGTGCGGGTGGGCTACAAGTGGCGCAACGACGCCTACGAGGTGGCGCTCTACGGGCGCAACATCACCAACCAGATCCGGGTCATCGGCGGCATCGACTTCAACAACTTGACCGGCATGATCAACGAGCCGCGCACCTGGGGCGTGCAATTCAAGGCCGTGTTCTGATCGCGAGGCCGGGATGAGGCTGTCGTGGAAGTTCAGGGTGGGTTGAACGCGAAGGCGCGCGAATCCCGCTCCCTGGCCCCATGACGTCCCCCCGCATCAAGATCTGCTGCATCTCGAGCGTCGACGAGGCCCGCCTCGCGATCGTGGCGGGCGCCTCGGCGCTGGGCCTCGTCGCCGCGATGCCGAGCGGTCCCGGGGTGATCGGCGAGGCGCTGATCGCCGAGATCGCGGCCTCGGTGCCGCCGCCGGTCGCCACCTTCCTCCTCACCGCGCTCCAGGACGCCGATGCCATCGAGGCGCAGCACGCGCGCTGCCGCACCTCGGTGCTGCAGCTCGTCGACCACGTGCCGCCGGCGGAGCTGCGCCGCCTTCGCGCGCGCCTCCCGGCCATCAAGCTGGTGCAGGTGATCCACGTTCGCGATGTCGCGGCGCTGGACGAGGCGCGCGAGGTCGCACCGCTTGTGGACGCGCTGCTCCTCGACTCGGGCAACCCCTCGCTCGCGGTAAAGGAGCTGGGCGGTACCGGCCGCGTGCACGACTGGGAGGTGAGCGCGCGAATATGCGCCGAAGCGGGAAAACCGGTATTCCTCGCGGGTGGCCTCACTCCCGCCAACGTCGTCGAGGCGATCGAGCGTGTCCGGCCATTCGGCCTGGACCTGTGCACCGGCGTGCGCGAGCACGGCACGCTGAATGCCGGGAAGCTCGGCGCCTTCGTGGCGGCGGTGCGCGCGGCCCCGGCGGTTCCATGAAAAAGGGGCCGTGACTTCCGCCACGGCCCCCTTGCTGCCCGGCCACTGAAGGCCGGGCAGCAGTCCTCAGAACTCGTAGCGGAACGTCACCTGCATCGCCCACTGCGACTCGCCGCGCGCCTGGCGCGTGGTGAAGTCGTCGGGATTGCGCACGGAGTAGATGTAGCGCCCGCTCGCCGGGTCGATGCCCACGAAATTCACGAAGGTGCGGATCTGCCCGCCCTGGCCCTGGAACGCCATCTCGTCGATGCGGCCGAAGCGCTTGCTGATGAGGTTGCCGACGTTGAGGATGTCGAACGACACCACCGCCTTGTGGCCGCGGAAGAAGCTCGGGACTTCCTGCGTGAGGCGCAGGTCGACCTGGTTGGTCCACGGCGAAAAGGCGCTGTTCCTCTCCACCACCTTGCCGGAGTTGCCCGAGAGCGACCCGTTGGCGTCCACGACCTGCCAGAAGCGCAGCTCCGCCGCGCGGTTGGTCGCCGTGTCCCCGAGGAAGATCACGTCGCCCGAGCCGAACGAGCGCGGGATGTACAGCAGGTCGTTGCCGAAGATGCCGTCGCCGTTGGCGTCGTTCGAGAACGTCCAGCTGTAGGGCTTGCCGGCGCGGCCCTCGTAGAACAGGCCCACGCGCGTCTTGAAGCCCTTCATGAACGCCGTCTCCCAGATGACGGAGGCGTTCAGGCGGTCCTTCACCAGGTAGGCCGAGTTGCTGGCCACGTTGGCGTTGGGATCGAAGCTCGCGCGTGCTTGCCAGTTGGAGTTGGCCACCGACGAGGTGAGGCCGTTCGCCTCGGTCTGCTCGGTGTACGTGTAGGCGACCTGCCACAGCCAGTCGCGCATCGCCCGTCCAGAGAGGGACATCGTGGCCAGCTGCCCGGTGCCCTCGCGGCTCTTCGAGGCGAGAAGCACGTTGTTGTAGCTCGGGTTGGACAGCGCGCGCGTGCGGTTGTCGACGCTGCAGGTGGTGCCGGTCGTAAGCCGGGTGCCCCCCGAGCTCCAGCACGCCGGGTTGTAGGCGGTGGGCGTGTAGAAGAGCGGGCGCCCGTCGGTGCCGAAACGAGTGGGCGCGCCCAGGTTGAGGTGCTGGTAGTAGATGCCGACGTTGGTCTGCGTGGCGAGGTACTCGAAGCTCGCCACCATGTCGAACCACGGCAGCTTGTGTTCGAGCGCCAGGTTGGCCTTCCACACCGAAGGCTGTCCCAGCCCGGGCTGCAGGAAGTCCACGTTGGCCGAGGGTGCGGCACCCGGGAAGCTGGTCTGCTGGTTCGCCGGATCGGGGTTGAAGATGCCGCCGGCCGATGGGCAGCTCGCGAAGCCCGAGGTGCCGCAGCCGACGACCCGCGTGGCGACGCCGGTGTTGGAGTAGATGTTCGATATCCACACCGTGGCCGCCGCGCCCTGGAACAGGCCGAAGCCGCCGCGAAGCTGGGTGGGCCGCTCGGTGTCGAACAGGTAGTTGAAGCCGAAGCGCGGCTGCACCAGCGTCTCGCCGTCGATGGTGTGGGTGTTGTCCAGCCCGAAGCCACCAGACTGCCGGGTGATCGTGGTGCCCGAGACGCTGCCCGCCACCAGGGGGGCCGCGGCCGCCGTGTTGCGCAGCGGGCTGTCCGGCATCACCGGCGTATCGACCCGCAGGCCGTACTGGAACGTGAGGCGATCGTTGAACGTCCACGTGTCCTGCAGGCCGAAGCCGTGGTTTTGCACCTTGAAAGACGCCACGCCATCGAAAAGCGAGCCGCCCGCCTGCAGCGGCACTTGCACCAGGTAGGCCGAGGGGCGGCCGCGCTGGTAGTTCTCCAGCACCGCGGCCTCGACCTGTGCCGAGGTGGCGGTGGCGCAGTTGATGGCGCCGAAGGAGTAGACGTAGTTGGCGGCGCTGTTCACGCAGCTGAAGGTGTACTGGCCCTTGGTGTCCTGCAGGAAGGCGTTGTAGATCTTGTTGTCGGCGTAGTCGTAGAGCCCCTTGATCTCGTGGGCGCCGCGGGTCCAGGTGCCGCCGAAGTAGAGGTCCTTGGTCTCGGTGTCGAGGATGTTGAAGTGGCGGCTTCTCTCGGTGCCGCCGTAGAGGGTGCGGGTGCCGGTGTTGGTGCCCGCGGGCGAGCCGGGGGGGAGTGCCCCGGTGTAGTTGAAGCGCATCTCCGGCAGGTTCACCGCGTTGGCGGGCTCGCTGTGATAGTCGCGGCTGGAGAGCTTCAACTCGGTCGCGAAGTTCGGCGTCCAGTCGGCGAACCACTGGCCGACCAGGGTATCGATCTTCTTCACCTGGTTCCAGAGATTGGAGCTGAGCGCCACCTGGGTGGCCGAGAAGTTCTGGTAGATCGGCTCGGTCTGCTCGGTGCGGGTGAAGCGGATGTTGGCGCGATGGTTGGCGTTGATGTTCCAGTCCAGCTTCGCGAGGTAGTCCTTCACCAGCAATTCGGCGCCGGTGGCGCCGGTGGTGCCCAGGTCGAGCCCGTATTGGCTGTTGGCAAGCGCCGTCACCCCGGCGATGGCGCCTTGCGAGATCCCGACGATGCCGCTGCTGGCGCTGCCCACGGGGCCGAAGTCGGGGGCGTTGCGCGTGCTCTTCAGCTCCTCGTAGCCAAGGTAGAAGAACACCTTGTCCTTGATGACCGGGCCGCCGAGGGTGAAGCCCTTCAGGGATTCCTCGAACTTGGGCGGCGTGGTGTAGGTGTCGGTGTTGCGGCTGTAGCGCTTGCCCGCCATGTCGTCGTCGCGGTAGACGTAGCTCACGGTGCCGTGCAGCTCGTTGGTGCCCGACTTGGTGACGGCGTTGATGTTGCCGCCGGTGTAGCCGGTCTGCGAAACATCGTAGTTCGAGACGTTGACCTGCACCGAGGCGATGGCGTCGATCGACACCGGCTGCTTCAACGTGGGGAGGTTGTTGGCTTCGATGCCGAACGTGTCGCTGATGTTCACGCCGTCGATGGTGATCTTGTTGTAGCGCGAGTTCTGGCCCGCCACCGAGATCTCGCCGCGTTCCTTGTCGGTCTGGGAGACGCGCGGGTCGAGGCGGGCGTAGTCCTGGAGGTTGCGCTGGATCGAGGCGAAGCCGTCGATTTGCGCGCGGCTGATCTGGGTCGAGGCGCCCATGGCGTTGGTGGCGAACTTGTCGTCGAAACCGGTGCCGGTCACGACGATGGTCTCGCGCGCCGGGCGCGCCAGCCGGACGTCCACCGCGGTGGTGTCGGCGAGCAGCAGGTAGACGTTCTCGCGCGTCTCGGTCGCCCCGTCCTTCGTGACCGTGAGCGTGTACGGGCCGCCGACCCGCAGGCCGCGTGCGTTGTACCGCCCCTCGGCATCGGTGGTGAGGTTGCTCAACTGCCCCGACTCGACGTGGCGCAACGTGACGGTGGCGCCCGCGACCGGGCGGCCGTCGGCGCTGGTCACCTTGCCGGCGATGATCGAGGTGGTGTTCTGCGCCTGTGCCGTGGCGGCGCCGAGGGCCAGCGCCACGCAGAAGGCGATGCGGGACAGTCTGAAGCTGGTGGGTTTGCTCATGGTTCTCCCTGGGGGTTATCGATTTTTGTGAATGCTGTTTCTTGACTTCTCAAATGCTCCGCTCCGGGGCGTGCGCGCCCGTTGGCGGTGCATGGAAACCTGGGGCGCCTCGGCGGCGTCCTCCATGGTGGCGATGCATGATGCCACGCGATTGTGGCGGTGAAGCTACAGCGATTCTCATGCCATGTGACATGTCGACGCTCCGGATGGTGGGGGCGGGCCGGCTAGCGGGTGCCGAATATGCGGTCGCCCGCATCTCCCAGGCCCGGCACGATGTAGCCGTGGTCGTTCAGCCGGTCGTCGAGCGCCGCCACGGTGATCATCACGTCGGGATGCGCCTCGAGCATGCAGCGCACCCCCTCGGGGGCGGCCAGCAGGCACACCAGCTTCACGGTGGTCGCACCGTGGTCTTTCAGCCGGTGGATCGCCGCCACCGCCGAGTTGCCGGTGGCGAGCATGGGATCGGCCACGATCACCGTGCGATGTGCGATGTCGTCGGGAACCTTGAAGTAGTACTCGACCGGCTCCAGCGTCGCGGGGTCGCGGTAGAGGCCGATGTGCCCCACGCGGGCCGCGGGCAGGAGCTCGAGCATGCCGTCGAGCATGCCGTTGCCGGCCCGCAGGATCGAGACGATGCATTGCTGCTTGCCGCTGATCATCGGCACCGTGGCCTCGGCCACCGGGGTGCGGATGGTGACGTTCTCGGTGGGCAGGTCGCGGGTCACCTCGTAGGCGAGCATCTGGCCCACCTCGCGCACCAGGCGCCGGAAGCGTTCGGTGTCGGTGTTCTCGTCGCGCATCTGCGACAGCTTGTGCTGGATCAGCGGGTGCGCGATGACCTGCAGGTTGGGGAATTCGTGTCTCACTCGATCCTCCCTGTTCAAAAAACCGTTCCGTCGCTCGCCACGTGCACGGGCGGGGTGCCCCCCGCGCGCCGCTCGGCCGCGATGCGCCGGCCCGCGGCCCAGGTGCCTCCCTCGAGCATCCGCGCCAGCGGGAAGGATGCCGCATCCTTGCCCAGCGCGCCGCGCACCAGGGGCGCCAGGCGGTCCAGCCCCACCACCGTGAGCGCGCGCCATTCCACCACCGCCGTTTCGCCCACTTGCAGCAGCCGCGTGTGGAACGTGGGGTCCTTCGCCTCCAGCAAGCCCAGGTCGAGCAGCAGGCCGCCGTTGCGGTACTCCGGGAGCCCCGTGAGGGCATCCAGCCCCGTCACCTCGATGCCCGCCTCGGCGAGCGGCTCCAGCAGCGAGTAGGTGAGCCATTGGGTGAGCTTGTGGAAGGGGACGAGGCCGCCTGATGCCGCCGGATGGGGCCAGCAGTCGCCGAGAGCCACGCCGTCGCGAACCTCGCGGCCGGGCCACATCGGTCCCAGCGCGTGCAGTAGCGTCTCGAGCACCGCCGCGGCGGGGAGGCGGCCTCCGGTGGCCGCCCCGATCCAGAAATCCACCAGGTTGCCGAGGCGGCCCTCCGCGCCGAACCACCGGGGGCCGGTGGCGAGGAGGCCTCCCAGGCGGGATAGGAGTGCCGCGCGCCCCTCGAGCCCCACCAGCGGGTTGGTGGCAGTGACCTGGAAGGCGTGCTCCAGGCGCGCGGCGGTCACCCGCGCCAGCGCCTCCGCGTCGCTGCGCAGCGGCGCCGTGGAGCGCGAAGACAGGAGGCCCGCGGCGAAGAGGTCGAAGCTCGCGACCGCGAGGCCCTCGGAGCGCGAGTACGTGGCACCGCTCGCCGTTTCGCGATAGGCCCAGGCGGGCCCGGCGCCGGCATCCAGCAGCACGCTCGGGATCACGAGGTCCACGGCGGCGCGGGCGCGCTCCAGCGCGTGGGCCGGTTCCCCGAGGCCGTGGCGGGAAACCAGCGCGCCCCAGCGGTCGTTGCCGCCCGCCTCGAAGTGGCGCCAGCGGCTGTGCACCGGCACCTCGAGGGTAGGGTAGCGCTCGCGGATCACGTCCACGATGTAGGCCGCCACCCGTGGAAGCTGCTCCTCGCGCCAGGTGAAATGCGCGGATCGGCCCTCGATCGCCTGGCGGGCGACCTCGGCGCAATGGGCGCGGATCGCCCCGGCGGTGAGGAGCCGCGCGGCGGAAGGAGAGGCGGAGGTGTCGTTCAAGCGCGCGTCACTCGTCGAGCTTGCGGCCCCTGGGCTGCGTGAGGTCCGCGGCCTTCGGCACGTCGTTGGAGAAATAACCGGCCGCCTTCTTCGCATCCATCTCCACGCGCGCGTCGTCGGGGATCAACTCGTTGGGGATCGGCACGCGTTCGATCACCTCGATGCCGGCCTCGACCAGCGCGCCGTGTTTCATGTCGCTCATCGAGGCCCAGCGGTCGATGCGGGTGATGCCGAGCCAGTGGAAGACGTCGGGCATGAGCTGCTGGAAGCGCATGTCCTGCACGCCCGCCACGCACTCGGTGCGCGCGAAGTAGGTCTCGGCGCGGTCGCCGCCGGGCTGGCGCTTCCTCGCGTTGTAGACCAGGAACTTGGTCACCTCGCCGAGCGCGCGGCCTTCCTTGCGGTTGTAGACCACGAGCCCCACGCCGCCCGCCTGCGCCGCCTCGATGCACACCTCGATGCCGTGCGCGAGGTACGGCCGGCAGGTGCAGATGTCGGAGCCGAACACGTCGGAGCCGTTGCACTCGTCGTGCAGGCGGCAGGCGACCCGCGTCTCGGGCCGGCCGAGCTTTTCAACGTCGCCGAAAAGATAGAGCGTCATGCCGCCGATGGGCGGCAGGAACACCTTGAGGTCGGGGCGCGTCACCAGCTCCGGGAACATGCCGGCGGTCTGTTCGAAGAGGGCGCGGCGCAGGCTCGATTCCTTCACGCTGAAGCGGTTCGCGATGCCCGGCAGGTACCAGACCGGATCGATCGCCGCCTTGGTCACGCGTACGTCGCCCGCCGCCGAGAGGATGTCGCCGTCGGGCTCGAGGCGCCCGGCGGCGATCGCCGCCTTCAGCTCCGGCATGTTGATGTGGGCCTTGGTGATCGCGATGGTGGGGCGCACGTCGGCCCCGGCCGCGATCTGCTCGGCGAAGGCGCTCGCCACCAGGTGCCCCCACGGGTCCATCGACACGATCTTGTCCGGGTCGGCCCATTGGGGATGCGGCCCCACGGACTCCGCGGGCGCCGTGTCGGTGAGGTCCGGGCGGTGGTCGCGCTGCAGCGCGCCCGAAGCCACGGCGAGCGCCCGGTACACGGCGTAGGCGCCGGCGTGGGTGCCGATGGCGTTGCGTTGCGTCACGTCGGTGAGGCTCGCGATGACCGGGCCGCGCTCCGGGGCGCTGGGCGCTCCCCATTGGACTTCGAAGAACGGCTTCCTTTGCGCGCTGGGATGCGAGGAAAGGACGATGTGGTCGGAGGTGCGGCGAGTCATTGCGGATTCCTTCAGCGCACCCGGGTGATGCGCGGGGTGGGGGCGGGGGTGCGCTCGGCGGCGTTGAGCCAGGCGAGGAGCGCGTCGATGTCCTGGCCGGCGCCCTTCAGGTCGCGGCCCTCTCTCAGCACCGTGAACCCGTCGCCGCCCTCGGCGAGGAAGCTGTTCACGCTCACGCGGTAGGTCTTCGACGGGTCGATCGGCTCGCCCGCGAGGCGCATGTCGCTCACCTGCTGCCCGCGCGGCGCGTTGTTGGCCCAGTGGAACGTGAAACCGTCGGAGGGCTGCAGCAGGTAGGGCTCGGCGCCCGGGCGATGCTGCTGCTCCAGCGCACGTCTTAGCTGCTCGCCCGTGAGGTTCATGATCACGATGCTGTTGCCGAACGGTTGCAACGAGAAGATCTGGCCGAAAGTGACGGAGCAGGGCGGCGCCGCGCACAGCAGCCCCTCGCCGCGTACCCCGCCCGGATTCATCAGGGCGAGCTGCGCGCCTTCGGCGCGGGCCGCGGCGAGCTGCGCGTCGGCCACGAGGCGGCCCGCGGCGGTGTCGCCGCTGTCCGTGCGGGAGTGGTTGAAGGACCCGCCGATGCGCGCGACCACCCGCTCGGCCTTGGGCTTGGCCAGCGCGACGTAGGCCGCCACCTTCCCGGCGACTTTCTCGTCCGGCTTCGCATCGGCGAGCGTCTTGCCGAACGGCTCCGGCGCGCCCGCGATCAACTTGGCACGGACCTGCGCATCCGTCCCCTCGTTCAGCACCGGCAGGTTCTGCGAGCGCACCGGGGGCAGCATCGCGCGCGTGCTGCGGTCGAGCTCGACATCCACGACCGAGATGCCGCGGCCGTAGGCCGTCCCCTGCATCAGGAGCCGGCCGCCGATCTCGCAGCGGTAGCCGCGATGCGTATGCCCGGAGAAGATCACGCGGATCTCGGGCGCCAGGCGGCGTGCGATGTCCAGGAGCGGCCCCGCGGCACCCGGGCAGGACGTGTCGTTCCACTCGGCGCGCGAGTCGATCTCGATGCCCTCGTGGAAGAGGGCGATCATCGCGCGGACGCCTTGCGCACGCAGCTCCGCGGCGGCGCGGTTCACCGCGTCGGCCTCGTCGACGAACTGCAGGCCCGCGATACCCGAAGGCGTGACCAGGGTAGCGGTAGCGCGCGTCACGGCTCCGATGACTCCGACCTCGATGCCGTCGAAGTGCTTCACGACGTACGGGGCGGTGATCGGCTTGCCCTTCGCGTCCAGCACGTTGGCGCCAAGGTAGGTGAAGCGCGCCCCGCCGTAGGTCCCGCGCGCGCAGCTGGTGATCACCGCGTCGGGCTTCGTCGCCGCGCATCCGCCCCTGATGAGGCGCGCCAGCTCGGTCGCGCCTTCGTCGAACTCGTGGTTGCCGAACGAGCTGACCTCGAGGCCGATGTCGTTCAGGATCTCGATCGTGGACTCGTGCCGGAATAGCGAGGACACGAGGGGGGCGGCCCCCACCAGGTCGCCCTGCGCGACCATCAGGCTGTAGGGCGCGCCCGCGCGCAGGCTTTTCACCAGTCCACCCAGCGCGGCTGCGCCGCCCGTGACCACGCCGCGCAGCGCGGGCGCGCCTGGGGCCGAGGGGTCGGGCAATGTCAGGGTCAGCCCCGGCAAGGGCTCGAGGTTGCCGTGGAAGTCGTTGATGCCCATGAGGCGTACCGGAACGGGGTCCAGGTGTGCCGCGGCGGCGGGGAGGGCAAGTGCCGCAAGGGCGCAGGCGCAGGAGATGCGGGAGGTCATGAGTTACGGGTTCCCTGGAGAAGCACGTCGGGATCGATGGGATCTTCGCGGCTCATGCATGCCCCATGCGGGAGTGGGCGTGCGTCGCGGCCGGCGTGGCGCCGATGCGCGCCACCATCACGGGATCGAGGGCCGGCTCGGCTTCGAGCACCCGGAATGTCGTCGCGAGCTGGGCCGCCGCGGCTTGCGC
>JANMHV010000474.1:0-4783 GCA_031375445.1 Burkholderiales bacterium | reverse complement strand
CCTCTTTCTCGACGAGGTAGCCAGCCTTCCGCTTGGGACCCAGGCCAAGCTCCTCAAAGCCTTGGAGGACAAACGCATCCGTCGTGTCGGCGGCACCCGTGACATCCCGGTGGACGCCCGCATCATCGCCGCCTCCAATATCCCCCTCCGCCAGCTCGCCGCCGAGAAAAACTTCCGCGAGGACCTCTACCACCGGCTCAACGTCTTCCCGCTGCAGCTCGCGCCGTTGCGCGAGCGCCTGGACGACATGGAGCTCATGGCCACTCACTTCCTGGACGAGATGAACCAGGCGAGCGGCACACGCAAGCAGTTCGCGCCCGGGGCGATGGCGCAGATGAAGCAGCACCCATGGCCCGGCAACGTCCGAGAGCTGAAGAACTACATCCACCGCGTATTCATCATGGCAGGCGACGAAGGTCTGGAGGGACCAACGATGGACATCGAAACCGTACCGACCCGCACCACCCACCACGGCTCCGCAACGGCCGCGGGCCCCGTCATCACCGTGCCCCTGGGCACGCCGCTATCGGTCGCCGCCAAGGAGCTCATCCTGTCGACGCTCGAGCACTGCGGCGGCGAGAGGAAGCGCACCGCCGAGATGCTGGGCATCTGCACCAAGACTCTCTACAACCGCCTGCGTGAGTACGGCATCCGCGAGGAGCAGATGCGCTCGTCGCTCGGGGAAATCTCCCGCGCTCCATGAACGCACGCGCCGCGGCGGGCTCCGCGCCTCCCCGCGGAAGCCGTCGCGGCGAGTCGGCGGATCATTTCCGCCTCATGGCGGACTGCGCGCCGGTCATGATCTGGGTGGCGAGTCCCGACCGCCGATGCGTGTACTTCAACCGTCCCTGGCTCGACTTCACCGGTCGTGAGCTGGAGGCGGAGCTCGGCTTCGGCTGGGCCGGGGGCATCCACGAGGAGGACCGGGCGCGCTGCCTCGAGGCGTACGAGAAGGCGTTCGCCGCCTGGCAGCCCTTCGAGGTGGAGTATCGCCTGCGCCGCGCCGATGGCGAGTTTCGCTGGCTGCTCGACAAGGGCGTGCCCCTCGTCACGGATTCGCGCCTCTCCGGCTTCCTCGGCTCGTGCCTCGATATCACCGACCGCATGCGCGCCGAGCAGGCCGCGCGCGACCGCGAGGAGAGCTTCAAGACCCTCGCGGCCAACATTCCCGACGTCATCGCCCGCTTCGACCGCGACCTGCGTTGCGTCTACGCCAACCGCGCCGTCGAGAAGGAGCTGGGCCTCTCCCCCGAGGCGCTGGTGGGACGGGGCCACGCGGCCCTCGGCCTGCCGGCCGCGGTGGGCGCGCCTCTCGCCGAGGCGGTAGCTGCCGCGCGCGCCGGCGGGGAGGAGCAGCGCTTCCGGTTCGAGCTCGACCGGGAGGGGCAGCGTCGCCACTTCGTCGGCCGGGTGATCCCGGAGTCCGTCGCCGGTCGCGTCGACGGCGTGCTCGTGATCGCCTATGACGATACCGCCCGTGCACGGGAGGAAGAGGAGCGCGCCGAGATGCTCGCCCACGAGAGGAGTGCCCGCGCCGACGCGGAAACCGCCACACTCGCCCGGGACCAGTTCCTCGCCATCGTCTCCCACGAGCTGCGCTCGCCGCTGAACGGCATCAAGAGTTGGACCCACGTGCTCGAGAACCAGCTGCGCGACCCGGACCCCACGGTGCGCCGTGCGCTGGCCGGAATCATGATCGGGGTCGAGCAGCAGGTGCGCCTCATCGAGGACTTGCTCGACGTGACACGGGCCCTGTCCGGCAACCTGGGGCTGGTGAAAGAGGCGATGCCGCTGCTTCCGGCGCTGGCCGATGCGGTGGAGACGCTGCGGGCGACCGCGCTTGAAAAGGACCTCCACATCATCACCGACTACGCGATCGCCGATCGCGAGATCCACGGCGATTCCGACCGCATCCGCCAGATCTTCGTGAACCTCGTGTCGAACGCGGTGAAGTTCACGCCGCCCGGCGGCACCATCTGGGTCGGCGCGCGTGCCGAGGGTGCGATGGCGCGTGTGGAGGTCCGCGACAACGGCGCGGGCGTGCCACCGGAATTCCTCCCCTACATCTTCGATCCGTTCCGCCAGGCCCACCAGGGCTCGAGCCGCCGCGGCCAGGAGGGCCTGGGCTTGGGCTTGGCCCTGGTCCAGCGCCTGGCGGAGCTGCATGGCGGCCATGCCACGTGCGAGAGCGGCGGCGTCGACCGCGGCGCCACCTTTCGCGTCCACTTGCCGTTGCGGCGCGAAAGCGGCGCCAAGTGCGGCGGGGAGGCAGCGACGCCACGCCTCCCCGGGGCAACGGCGCTGCCGTCGCTCTCAGGGGTGCGCGTGCTGCTGATCGACGACCAGCGCGAGGCGCGCGAATCGCTCGCCGCACTCCTCGAACAGACGGGGGCCACGGTGGCGACGGCGGAATCGGGGGCAGCGGCCCTCGAGCAGCTCGCGCGCGGCCTTCCCGGCGAGGGACCCGAGGTGATGGTGTGCGACATCGCGATGCCGGGAGAAGACGGCTATGCGACGTTGAAGCGCATTCGGGAATGGGAGGCCGGGCAGGTGCCGAAGCGCCGGCGGCCCGCGATCGCGCTCTCGGCCTTCACCCAGCGCGAGGACCGGATCCGGGCCTTGAGCGAGGGTTTCCAGATGCACCTCACCAAGCCGGTGGCACCCGCCGAACTGGTGACGGTCCTATCCAGCATCGCGCGCGGGATGCGCATGTAGAAGGGGCTACACCGCCGCGCGTCGACTCACTCCGCGGCGATGGAAGGCGTTCCCCGATCCATGGGCGCCGACTGCGAGCGCAGCAGTTGCGTGACCGCCTCGTCGGGCTCCTGGTCCGCCGAATCCGTCGACACCGCGTAGTCGTGGCGGAACGGCTCCACCAGGCTCTCCTTCGAGTCGCGCTCCGCCCGGATCGAGATCTTCGGCATGGTCCACTGGACCGAACCGAAGATGGTGGAGAACGCCACCTCGCTCGCGTCGCGCCCGGTGCCGATGCGGATCAGCCCCATGCGCGGCGAGATGCCGGACGGATCGAAGATGTACCAGCGATCGCCGATGTACACCTCGACGTAGCAATGGAAGTCGGTCGGGCCCATCGAGGGGTCGGCGCCGTAGTCGATGCCGGTGGCGAGCCGCGCGGGGATGTTGAGCGCGCGGCACATGGTGATCATCAGGTGCGCGAAGTCGCGGCACACGCCGGTGCCGCACTCGAAGGTGTCCAGCGCCGAGGTGCCCCCGTGGCTCGCCCCGACCTGGAACCTGGTGCGCGACTTGACCCATTCGCGGATCGCCTGGACGCGCTCGTAGCCGGGCTCCATGTTGCCGAACTCCTGGATCGCGGTCTGGACCATGCGGTCGGACTGGCAATAGCGGCTCGGGTAGACGTACTGCAGCACCGAGGCCGGGAGTGCCGCGATCGGCACCTCGCGGATGTCGGCGGGAAGCGCGAAATGGTGCACCACATCGACGATCGCATCGTAACGGAGCGTGAAGCTGCCGGGCTCCTCGACCCGCATGCGCAGGTGGCGGTTGGGCGGCGTGCCGTGGACGTCTTCCTCGATCGAGACGTGCGGAATGGTGTTCAGGCGCTCCCAGGTCACTCGCTGGTAGGGCGTATTCGTCGGCTGGATCATGAAGACGAAGTCGCTCGGCGAGAGCACGGTGTAGTCCAGGGCGATGGACAGGTCGAAACGGATCATCGAAGGGCTTCCTGCGGGCAGTGTGGAGGTTCGTATCGATCAGACAGCGAAAAATGCACCGGTTTCCCGAAATCCCTTCCAACCGGGAGAACCGCGGGCGTCATTTCGCGTCTGTAGAAACACGCCCAGTGCATTTTGCCTGCGCCCGCGCTACGGTCCCATCGGACGGCGGGAGGCGCGGCTGTAGGACAAAGACGAAAGGGAACCCCATGCCCCGCGAGCTCTGGAAAGGCGCCATCCAGTTCGGATTGGTCCACATCCCCGTCTCGCTCTTCCCCGCCGAGCAGAGCGACGAGCTGTCGTTCTCGATGCTCGACCGCCGCGACCTGCAGCCGGTGGGCTACAAGCGCTACAACAAGACCACGGGCGACGAGGTGGCGTTCGAGGACATCGTGAAGGGCTATGAATGGACCGAGGGGCAGTACGTGACCCTCGAGAAGGAGGACTTCAAGGCGGCGAACGTCGAAGCCTCGCAGTCCGTCGACATCACGGGCTTCGTGCCGCGCGAGGCGCTGCCCGCCTATGTCTTCGAGTCGCCCTACTACCTCACGCCCGGCAAGCACGGCGACAAGGGCTATGCGCTCTTGCGCGAGACGCTGGTGCGCACCGGGCGCGTGGGCATCGCGACCGTGGTGATCCGCACCCGCGCCCACCTGGCGGCGCTCTACGCCGTGGACAAGTGGCTGGTCCTGAACACCCTGCGCTACGCCAACGAGCTGCGCGATCCGGCCGAGCTCAAGGTGCCCGCGGATCTCAAGGACGCGAAGGTCACCGCGAAGGAAGTCGACATGGCCGAGCGCCTGGTGGCCGACATGGCGATGGAGTGGGACCCGGTCCAGTACCACGACACCTATCGCGACGACCTGCTGAAGTTGATCGAGGAGAAGGCGCACGGCAATGCGAAGGCATTTCCCAAGGCGAAGCGCACGGCCACCGCCGAGGTGATCGATTTCGCGGCACTCCTCGAGAAGAGCCTCGGGCAGCGGCGCAAGGACCCCGCCGCGGGGGCCCGCCCCCAGGGAAACGCGCCCGCGCCCCCCCCCCAAGAAGCCCCCCCCCAAACCACCCCCCCCAACGCGGGCCCCCCC
>JANMHV010000455.1:0-2645 GCA_031375445.1 Burkholderiales bacterium | reverse complement strand
TTTGGCGTTTTTTATTGGAGCGACGAAGTTTATTTCGCCTAACTACTTCGAGCCAACTTATTTTGCGCCTATTTTGTTGCGCAGCAGTCCCAGCCCCTCAACTTCCGTTTCCAGGATGTCGCCGGCTTTCATGAATTCCGGCGGTGTGCGCGCATGTCCCACACCGGCCGGCGTGCCGGTCAGGAACAGGTCGCCAGGTTCCAGCGTCAGGCCGGCCGAGAGTTCGGCGATCAGGCGTGGCAGCTTGAAATACATATAGCTGGTGTTGGAATCCTGCTTGGTCACGCCGTTGACACGGCAGGTGATGCGCAGGTTCTGCGGTGTTTTCACTTCGTCCGCAGTGGTCAGCCAAGGCCCCATCGGGCAGTGGCCGTCGAGGCTCTTGCCCTTGAACCACTGCTGGCCGTGCTGGCGCTGTACTTCGCGCGCCGACACGTCATTGGCGATCATGTAGCCGTAAATGTGTTTCATCGCATCGGCTTCCTTGATGTTGCGGCCGCCCTTGCCGATGACGATGGCCATTTCCACTTCCCAGTCGAGTTTTTCCGTGACGCCGGGGTGCGACGGCACTTCGCCATAGGGGCTGTTGACGGCCAGCGGCTGCTTGCTGAAAAACGCCGGGTGTTTGGGCATTTCCGTCACATGCGGCCGCGCCTTGGCGCCTTCCTCGAAATGTTCGACATAGTTCCAGCCGACGCAGAACACGTTCTTCTGCGGCCGGGGGATCGGCGCATGGAGCTTCACGTCGGCCAGCGCCACGGAGCCCACGGCGCTTTGCCCCGCCAGCTCGCGCAGGCGCTGCATCATCGGGGCGCCGGCGCGCACCAGGCCCAGCATCGTCTGCGTGTCCTCGTCGGCGCCAAGCGCTGCGGGGATGTCGATGATGCGCTGGTCATCGAGCACGAGGCCCGGCCGTGGCGCTCCCGAGGGAAGCGGGGAGAAGGTTGCGAGTTTCATCGTGTTTCCTTTGGATTGGGCAGGGACTACAGGGATGCGAGGGGGTGCTGCGGCGCGCTCCAGCGCGGGGCGAAGAAGGCTTCCAGCGGCGCACGCGGCTGCCAGCGTGGCGCGCGGTCCTTCTCCACGATCATGGCGCGGATGCCTTCGACGAGGTCCCCGTGGGCGAAGGCGCCGTGCACGAGGTTGAGCTCCATGCGGAAGCATTCGGCGAGATTCATGGTGCGCCCGCGTCGCAACTGCTCGAGCGTGACGGCCAGCATCGTGGGCGATCGCAGCGCCAGCGCGTGGCGGGTGCGCCCGGCCCACTCCAACCAGGGCGCGCGGGTCTCGGCTTCGAGGGAGGCGGCGATGGCTTCCACGCAATCGTGCGCGAAGTGGTGGTCGATGGCGGGCCGTAGCGCCGCCAGCTCCGGCTCGCGCGCCTCGCCCACGTTCACGTCGGCGAGCCCGCAGTAGACCGCGTCGGCGGCGCCGATGGTGGGGCCGACGAGGCCGAGGTAGGTGCCGAGCTCGCCGGGCACGCGGGAGAGGAACCAGCTGCCGCCCACGTCGGGGAAGAGGCCGATGATCGTCTCGGGCATCGCCATCTTCGTGCGGTCGCCCACGATGCGCACGGCGGCACCCTGCGAGAGCCCCATGCCGCCGCCCATCACGATGCCGTCGATCATCGCGACCACGGGCTTGGGATAGGTGTGGATGCGATAGTCGAGCGCGTATTCCACCGCCATGAAGCGCTCGTGCAGGGTGCCGCCGGCCTTCACGCTGTCGTGCATGGCGCGCACATCCCCGCCGGCGCAGAACGCCTTGCCGCCGGCGCCGCGCAGCACGACCTTGCGAACCCGCGGATCGGATTCCCAGGCGCCGAGCCAGTCGCGCAGCCCCTCCAGCATCGGGAGCGACAGCGCGTTGAGCGCGGCGGGGCGGTTCAGGGTGACGGTGGCCACCCCGTTGGCGACGCGGGCGAGGAGCTCGCCCGACGCCGCGGCTAGCGGTTCTTCCATTCCGGCGTGCGCTTCTCGAGGAATGCCGAGACGCCCTCCACCTGGTCCTCGTGGTCGAAGAGGTCCATGAAGCGCTCGCGCTCGAGGGCCAGGCCCGCGCGGCGCGGGATGCCGTTGCGCGCGTTGTGGATGAGTCCCTTGCAATACTCCACGGCGCGCGGCGAGAGGGTGGCGACGCGCTCGGCCATCGCGAGCGCCGTGGGCAGGCCCTGGCCTTTCTCCACCACCTCCTGCACCAGGCCGATGCGCAGCGCCGTCGCGGCATCGACGCGCTCGTTGGTGAGGATCATCCGCTTGGCCCAGCCTTCGCCCACCAGCCAGGGCAGGTTCTGCGTGCCGCAGCCGGCCGGCAGCAGGCCCACGGCCGCCTCGGGGAGCGCCATCTTCGCGTGGGACTCGGCGATGCGGATGTCGCAGGCGAGGGTGCATTCGAGGCCGCCGCCCATCGCGTAGCCGTTGATGGCGACGATGGTGACGAAGCGCGCGTTCATCAGCGCGTCGAAGGCGGAGCCGAAGCAGGCGACGAAGTGGCGGGCGAACACTTTGTCGCCCTGGAAGTTCTTGAGATCCGCCCCGGCGGAGAAGAACTTCTCGCCAGCGCCCGTCAGCACCGCGGCGTAGATCGAGCGGTCGGCCTCCAGCGACCGCACCAGCTCCTCGAGCGTGCGCAGGTCTTCCGGCGTC
>JANMHV010000447.1:0-11510 GCA_031375445.1 Burkholderiales bacterium | reverse complement strand
CGTCGCCGATATCGATGCGTGCGAGCAGCAGCGCTTCCATTTCGGCGTCGGTGAGCTCCGGCGCCTTGACGGCTTCTGCCTTAGTCGCCTCGCCCTTCACGGCCGCCGGCTGCGCGACGGCGGGCGGCTCGATCTTCTCGCGCGCCATCAGCGCCTTGAGGTACCGCGCGTCGTCGCCCGCCGACTTGTCGGCCGCGCGCATCGCATCGAGGCGGCGCTGGAGCTCCGCGCGGCGCAATGCCTCGCCGTCGCGCTTCGCGTCGGTCTGGGCGGCGAGCTCGAGTTTCAAGCCCGGGCGCTCGCGCAGCGCCTTCACGAGCGACTCCAGCTTGGCCTGGGAGCGCTCCTCCAGCTCGGAGCCGCCCGGCGCGTACTCGACGAATGCCAGGTCGCCGCCGTCGGCCTTGCCGCCCCCGCCGCCGCCGAGCGCCGCGGCGAGCAGGCTGAAGGGCGCCGTCACCGCCCTCTTCAGCAGGGTGCCGAAGACCTGCATCGCAAGTGCCGCCACGTCGAACTGCGGATCGTCGAGGGAGCCGCTCACCGGCAGCTCGAGGTTGATCTGGCCCTTCGAATCCTTGAGCAGGTTCACCGCGAACAGCACCGGCAGTTTCGTCGCGTCCGGGCTCTCGACCTTGTCGCCGAAGGTGAGCTGGTCGATCAGCACCTTGTTGCGGCCCTCGAGCTTGCCGCCGTCGATGTGGTACTTCACGTCGAGCGTGAGCTTGCCGCCGGTGATGCCGTAGCCCGCGTAGCGCTGCGAGTAGGCGGTGAGCCGCGGCAGCTCGATGTCGGCGCCCTTCGCCGCCACGTCGAGGAAGAGGTCGCCGCGCAGCGGGTTCACGGTGCCCGCGATGACCACGGGAGACGAGCGGTCGTAGCGCCCTTTCAGGTCCACGGTGGCGCGGCTTTCCGGCTCCGAGGAAAGGTTCGTGACCGATCCCTGCAGCTCGCCCACGTCGGCGGAGTAATTCGGGCGGATGAAGTTGTCGGTGATGTCGAGCCGGCCATCGACGAACGTCACGCGGTCGATGCGGACCTTGCGGGGCGGTGGCGCCGCCGCCGCGGGACCCTTCGCGGGCGGCTCCCCGGTACGCAGCGCCTGCACGTTGAGGGTGCCGTCGGGATTCACCACCAGCCGCGAATAGACACGGTCGACCACGATCTCCCCCACGCGCAGCGTGAGCGGCGCCCCGGGGGCGATGTCGAACTCGACGGCCGAGGCGCGCACCGACTTCCAGTTGAGCAGGTCCTCGCGCTTGGCGGTGTCGATGGTGGCGAGCTGCGCCACCTCGCCCGTGCCGCGCCACGAGATGCGCAGCGCCTCGGGCTTTCCCGCCACGGTGAGCTTGCCCCGCGCGGAGGCCGCACCGCCCTTCAACCCCACGGTGGGGAAATCGGCCACGTAGGAGCGCAATGGCACGAGATCGAGGTTGCGCGCGTCGACCGTGGCGCCGACGCGAAGGGGCTCGAGCGTGAAATCGGAATCGAGGTCGAGCTTGCCGGCCTTGCCGACGGTGAGCCTGGCGGCGAGCTTGCCCTTGCCGCCGTCGCGCGTGGTGAGCCCCTGGGCCTCGAGGCTCTCGATCGCCACCCGGTGGGTGGCCGCGGGCTTCACCGCGGCGTCGGCGAGGGTGAGCTGGTAACCCGCGGCGGTGGCGCTCGCCACGTCCACCTCCCAGGCCTTGGGCGCGGCGGGCGCGGCGGGCATGTCGGAGAGCGCCGCGGCGGTGGGGAAGCGGGGCAACACGATCGCACCATCGGCGCCGCGCTTCACCGCGATGACTCCGCCGCGAGTGGCGATCTTCGCCACGCGCACCTCGCGCTTGCGCAGGTCGACATCGATTCCACCGGCCTCGAGGCCCTCGATGGCGGCATCCCCGCCCAGCCCGCGCGCGTCGCTCACCTTCACGGACTTAAACGCGAGCTTGCCGTGGATCGGGTCGAACGATGCGAGCTCGGCGTCGATGCGGCCGACCGAGGCCAAGCGTCCCTCGGCGGTGCTGGCCGCGAAGTCGCGGAGCGCCACCGTGCCCGCGATGTCGACCGAGGGGTCCTTCGCCGAAGCCTGCGTGAAGCGGATGGCGATGCGTGCGTCCACCACACCCGAGTCGACGCTCACCGGCAGCTCCGCGGGAAGGTAGGCGAGGTAGCGTCGGACATCCATCCCGTCGAGGCGCACGTCGAAGTGGGTGCGCAGCGAGTTCTCGAACGGCAGGGTCTCGCCGGTGAGCTTCACGGCGGCGCCGTTCACGTTGGCCGAGAACGCCGGTTGAACGTACTCCTTGCGATGGATCGGCAGGCTGGAGATGAAGGGAATGGCGATCGACATGTCGGCGATGCGATGCTTCCTCCCCTTGGGTCGGTCGTCCACGTCGATGGAAGCGCCCACCAGCCGCACGTTGGCGATCGAGAAGCGCGCGCTTTCCTCCTTGGCGCCGCCGCGTTTCTTCACCTCCGCCTCGGCTTCGGCCGCCAGGCGCGCCAGGATGTCGCTGAAGTTGAAGTGGGTCTCGGCATCGCGCACCACGTTGACCTTGAGGCCAGTGACCGTGAGCGCATCGACCACGGGGGCGAGCCGGTAGAGGGAGGAGGCACTCGCGTCCAGGTCGAGTGCCTCGAAGGCGACGAAGGACGCCTTGCCGTCGGGCTCGAGCACGCGAAAACCCTTGACCGTGGCGGCGAGCGTGAAGGGATTGATCGACACCTCGTCGATCGCCACCGCGCGGCCGAGCTTCTCGCCGAGCTGCTTCGCCGCGAAGTGCCGCACCAGCGGCGGCCCGGCGACGCCGACCGCGAGGGCGTAGAGCGCCACGGCGGCAACGAGCCCGATCGCCATGCGGCGGGCAAGCCGCCCGCGGTTGCGCGGCGGGTGGGGCAGGGTCGGGTCGGCGAGTGCGTCCATGCCGCTATGACCTCGAAGCGCGCGGCGGGTTCTGCGCCTCGGAAACTCAGGTGAGGAGCCGGCGCCGGAAGAGCTTCAGTGCCAGAAGGAATCCCGCGGCGCCGTAGGCGAGCAGCACCGCCACGTGCAGGAGTGGGGTCTCCGGCCAATGGCCGAACAGCAGCGGCCGCCCGAGCGCGATGGCGTGGGTGAGCGGCAGCGCCGACGCCACCGCCTGCAGCCACGGCGGCATGTTGGCGAGCGGGTAGAAGACGCCCGAGACCAGCATCATCGGCGTGAGTGCCAGCGTGAACCAGTACATGAAGAAGTCGTAGTTGCGCGCCATCGCGGTCATCACGAGGCCCATGCCCGCGAAGCACAGGCCGATCAGGAACGCGAGCGGCAGGATCAGCACGAAGGTCCACGATTGCGACAGCCCCAGGGCCAGCGCCACCAGCAGCACGGCGACCCCCGAGAGGAAGCTCTTCGAGGCGGCCCAGATCCATTCGGCGAACACCACGTCCTCGAGGCTCACCGGTGCGTTGAGGATGCCTTCCCAGGTGCGCTGCACGTGCATGCGCGCGAAGCCCGAGTAGAGCGCCTCGAACGACGCGGCGAGCATGGTGGAGTAGCAGATGGTGCCGCCGGCGAGGTAGGCGATGTACTTCACGCCCTCGACCTCCGGCACCATGGCGCCGAAGCCGATGCCGAATCCCACCAGGTAGAAGAGCGGCTCGATGATGTTGCCCAGCACGCTCTCGGCCGCGAGCTTCTTCCACACGAGATAGTTGCGCAGCCACACCGCGACCCAGGCGCGGGACAGGTTCATGAAAACCTCCCTCTCCCTTGGGTCATCGAAGTCCCCCTCTCCCTTGGGAGAGGGCTGGGGAGAGGGTCCACCTCAATCCCGCATCTCCCGGCCGGTGAGCTTGAGGAACAGGTCCTCCAAGTTGCCGCGGCGGTGCATGAAGCGCAGGCGCGCCTGGCCGCGCAGGCTCTCCACCGCGGCTTGCGGATCGGCGAGGTAGAGGAAGGCGGTCTCGCCGTGCAGCTCGGCGCGCGTGGCGAGGCGCTCGCCGTTGAGGCGGAACCACTCCTCCACGCCCTCGCCGTACACCTCCACCACTTCGGGCTCGATGTGCGCGGCGATCAGCGCGTGCGGCGTGCCCTCGGCGAGCGAGCGTCCGTGGTCGATGATCTTCAGCCGGTCGCAGAGGCGCTCGGCCTCGTCCATGAAGTGCGTGGTGAGCAGGATGGTCCTGCCCTGGCGCAGCAGCACCCGCAGCTTCTCCCACATCTGGTGGCGCGCCTGGGGATCGAGGCCGGTGGTGGGCTCGTCGAGGAAGATCAGGTCGGGGTCGTTCACCAGGGCGCGGGCGAGCACCAGGCGGCGCTTGAGGCCCCCGGAGAGCTCCTGCACGCGATCGTCGGCGCGGGCCTCGAGTGCGGCGAACTCGAGCAGCCTCGGCACCCGCGCTTCCATCTCGCGCTTCGGGATGCCGAAGTAGCGGCCGTAGACGATGAGGTTCTCGCGCACCGTGAAGTCGGGATCGAGGTTGTCCACCTGGGGCACCACGCCCACTCGGATGCGGCCCTCGCGCGCCGCCTGGGGCACCGGGTGCCCCAGGAGCCGGATCTCTCCGGCATCGGGCGTGGTGAGCCCGAGCAGCATCCTGAGCGTCGTGGTCTTGCCCGCGCCGTTGGGACCGAGGAGCCCGTAGCACTCGCCACGAACCAGCTCGAGGTCGACGCCCGCGACGACCTCCTTCCCCGCGTACGACTTGCGCACGCCGCGGGCCACCAGAACACTCCGCTCGACATTCGCGAAACCGTGTCCAACGCTTGCTCCCCCTCCCCTGGGAGAGGGTTGGGGAGAGGGTCGAGTCATTTCACCCAGCGCGCAACCACCTCGCGCAACACGTGCAGCTTGCGGTGGAAGAAATGCTCGCCGCCGGGCACCACCACCACCGGCACCTCGCGCGGCGTCGCCCAGGCGATCGAGTCGGCGAGCGGGACGGTCTCGTCGAGGTCGCCATGGACCACCACCGTGTTGGCGCTGGTGTGGCGTCCCGGGGAGCCGAGCGCCGGATCGGCGGGATCGGGCGCCGCTCCCATGCCGCCGGCGGAGATGCGGCGGAAGCCGGGGGCCACCAGCACCAGGCGCTCGAACACGACAAGCTCGCTCGCGCGCGTGGCCACCGCGCCCCCGAAGGAGAAGCCGGCGAGGTAGAGCGGCAGGCCCGCATCGCAGGTGGCCTGGACCACCTGCACCAGGTCGTCGGCCTCGCCGCGCCCCTCGTCGTGCGCGCCGCCGCTCGCCCCCACGCCGCGGAAGTTGAAACGGTGGGCCGTGATGCCCGCGTCGGTGAAGGCGCGCGCTATGGTGGTCACCACCTTGTTGTCCATGGTGCCGCCGAACAGAGGGTGGGGATGCGCGATGACGGCGGTCGCGCGCGGATCGTCCGGGGTCGTGGTGGCGACCTCGATCTCCCCCGCCGCGCCGGCCAGCAGGGTGCGGGTGGCCCGCAACGCCATCGCTAGATGCGCAGGCGTTCGACCACGCGGCCGTTCACCAGGTGCTCGTCGATGATCTCGTCGATGTCGCTCTTGTCGACGTAGGTGTACCAGGTCTCGCTCGGGTAGACGACGATCACCGGGCCCTCGTCGCAGCGGTCGAGGCAGCCGGCCTTGTTGATGCGCACCTCGCCGGGGCCCGAGAGCTTCAACTCCTTGATGCGCTTCTTGGCGTAGGCCTGCATGTCCTCGGAGCCGTGGCAGGCGCAGCAGTTCTCGGGAGCCTCGCGGCGGTTGAGGCAGAAGAAGACATGGTGCTTGTAGTAGCTCATGGCGCCATTCTAGCCGGGGCGCGACGCGAGAGCCGGATGAAGCGCGCCACCATGAACACCACCGCCGCGAACGGCCAGGTCTCGTGGATGTAGCGCGTGAGCGTGGCGAAGGTGGCGAGCTGCCCGTGGGGCCAGCGGAAGAGGCGCAGGAACTCCTCCATGCCGCTGTAGGCGCCGAAGATCTTGGAGAAGAGCGCCCCCGCGAGTGTCAGCACCAGCGCGAGGTAGAGCCGCCCCATCACGTCGAGCTTCCTCATCGGCACGAAGACGAGGAGCCCCGCGGCGATGCCGGCGATGCGCCCGGTGCTCATCCATTCCTCGGCGAAGTGCGGCTGGAGGATCACCGCCGCCGTGGCGAACTTGAGCCACAACGCAACCGACAGCAGCGCGAGCGTAGCGCGCAGGCTCCCGCGGCCGCTCTCGAGCAGGATCGACAGGAAGAGCGCGAAGCCGCAGATGCTCATCCCCACCGCCGTCCACTGCAGGACCTCGAGCTGCTCGCGCCCCTCGCCGCCGATGTTTCCGGCGCCGAAGAACGGCAGCGCCGGGTTGAGCTGCGCGATGAGCCACAGCATCACCAGCACCAGGCCCGCGTCGCCCCAGGCGCCCGGGATCACGATGCGCTCGCGCACGTCGCCCAGGGGGCCGGTGGCGAGCGCGTGCACCGGCCCCACGAACGCCATGGCCCCCAGCAGCGCGCCGGTGCCGTTGGCGATCACGTCGTACACCTGCGCCACGCGGTTGGCGACGAAGAGCTGCACCGCCTCGAGCAGGAACGAGAGCGCCAGCGCGAAGGCCAAGGCGCGCGCGATCGCCGCGGCCCTGGCCCACGACTGGCGGAAGTAGAGCGTCGCGAACGCACCCAGCGGCACGTAGGCGATCACGTTGAGCGCGATGTCCGCCCCGGTGAGGTAGCGCGGGCGGCTGAGGAACGCGGCCACCGCGTCGCCCGAAGGAATGCGCAGCGGCAGGAACGGGTAGAGGCTTGCGTAGGCGATCAGCAGCGCCCACACCACCAGCGAGCCGCGGTACCGGCTCGGGGTCATCCGAGCGGTTTGAGGCCCTGGCGGTAGCGCCCGGCGCGCTCGACATAGTGCTCGGCGATCCAGGTGTTCTGCGCGATCTCCTCGGGCGAGAGGCTGCGCACCACCTTGCCCGGAACGCCCAGCACCAGCGAGCCATCGGGAATCACCTTGCCCTCGGTCACCATGGCGCCGGCCCCGACGAGGCAGTTCTTCCCGATCACCGCGCGATTGAGGATGATGGCGCCGATGCCGATCAGCGAATTTTCGCGCACGGTGCAGCCATGCAGCATCACCAGGTGGCCCACGCTCACGTTCTTCTCCAGCGTCACCTGCACCCCACCGTCGGTGTGGATCACCGAACCGTCCTGGATGTTGACGTTCTCGCCCAGGGTGATGAGGTCGTTGTCGCCGCGCAGCGTGCAGCTCCACCACACGCTGGCACCCCGCTCCATCACCACCGTCCCGATCACCGCGGCATTGGGGGCCACGAAGTTGTCGCCCTTGAGGATCGGGGTGCGGTCGTCGAGCTGGTAGATCATCGCGGCGTTCCTTGGAGGTCGTTGGCCCGCCATTCTAAAGGGGCGGGCCCATGCACGCCTTCAGGGACGCACGGGCCGGGCGCGGTAGGCCGTGATCTCGCGCTGCAGGTCTTCCAGTTGCTCGCAGGACATCGGGCAGAGGCGCTTCAGCTCCGCCAGGTGCTTCTCGGCCCCCGCGAGGTCCCCCACCTTGAGGTAGGTCTCGCCCACGTACTCGTGGGCCCCCTTGTGGCGCGGGTCGATGGCGAGCGCGCGCCCGTAGTGCCTGAACGCCGCCTCGTAGCGGCCGAGGTTGCGATGCGCGAACCCGAGGTAGTTCTGCACGTCGGCATTTTCGGGCTCGCGCAGCGCCACGCGGGAGAAGCGCAGCACCGCCTCCTCCCATTTGCGATCCGCGATCGCCTGCTTCCCGGCGCCGTAGTCCGGATCGCGCTGGGCGGCGGCCGAGTCCTTGTCCTCGCCCTCCGCCCACGCCCCCGGTGCCACGGCACAGGCGAGGGCCAGCGCCACGCCCGCCAGGAGGGCCCTCATTGCCGCGCGAGCATTTCACGGGCGCGGGCGATTTCGGGCCGCCCGCCGTCGGCGTTGCGCGTGAGCTCCACGAGCGAGCGCGAGTACGAAGCGGCCGCGGCACGCTCTCCCACGGCGTTCGCCGCGACGGCGGCGCCATAGAGCGCGCGGTACCGGTTGGGAGTCTCGGCCAGCGCCGCGCGATAGGTGTCCAGCGCCTCGCGCGACTTGCCGTTCTCCAGCAGCAGGTCGGCGAGTAGCTCGCGCATCGGGTAGAGCCGGTTCTCCATCTGAACGTGCTTGACACTCGCGTCCTCGCCGTCGGCGGCAGCGCGCATCAGCGTCTCCGAGCGCTCGCGATCGCCCTCGGCGCGCGCGATCCAGGCGGACACCGCGTAGACCTGCTCCTCGGTGCGCGCGGCCCAGTAGGAGCTCGACTTGTCGAGCGACTGCTTGAGCTCCTTCAGCGCCGTGACCTCGGCGCGCGCGCCCACAAGGTTCCCGGCGCGCGCCATGCCGAGCCCGCGGGCGAAGCGCGTGAGCGAGTCGGCGTGGGCGAGCCTGAGGTCGGTCACGGGGAGCGCCGCGGCCGCCTTCCAGTCGCCGCGCTCGAGCGCGCAACGCGCCGGGATCGAGGCGACGGCCGTGTGCCCCTGCTTCACCGGGGCGCCGCCGGCGACCGCGCGCATTTCCGCCAGCATCGCGTGCGCCTTCGCGTCCTGCCCCATCTGCAGGTACGCATAGGTCATGAAGTCCATCGCGTGGTAGTAGTCGGGGCGCGCATCGAGGGCGGCGCGGTTGGAGGCGACCGACTCCTCCCACATTCCCACCATCGAGTAGATGTGCGAGGGCATGTGGCGCGCGTGCGGGGCGGCGGGCGCGATCTTCGCGTAGAGGCCCGCGGCGCGGATGCCCTTGTCCGCGAGCGGCGGATAGTCGTAGGCGTGGATCAGGTAGTGCGCGGCGCCCGGGTGCTGCGGATTCTTCGCGAACAGCCGCTCGAGGATCTCCGCGGACTTGCGCTGGTTCGCGTAGGTCTTGTCGCTCTTCGGCGCCGAGGCCTGGAGCATGAGGGCGTAGAAGCTCCACACCTCGTCGTCGCCGGGGTAGCGCCGCGTCATCTCCTCGAGCGCGCGCGTGTACGCGGCGAGCCGCAGGTCGACCGCGACCTTGTCGTGGTCGCGGTAGTACGCGCTCACGGCTTCGATCCAGTCGCGCTCCCGCGGCGTCGCGGTGCCCAGCGCCCGCGCGCGCTCGAGCGTGGCCCAGGCGGCCTCGAGGTCGGCCGCCGGCGGCGGGGCGGAGAGGGAATTCTCGAGCAGGGCCACCGCGATCCCCCAGTGCGCCATGGCGCAGGCCGGCTCCTGGGCGAGCACCGCCTCGAAGGCCTTCTTCGCCTCGGGGAACCAGTAGGAGTGCAGGGCCGCGACGCCGCGCTCGAAAGCGGGCTGCACGCGGGCGCCGCACGACGTGGGGAAAGACACCTTGCCGAGGGCTTCGCGCGACGCGTCTTCGGGGCCGTGGGCCGCTACCCCGAGGGGCAGGACGGCGAGGCAGAGCGCCACCGCGCGGGACAAGGACCGGTTGTTCATGATTGTCTCCTTGTCGAGGGAGGGGCGACCACTTTACCCCCGGCCGGGGCGCCTTGCCTTACATCGTTTACATCTGCCTGAAGAGGTGCGCGAACGTGCGGCTCACCTCGAGCGTCTCCGTAGTTTCGCGCAGCGAGACGATGCGACGGCCCAGTTCGTCGGTCGCGACCGAGGCGATGGCGCGCACGTTCACGATGGTGCCCCGGTGCACCTGCCAGAAGCGGCGCGGGTCGAGCTCGGCGGCCAGTTCCTTCAGCGTCTTCCTCAGCAGCGCCTCGCCCTCGGCGGTGACCACGCGCGTGTACTTCGTGTCGCTCTGGAAGTAGATCACGTCGTCGACGTGGATCAGCTTGATCGTGCCGCCGAGGGAAGCCTGCAGCCACTCGAGGCGCCCGGCGGCGGGTGGCATGCGGCGCGCGAGCTCGGCGAGGAGCGCCTCCACCGGCGCGGCGGCGGGCTTTTCCACCCGGGCGCGGAGCCGCTTCACCGTCTGCGCGATGCGCTCCACGGTGGCGGGCTTCAACACGTAGTCGGCGGCGCCGCGCTCGAATGCGTCCACCGCGTAGCGGTCGTAGGCGGTCACGAACACCACGTGGGCGGTGTCGGCGATGGCGGCGGCGGCCTCGAGCCCGTTCATCACCGGCATCTCGATGTCGAGGAACGCGAGCTCCGGCCGGTGCTCGCGGGCGGCGTGCACCGCCTCGGCACCATTGGCGCATTCGGCCACGACCTCGAGCTCCGGCCAGGCTTCGGCCAGCACCGCGCGCAGCTGCGCGCGCAGCAGCGGCTCGTCGTCGGCCACGATCGCGCGCGTCATGCCGGGCGCTCCTCGATCTCGATGGTGGCGACGGTGCCGCCGCCGGGACGCCCGGAGAGGTCGAGGTGCGCGCGCTCGCCGTGCAGCGCGCGCAGGCGCTCGCGGATGTTGGCGAGGCCCACGCCCTGGCCGATGGGCTCCGCGAGGCCGCGTCCGTCATCCTCGACCCGGATCACCAGGCGCCCATCCCTGCTGGCGGCCGACACCCGCACCGTGCCACACCCCACCGGGGCCACGCCGTGCTTGATGGCGTTCTCCACCAGGGTCATCACCATCAGCGGCGGAACCGGCGTGCGTTCCGACCCGGGCTCGACTTCGGTCACGACCTCCAGGGCCCCGCCCATGCGGATGCGCAGGATCTCGAGGAAGGCGCGGGCGAGCTCCACCTCGCGCTCGACGGTCGAGCCCTCGGCGCGGATCTCGGGCAGCGCCATGCGCAGGTAGTGGATCAGGTGATCGAGCATCGCCAGCGCATCGGGCGAACCGGTCTGCACCAGGAAGCGCAGGTTGGCGAGGGTGTTGAACAGGAAGTGCGGCTCGACCTGCGCCTGCAGGAGCTTCAGCTCCGCCTGCAGCGTCTGGCGCGACAGCCGCTCGCTTTCGGCCTCGCTCGCCAGGCGCGCCTCGCGCTGCCGTCCTTCTCTCGCGCGCATGCGGGCCACGGCGAGGAGTGCCACCGCGAGCACCCCCCCGGCCAGGAGTCCGATGGCGACCATCCTGAGGACACTTTCGGGATCGGTCGGCGGCATGCGACCCGCCCCGAGGTTCGCGACAATGGCGCCCGTGAGCGCTCCCAGCATCGCCAGCACCGCGACGGCTACGAGCTTGCGCCAGCCGTGGGGACCCACGAGACGCCGGTAACCGAAGAAGGCCGAGACGAAGCACACCCCTAGCGCACCCGTGAGAAGGAAGGCGATGAACATCGCCTCCACGAGGCCGAAGCGCGGCTTGATCGCGTACAGGACCAGGCCCAGTGCCGCGGAAGCGCCGACGAACAGCCCCGCCCAGCGCCAGAAATTGCGCTTCAGCTGGGCGTCGGCGGCCTTGGCCTCGGCAAGCTCCTCGGGGCCGAGCTTCTTCGCCGCCCAGGCGTCGAGGCGCTCCTCGAGCCGGCGCCACCACGGTGTTGGCTTGGTCGGTTGGTCCATGGCCGGGAGACTACCGGAGGGGGCTGGCGAGCGGGGGCGGTGCGACGAAGCGGCGGAATCCGGGGTCAGACCTTAGGGGACAGACCACCAATTGCATGAATGCGGCTGTAATGGGGTCAGGTTAGTTTTCGGTCATTTCGTGCCCGGCCGGG
>JANMHV010000418.1:0-4257 GCA_031375445.1 Burkholderiales bacterium | reverse complement strand
GCGCAAGGTCACGCGGGTGGTGACGCCGGGCACGATCACCGATGCCGCGCTGCTGCCCGCCTCGCGCGAGAACTTCATCGCCGCGGTGCACTGCGCGGGCCCGGTGGCGGGCATCGCGTGGCTGGCACTCGCGAGCGGGCGCCTGCGCGTCACCGAGGTGGCGGTGGCGAGGATCGAGGCGGAGATCGAGCGGCTGCAGCCCGCCGAGCTGCTGCTCGCGGGCGACTCGCCCTTCATCCCCCGCGGGACGCTTGCGGTGAAGCGCCTGGAACCCTGGCAGTTCGAGCCAGGCAGCGCGGCACGCGACCTCGCGCGCCAGTTCGGCACCGTGGATCTCTCGGGGTACGGCTGCGAGGGTCTCGAGGCCGCCATCGGCGCCGCCGGCGCGTTGCTCGGCTATTGCCGCCACACGCAGCAGTCCGCGCTTCCCCACATCACCGGGCTCTCGGTCGAGCGCGAGAGCGAGTTCGTCCTGATGGACGCGGCCACCCGCCGCAACCTCGAGATCACCGAGACCTTGACCGGGGCCGAGTCCCCCACGCTCTTTTCCCTGCTGGACCGCTGCCGCACCTCCATGGGCAGCCGGCGCCTGCGGCACTGGCTGCACCACCCGCTGCGCGACACCGCGGTGCTCACGCGCCGCCAGGCCGCGATCGCGGCCCTCCTCCATCCGTCCGCGCGCCTGCGGCACTCCGATGTCGCGGTCCACTTCGCCGCCTGGTCCGACGTGGAGCGCATTTCCACGCGCGTGGCGCTCGGCACCGCGCGCCCGCGCGACCTCGCGGGGCTGCGCGACACGCTCGCCACCCTGCCGGCGCTCGCCACGGCGCTCGCGGGGAGCGGCGACCCGAGCCTCGAGGCGCGCGCGATCGAGCTGGCCCCGCTTCCCGACACCCACGGTCAGCTCGCGGCGGCGCTGCGCGACGAGCCGGCGGCAGTGATCCGCGAGGGCGGCGTGATCCGGGACGGCCACGACGCGGAGCTGGACGAGCTGCGCGCGATCCAGAACGACTGCGGGGCGTTCCTGCTGGAGATGGAGAGCCGCGAGCGCGCGCGCACCGGCATCCCCAACCTGCGCGTGGAGTTCAACCGCGTGCACGGCTTCTTCATCGAGGTGACGCAGATGCACCTCGACAAGGTTCCGGTGGAGTACAAGCGCCGCCAGACGATGAAGAACGCCGAGCGCTTCATCACCCCGGAACTGAAGGCCTTCGAGGACAAGGCGCTGGCCGCCGGCGAGCGCGCGCTCGCAAGGGAAAAAGCCCTCAACGACGAGCTGCTGGCGAAGATGGCCGCGGACCTCGCGGCGCTGCGCGCCATCGCCGAGGCCGCGGCGGAGCTCGACGCGCTCGCGGCGCTCGCGGCGAGCGCCGAAGCGCTCGGCCTCGCGCGGCCGCGCTTCACCACCGAGGACTCGATCGAGATCCGCGAGGGCCGCCACCTGGTGGTGGAAAGCCAGGTCGACGGCTTCATTCCCAATGATACGCAGCTCAACCGCTCGCGCCAGCAGCTGCTCATCACCGGGCCCAACATGGGCGGCAAGTCGACCTACATGCGGCAGGTGGCGCAGATCGCGCTCCTCGCCCACTGCGGCTCGTTCGTGCCCGCGGAATCGGCGACGCTGGGCCCGCTGGACCGCATCTTCACCCGCATCGGCGCCTCCGACGATCTCGCGGGCGGACGCTCCACCTTCATGGTGGAGATGACCGAGGCCGCCTCGATCCTGCACAACGCGACGCCGAAGAGCCTGGTACTGGTGGACGAGATCGGGCGCGGCACCTCCACCTTCGATGGCCTGGCGCTCGCCTACGCCATCGCGCGCCACCTCGCGGAAGCGTCGCGCTGCTACACGCTCTTCGCCACGCACTACTTCGAGCTCACCCAGCTCGCGGCACAGATCCCCAACGTCGCCAACGTCCACCTCGACGCCGTGGAGCACAAGGACCGCATCGTGTTCCTGCACAAGCTCGAGGGCGGGCCCGCCGACCGCTCCTACGGCATCCATGTCGCGCACCTCGCCGGCATCCCGCGCGAGGTGGTGCGCGTGGCGCGCCGCCACCTGGCGGAGCTGGAGCAGCACCTGCGTCCCGCCTCCTCGCAGCCGGACCTGTTCGCCACAAGCGTTCCGGAACCGCCCGCGGCCGAGCATCCGGCACTGGACGCCCTGGCGGACTTGAAACCCGACGAGCTCTCCCCGCGCGAGGCGCTCGAGGCCCTCTACCGGCTGAAGAAGCTCACGGATGCGTAGGGCGCTTGCCGCCGCGGCGCTCGCATTCGCGGCGCTGGGAGCGGCGAGCTGCGCCTTGCGGCCCGCGCACCCCGGAGCCTTCGCCTTCGCGGTGATGGGCGACGCGCCCTACTCCGAGGAGGAGGAAGGGTACTTCGCGCAGATGCTCGAGCGGATCGACCGCGAGCGCCTCGCCTTCGTGGTCCACGTCGGCGACTTCAAGGGCCCCGGGCCCTGCAGCGACGCGCTCTTCGAGCGGCGGCGCGCGCAGTTCGACGCCTCGCGCCATCCGTTCGTGTTCGTCCCCGGCGACAACGAGTGGGCCGATTGCCCGCGCCAGGCTGAACCCATGGACGCGCTGGAGCGCCTCGCGCGCCTGCGTGAGGTCTTCTTCGCACGGGATCGCACCCTCGGCGCGGCGACCTTCGCGCAGGAGGCGCAGCGCGCCTGCCTCGAGCCCGCGGTCGCCGCCTGCGGCTGCGGCGCCTATCCCGAGAACCGCGCCTGGATCCGCTCGCGCGTGGCGTTCGTGACGCTCAACGTGACCGGCAGCCACAATAACGTGGGGTTCGGCGCCGCCACCGACGCGGAAGCGCGCTGCCGTAACGAGGCCAACCGCCGCTGGCTCGAGCGCGCCACGCGCGAGGCCGAGGCCGCGGGGGCGCTCGGGATGGTGATCCTGGTGCAGGCCAACCCCTGGTGGACCGGGGAGTTCACCGCGTTCGTGGCCCAGGTCGAAGAAGCCGCGCGGCGGCTGCGGCGCCCGGTGCTGCTGGTGCACGGCGACTCGCACATGTACCGGGTGGACTTCCCCTTCCGCGACGCGCGTGGCGAGCCGCTGCCCTACCTCACGCGGATGGAGACCTTCGGAAGCCCGTTCGTGGGCTGGGTGCGGGTCACAGTGGATCCGGGGCGTCCGGACCTCTTCACCTTCGACCCGAAACTGCAGGCCGTGGCCTGGCCCGGCTGGCTAATGCGTTGAGACGCCGACATCGCCGTGGGCGTGGCCGTGCTGCAGTTCGGCGGCGGTGGCAGGGCGGACCTCCCGCACCTCGCACCTGAACCAGAGGCGCTCGCCGGCGAGGGGATGGTTGGCGTCCACCACCACCTTGTCGGGGGCGACGTCGGTGATGGTGTAGATGCGCGCCTCCTCCTCCTCCTCATCGCCGGGCACGCCCTCGAACTGCATGCCGACCTCGAGCGCTTCGGGGAAGCGGTCGCGAGGCTCCACGCGCAGCAACTCCGCGTCGTAGTCGCCGAAGGCGTCCTCGGGGTCGAGGGTGATGGCGAGCTCGGCGCCGACTTCCTTGCCTTCCAGCGCCTGCTCCACCTTGGGAAAGATGCCGCCGAAGCCGCCGTGGAGGTAGGCCATCTGCGCGCCCTCGTCCTCGAGAACCTCGCCGTCGCAATCCTTGAGCTCGTAGGCGAGTGTCACGACCTGGCCCCGCTCAATTGGCATGCACGGGATCCAGCATCCTGCAGACCTTGAGCACCTCGCTCACGTGGGCCTTGGGGCTCACGTCCTGGAGGATGTGGCGCACCACGCCCTTCTTGTCGATCACGAACGTGGAGCGGGAGAGGCAGGAGCGCGCGTGGCCGTCGACGATCTTCTCCTGGATCACGTCGTAGAGCCGGCAGACCTCCTCCTCGGTATCGGCGAGGAGCTCGACGGTGAGGCCGTGCTCGTCGCGGAACGCCTGGTGCGACAGCACGTCGTCGCGCGAGACGCCGAAGACGATGGTGTCCAGGCGCTTGAACTCGTCCTCGCGGTCGCTGAACCCGATGGCCTGGATGGTGCAGGCGGGCGTGCCGTCGCGCGGATAAAAATAGAGCACGACGTTCTTCTTGCCCCGGTAGCTGGAGAGATCCATCATCTCCATGCTGGCGTCGGGAAGCTGGAATGATGGTGCTGGTTGTCCCACGTGTAGCATGGCACCCGCAATCGCTCGACAGTCGAATCGATTCTAGCCCATTTTGATGCCACGCAAGCACCTCGGAGCGCTCGACGTCGGCGCTTTCATGCGCGCTCA
>JANMHV010000069.1:0-10613 GCA_031375445.1 Burkholderiales bacterium | reverse complement strand
CGCACGCGCATGAAGCCTCCGGAAGCCGTCGACAGCACGCGAGTGGATCCAAACGGCGCCTCGGCGATGCGGCGAGCGCCGGCCATGGGCCTTCCCGAGGAGGCCATCGCGGAGATCGAGCGCTCCCTCTCCCGCCACGTGGGACCGCTCGCCAAGGTGCTGATCCGCAAGAGCCGCGGCGAGGCGCCGACCCTGGACGAATTCTTCCGCGCCCTCGCCGACCACATTCCCGAGGGCGACGAGCAGCAGCTGTTCATGAAGAAGGTCGCGGCCTTCAACCGCGCGCCGGAGCGCGAGGCCACCGCATCCCGCACCCAGCCGGCGGCGCCGCGGCCCGTGTCCACGGCAGAGTCGATGACCGGGCTCACGCCCGAGGCCCTCGCCACCGCCGAGCGCCGGCTGGCGAGCTACGTGGGCCCGCTCGCGCGTTTCCTGATCAAGGATGCCGCCGGCCAGACCGGCAACATCAAGGAGCTCTACGCGCAGCTCGCCACCCACATCGATTCCGAGGACGAGCGCCGCGCCTTCCTCGCGAGCCTCGGGCGGTAGGGGAAGGCCCGCCCGGTTCCCGGGGCGTTAAACTCGTGGCATGACCACCATCGTCGTCGTCCGCAAGGCCGCAAGCGCCGTGATCGCCGCGGATTCCCTCACCACCTTCGGCACCACCCGCCTCGCGCCGGCCTACGACCGGCATCCGCACAAGGTCGTCGCCTATCGCGACTCCTTCATCGGCGTGGCCGGGAGCGCCGCGCACCAGCTGGTGCTGGAGAACCTGCTGCTGCGCAACCAGGACCTGGACCTGAACGGCAAGGCGGCGATCTACGAATCCTTCCGCAAGCTCCACCCGCTGCTGAAGGACGAGGCGTTCCTCAACCCGAAGGAAGAGGAAGACGACCCCTACGAGTCGAGCCAGATGACGATGATGATCGTGAACCCCACGGGCATCTACGCGGTGTACTCGATGCGCGAGGTGTTCGAGTTCGACCGCTTCTGGGCCATCGGCTCGGGGCGCGACTTCGCGCTCGGGGCGATGTACACCATCTACGGCGAGGCCGCGAGCGTGACGGCGATCGCCCGCGCGGGCGTGCTCGCCGGGGCCGAGTTCGACACCGGCACCGCGGAGCCCATCTCGCTCCACGAGGTCGCCCTCGCCTGACCATGCGCGTCGACAAGTGGCTGTGGTGCGCGCGCTTCTACAAGACCCGTGCGCTCGCGGTCGAGGCGATCGGCTCGGGAAAGATCACCGTGAACGGCGAGCGCGCCAAGAACGCCAAGGTGCTGCGCCACGGCGACGAGCTCGCGATCCGGCGCCCACCCTTCGAGCAGGTGATCGTGGTGCGCGGCTTCTCCGAGCGCCGCGGCCCGGCAAGCGAGGCGCAGAAGCTCTACGAGGAGACGCCCGAAAGCCGGGCGAAACGCGAGGCGCTCGCCCTCGAGCTCAAGGCCAACCCGCCGCCGATGCTGAAGGGGCGCCCGACCAAGAAGGACCGGCGCACCTACGAGGACTACATCCGCTACTTCAACGAGGAATGACCCACGCCATGACCCGACTCTTCGCCGCGGCGCTCGCGGCCGCCGCCCTCCCCGCCCTCGCCCACCACGGGTGGAGCGAATACGACTCCTCCAAGCCGATGAAGCTCACCGGCAAGGTGCTGGAGTCGGGCTACGAGCATCCCCACGGCCACGTGAAGCTGGAGACACCGGGCAAGACCTGGACCGTCATCCTCGCCCCGCCCTCGCGCATGGAGAACCGCGGGCTCGCCGCGGGCGAGATCGCGACGGGCAAGACCGTGACCGTGGAGGGTTATCCCAATCGCGAGAAGGCCAGCGAGCTGCGTGCCGAGCGGATCGTGGCCGGCGGCAAGACCGTGGAGCTGCGCTGACTCCCGCCAACCCGGTGGAGGCGCTCGCGATCGCGAAAGCGATGCGCGAGAACCTGTGGCTCTACCCGTCGGTCGAGATCGTCCACATCGTGGGATTCGCGATCCTGGTGGGCTCGATCGTGATGTTCGACCTGCGGGTGCTGGGGCTCTCGAAGTCGATCCCGGTGCGCGCGCTGTCGCGCCACATGCTGCCGTGGTCGCTCGGGGCGCTGCTGCTGATCGTGCCGACGGGGCTCGCGATGTTCTCGGCCCACGCCGGGGACTTCCTCAACAACCGCGCCTTCCAGGTGAAGATGGCGCTGCTGCTCACGGCGGGGATGAACGCCGCGTGGTTTCGCGTGGGGCCCTACCAGACGGTGAAGGCGTGGGATGTCGGGGTTGCGGCGCCGGTGAGCGCGCGGGTCTCGGTGGCGGCGTCGATCGCGATCTGGTTTTCGGTGATCGCGTGCGGGCGGCTGCTGGCGTACCTTTGAAAATCAGACCCGCAGGCGTCCCACCACCCGCAGTCCACAGCATCCATCGGGCCGCACCACCACGAGCTCCGCCTGGGCGACCGACAGCTTCGTGAGCGCGGCGATGTTCACGTTGTGCGTCACCATCACCACGTTCGGCCCGCGAGGGTTGCGCGAATATCCGGATATGCGCTTCTTCACGCTCTCCACGTCGTCCGCTTCACGATGGGGAAAGTCGAAGAACGACGAGAGCGGCGACCAGTCCTCGGCGCGCCCGAAGGCGAGCATCGCGGTCTCCTGGCAGCGGCACCACGGGCTCGAATAGACCTTGCCGATCGGGACGCGCTCGGTGCGCAGCCGCTCGCCGAGGCGCCGGGATTCCTCGCGGCCCGCCTCGGAAAGGTTGCGTTGCGTGGCGCACTCGCCGAGCTTGAATCCCGGAGGATCGCCCAGCCCCGGCACCGTCGAGGCGTGGCGCACGAGGATCACGTGCCCGCCCTCGCGCAGCCGCGTCCACAGCGTGGCCTCGTCGTCGGTCGCCGCGCGGGCGAGCGGCGCCGCGCAAAGCGCCAGCAGGAACGCGCGGCGTGAGAGCGCCATCGCCCGCTAGATCTTCACCGCCGGGTTGAGCGTGTAGCGCCCGGTGATCGAGGCCTGCGCCAGCACGTGGCCCTCCACCGCGCGGCGCACGTCGTTGCCGCCGAAACTGCCGGCGACGGAGAGGCGCTCCACGTCGAGGGCGAAGACGGTGAACACGTAGCGATGCGGGATCTCGTCGTTCCAGGGCGGGCATGGCCCGTCGTAGCCGTGGTAGTTGCCGGCCATCGCGGCGTCCGAGGCGAACCAGCCGGTGTAGTCGTTGATGCCCTGGCGTGCACCCTGCGGCGCCTCGGGGCCCGGCTTGCCGCGGGGCGTGACGCTCGAGGCGAACTCGCCCGCCTCGATCGTGCTGACTCGCGCCGGGAGGTCCACCAGCACCCAGTGGAAGAAGTCGATGCGCGGCAGCGACTTGGGGACCACGCGTCCCTCCTGGTTCACGTCGTCCCCCTGGCTCGGCACGTCGGGATCGTGGCAGACGACCGCGAAGGAGCGGGTGCCCGAGGGAGCTCCCGACCAGGCGAGCTGCGGGTTGCGGTTCCTCGACAACGTAACGTGGGTGGCGTGGTCCTGGGCGCAGAACGCGAACTCCGCGGGGATCACGCCGCCGTCGGCGAAGCTCGAGCTGGCGAGCTTCATTTGCGGGGCGCCGCGCCGGGCGCGGACGGGCCGGGCGTGACGGGCGTATCGGGCGTGAAGGTGATCTGGTGCAGCTCGATCTCGAACAGCAGCGTCGATCCCGGCGCGATCTTGTCGCCGGCGCCGCGATCGCCGTAGGCCTTGTCCGCCGGGATGATGATGGTGCGCTTGCCGTTCTCGCGCATTCCCACCAGCCCCTCGTCCCAGCCCTTGATCACGCGCCCCGCGCCGACCATGAAGCCGAACGGTGTCGGCCGGCCCACGGAGCTGTCGAACTGCACGCCCTTGCACTCGGGCGCCTTCGGATCGTAGATCCAGCCGGTGTAGCCGACCAGCACCGCGTTGCGCGTCTGCGCCTCGCGGCCATTGCCGACCTTGGTATCACGCACGATGAGCTCCTTCGGCGCGGGCGCGCAGGCCTCGACCGGCCGCACCGGGGCGGGCGGTGGGGAGGTGTAGGCAACGGGCGCGCGGGTGCCGGAGGCGCAGGCCGCGGCGAGTGCCGCGGCGACGAGGAATGCGAGGGTGTTTTTCATTCAGGAGCTCCTTGGAAAAGTCGAAACGGGAATTCAGCGGCCGCGCGCAATACCTTCGCGGCGAGGATCGGCCCCGCCCTCGAGGCCGGAGGGCGTGCGGCGGATTCCGGTGAGGCCGCTCACCATGGGAATGGCACGCACTTCATGGCCCATGGCGGTGAGCGCCGTGCGGACTGCCTCGATCGGCGTGCCCTGCTCCACCTCGGTGGGACCGTTGCGGCTGCCGAAATTCGGCAGGTCGAAGGCGGCCTGGATGTCGAGGCCCCAATCGAGCGTGGCGATGAGCGCCTTGGCGACGTAGCCGATGATGAAGCTGCCGCCGGGACTCCCCAGCGCCATCTCGAAGGCCCCATCGCGGCCGTAGACCAGGAACGGCGCCATCGAGCTGCGGGGCCGCTTGCCCGGGGCCACGCTGTTGGCCACGGCCCCCGCGGCATCGAAGGGCAGCATGCTGAAGTCGGTGAGCTCGTTGTTGAGCATGAAGCCGCGCACCATCACCTTGGAGCCGAAGAAGCCCTCGATGGTGGTGGTCATCGAGACCGCATTGCCGAAGCGGTCGACGATGGCGATGTGGCTCGTGCCCGTCGCCTCCTCGTGGGTGTCGATGGCGAATGCGACCTTCGCCCCCGGCGGCGTGCCCGGCTGCGCCGTGCCCATGGACTTCTCCGGCCGGATCGCCTGCGCGCGAGCGGCGATGTAATCGCGGTCGAGAAGCCCCCTCACCGGGACATCCACGAAGCGGTCGTCGGCCACGTACCGGTTGCGGTCGGCGAACGCGAGGCGCGAGGCTTCCGAGAAGAGGTGAACGGCCTGCGTCGAGCCGGGCCTGAGGCTCGCCATGTCATGGCGCTCGAGGGCGCCCAGGATCTGCAGCACCGCGATGCCGCCCGACGACGACGGCGGCATGCCGCACAGGCGGCGGCCGCGATAGGTTCCACACAACGGCTCCACGTCGCGCACGCGATAACCGGCGAGATCCTCGAGCGTCATCGAACCCGGGTTGGCGTGGCCATTCACGGCTGCCACGATGTCGCGCGCGACTTCGCCGGTGTAGAAGCCGTCCGAGCCGTGCCTCGCGATGAGGCGCAGGGTCTTCGCATATTCCGGGTTGAGCAGCACGTGGCCCGGGGTGAGCGCGGGGCCCGAGGCGTCGTAGTAGTAGGCGCGCGCGGCGGGGTTCTTGCGCAACGCGGTGTCGCGAGCCAGCATCCCGTGCACGCGCGGCGACATCATCCAGCCCTTCTCGGCGAGGAAGATCGCGGGCTCGAAGAGGCGCTCCCAAGGCAACTTGCCGTGGCGCGCATGGGCCACCTCGAGGAGCCGCACGGTGCCGGGCACCCCGACCGAGCGGCCCCCGGGCACCGCCTCGTCCAGGCTCATCGGCATGCCGCCGGCGCCGAGGAAGAGCGCGCCCGTGGCTCCCGAGGGCGCCGTCTCGCGCCCGTCATAGGCCACCGGCTTGCCGAGCTTCGCGTCGTGCACCAGCAGGAAGGCGCCGCCGCCGATTCCGGAGGCGTGCGGCTCGACCAGCGTGAGCACCAACTGGGCCGCGATCATCGCGTCGACCGCGCTTCCCCCCTGGTCGAGCATCGCGAGCGCCGCATCGACGGCGCGCGGGTCGCCCGCGGCCGCCATTTCGGTCTTCGCCTGGACCGCTGGCCGCGCCTGAGGCGCAAGCTGCGCCGCGGCGGCGAACGAGGCGGCAGCGAGGGCGGATGCGAGCGCGATCCGCATCGAGACGCCCGCTACTGGATGCCGCCGAGGCAGAGGTACTTGATCTCGAGGAAGTCGTCGATGCCGTACTTCGACCCCTCGCGCCCCAGCCCCGACTGCTTGACGCCGCCGAACGGCGCCACCTCGTTGGCGAGGATGCCCACGTTGATCCCCACCATCCCCGACTCGATCGATTCGGCCACGCGGAAGATGCGGCCGACATCGCGCGCATAGAAGTAGGCCGCGAGGCCGAACTCCGAATCGTTGGCGAGGCGCACCGCTTCCTCGTCGGTCTTGAAGCGGTAGAGCGGCGCCACCGGGCCGAAGGTCTCCTCGTGCGAGACCTTCATCGCGGAGGTCACCTCGGTCAGGATCGTGGGCTCGTAGAAGAGGCCGCCCAGGCCATGGCGCTTGCCGCCCATCATCACCTTGGCGCCCTTCGCGACGGCGTCGGCCACGTGGTCCTCGACCTTGCTCATGCCCTGCTCGTCGATCAGCGGGCCCAGGTTCACGCCCGCGTCCGTGCCCACGCCCACCTTGAAGGCGCGCACCTTCTCCGCGAGCTTCGCGGCGAAGTCGTCGTAGACGCTGTCCTGCACGTAGATGCGGTTGGCGCAGACGCAGGTCTGCCCGGCGTTGCGGTACTTCGAGGCGAGGGCGCCCTCGGCGGCGGCGTCGAGGTCGGCATCGTCGAACACGATGAAGG
The DNA here is from genome assembly GCA_031375445.1 of Burkholderiales bacterium. GTDB lineage: Bacteria > Pseudomonadota > Gammaproteobacteria > Burkholderiales > Usitatibacteraceae > Usitatibacter. The sequence continues at coordinate 4,087 of JANMHV010000069.1, read as the reverse complement.
GCGCGTTGCCCCCGAGCTCCAGCGACATCTTCTTGATCGTATCCGCGCTCTGGCGCATCAGGATGCGTCCCACCTCGGTGGAGCCGGTGAAGGTGACCTTGCGCACCATGGGGCTCGCGCACATCTCCTTGCCGATCGCGACCGCATCCCCGGTGACGATGTTGAGGACCCCCTTCGGGATGCCCGCGCGTTCGGCGAGCTCGGCGAGCGCCAGCGCCGAGAACGGCGTCTGCTCGGCGGGCTTCAGCACGAAGGTGCAGCCGACGGCGAGGCCGGGGGAGACCTTGCGCGTGATCATCGCGTTGGGGAAGTTCCACAGCGTGATCGCCGCCACGACGCCGATGGGCTGCTTGAGGGTGATGATGCGGCGGTCGTTCGAGGGCGTCGGGATCACGTCGCCATAGACGCGCTTGGCCTCCTCGGCGAACCACTCGACGAACGACGCCCCGTACATGATCTCGCCCTTGGCCTCGGCGAGCGGCTTGCCCTGCTCGGTGGTGAGCAGCAGCGCCAGGTCGTCGGCATTGGCGACGATGAGGTCGTGCCAGCGCCGCAATATCTTCGAGCGCTCCTTGGCGGTGAGCGCCTTCCACGCCGGCAGCGCGCGCTGCGCGGCCTCGATGGCGCGCTTCGCTTCCGCCGTGCCCATGTCAGGCACGTTGCCGACGATGGAACCGTTGCCGGGGTTGTCGACGTCGAAGCGCTTCTTCGAATCGGCCTCGACCCAGGCGCCGTCGATGTAGGCCTGGTTGCGGAAAAGCTTCGGGTCCTTGAGGACCGGGGCGGCGGTGCGGTCCTTGGTCACGGCATTCATGTCGAATCTCCCAGCGCGAAAACAACCTGTAACTATATTACGTCGAGGGCCCGGTTCGCCTTGCGCCAACGCCACGCCACCGCCGCCCACGCGATCGCCGCATGGGCCGCTCCCACCCCGGTGGCGGCCCAGCCCCCCATGCCGACCGGCAGGAAGAACTTGCCGATCGCTTCGAGCCCCACGCCGTTGAGGAAGATCGGGACCACGTACCAGAGCAGCACCAGGTAGAGCAGCGTCGCCGCCTCCACGCGGCGCGCCCTCAGGCCCAGCGCGAAGAACACCAAAATGCCGAGATCGCGCACGGCGAAGAGCACCGCCGCGAGCGGATAGCCGCCGATCCACTTGCCCGGCACCGAGGAGTCGAAACTGTGCGGGAAGGCGGCCGCGGCGATGGCGAACACGATCGCAGTGGCGAGCGCCGTGGCCCAGAGGGGCAGTTCCTCGAGGGCCCGGCGCCAGCGCCCGGCACGCGCGTGCACCACCAGGCGGCGTAGCCGCATCGCGGTGGTGTGCTCGGCGAAGATCGCGTAGTAGGTGAGCGTGAGGCTCACGATGAGGCCGGCGAAGGTGAACGCCGAGCGCATCCCCCCCGACTGGAAATCGCCGAAGCCCGAGATGTAGACCGCGAGGAAGGCGACGAACGCGGGAAACGCCCACGGCAGGCGCCCCACCTTCAGCTCGCGGGACATCTCGCGGTGGGCCGCCAGCATCCCCCAGAACGCGAAGGCCGCGGCCGAAAGGCCGACGAAGGCCCGCGTGTCGCGGGTGGCGCCGAACCACGTGAAGCCCTGGAAGTGCTGGCTGTCGAAGCGCATGAACGCCACGGCGGCGATGACGAGCAGGGGCAAAAAGAACAGCGTCCCCATGCGCAGGCCGAGCTTCGAATCCTTGCGCGCCGCCTGCAGGCTCGCCGCCAGCGCGGCTCCCTGGAGCGCCAGGCCCGCGCCGATCACCGCGAGGAGCGTCCAGCCGACCTGGCGCGAGGCGGCCAACGACCCCGCCGTCGCCAGCATCGCCGCGATGCAGAAGAGGCCGCCGTACCAGCTGAACGCGGTAGCGCCCCACAGCTTGCCCCACGCCATCTGCCACGGCGTGAGCGACGACAGGCGCTGCCAGTCCCAGGTGCGTTCGCGCACCTCCTCGGCGACGGACTCGGAGGCCTGGCGCGAACCCCAGAAGACCACCAGCAGCATGAGGAACCCGAGCGCCGTGGACTGGACGTGGCCGGCCCACCCGGAACCGGTATTCCCGGCGATGACGCCGAAGACGAGGAGCAGCACCGCGGGCATCGCCAGCAGGCGATGGGTGGTGAGCTCGAGCCACAGGTTGCGACGCAGCTCGGGATTCATCGCGTCACCGTCTCGAGGTAGGAATCGTGCAGGTTCTGGCGCACCTCGTCGAACGCGGACACCGCCAGGCCCGCCTCCACCAGGTTGCGCAGCAGCACGGACTGCTCGGGCGCCGCCCCGGTCCAGTCGAAGGTGGCGCCGTCCTCGCCCTCGGCCTCGATCGCCACCGCCCCGGCCTCCTCCAGCAATGCGGCGAGCCGCGCATCGGGAATGGCGAGCTTCACGCGCAGCCTGCGCGCATCGAGGTCGCCCGCGGCGCGCAACGCCCGCTGCTCCACCATCCGCCCGCCGCGCAGGACCAGCATGTGGGTCGAGTACTCGTCCAGCTCCGCGAGGATGTGGGAGGACACCACCAGCGTCATGCCTTCGGACTGCAGGGTGCGGAAGAGGGTCGCCAGCGCGTGGCGCGCCTCTGGGTCGAGGCCCGCGGCGGGCTCGTCCAGCAGCAGCAGCCGCGGCGAGTGGATGATCGACTGCCCGATCGCGAGGCGCTGCCGCAGGCCCCGGGAGAGCGTGCCGGCAACCACGGCGAGCCGGTCCTCGAGCCCCAGCATCGACGCCGTGCGGGTGACGCGCGCCTTCCACTCGCGCTCGTCGCCGCCGTGGATCGACCAGGCGTGGCGCAGGCACTGCTCCACGGTGAGCGACTCGTAGACGCCGAAGAAATCCGAGAGGTAGCCCAGGTGCCGGTGCGCCTCGCGGGGAGAATCGAGCACGTCCACGCCGTTGATGAAGATCTCGCCGGCGAGCGGCGTGTCCAGCCCCGCCATGGAGCGCAGGAGTGTGGACTTGCCGGCGCCGTTGGGACCCACCAGGGCCGTCACGGTGCCGCGCTCGAGCTCGAAGGAGACGTCGTGGAGGGCGCGCACGCCCGGGTACTCGAAACGCAGGCCCGTAACCCGGGCGATGGAGGATGTCATGCGGGCATGGATGTGGGTTGCCGCGATTGTAGCTATGATTGGCGCCATCCACGTAAGGAGGCCTCCATGCCGCGTCGCGTCGCACTCGCAGCCACCGCTGCGCTCGTACTCTCGATCGCCCTGCCCTCCCAGGCGGCCACGCTGCGCTGGTCGAGCCAGGGCGACTACCTCACCGCCGATCCGATGGCGCAGAACGAGCTGCTGACCAACTCCATCAACGGCCACGTGTACGAATCGCTGGTGATGCGCGGCAAGAAGCTCGAGATCCTTCCGGGCCTCGCCGAGAGCTGGAAGCAGACCAACCCCACCACCTGGGTCTTCAACCTGAGGAAGGGTGTGAAGTTCCACGATGGCAGCGACTTCACCGCCGACGACGTGGTGTTCTCGGTGAAGCGGCTGCAGGGCAAGAGCTCCAACTTCCGCGTCTACGGCAACGCCGTGGGCGAGCCCACCAAGATCGACTCCCACACCGTGCAGCTGGTGACCCCGGTGCCCAACCCGGTGATGCTCGAGATGCTGGCCAACAGCATGTTCATGATGAGCAAGGCGTGGAGCGAGAAGAACAACGCGGTCAACACGCAGGACTTCACCAACAAGGAAGAGAGCTACACCGCCCGCAACGCCATGGGCACGGGACCGTACACCCTCGTCTCGCGCGAGCCGGACGTGAAGAGCGTCTTCAAGAAGAACCCCAACTGGTGGGGCCTGAAGGAGAAGGGCTACTGGGACGGCAACGTCGACGACATCGTCTACACCCCGGTGAAGGAGGGCAACACGCGCATGTCGGCGCTGCTCGCCGGCAACCTCGACTTCATCCTCGACCCCCCGGTCCAGGACATCGACAAGCTGAAGGGCGACAAGTCGGTGAAGGTCTACGAGGGCCGCGAGAACCGCATCATCTTCCTGCAGATGGACCAGGCCCGCGACGAGCTGCTGACCAACTCCATCAACGGCCACGTGTACGAATCGCTGGTGATGCGCGGCAAGAAGCTCGAGATCCTTCC
>JANMHV010000373.1:0-15687 GCA_031375445.1 Burkholderiales bacterium | reverse complement strand
CCCTAAGCGTCCAACGTGTCGAGCGATGGCTCGACGAGGCTTAGGGGTCTGTCCCCTAAGGTTCATTTCTACTCCTCCCAGCCGAAGCGCTTCACCGCGATCCAGGCGCACACGGCGGCGCACGCGAGCATGGCGCCCACGGGCACCAGCACCGCGTCGAGGCCCTGCCCGCGCCAGGTCATCGCCTCGAGGCCGTCGATCGCCCAGCGCGTGGGCACGAACTGGGTGGCGGTCTGCAGCCACTCGGGAAAGACGAAGGTCGGGACCCACGCGCCGCCCAGCATCACGAGCATCAGGGTGGCGAGGATCGCGAGGCCGCGCGTGGCCTCGGGCGTCTTGCCCACCGCCGCGATGAGGAGACCAAAGCTCGCGGTGAGGATGGCGAACGAGATCACCACCAGCAGGAAGCCCGCCACGCTGCCGTCGATGCGCACGCCGAAGACGAGGATCGCCGCCGCGTAGATGCAGGTGAGCAGGATCGCGGCGATGAGCGTGCCGGAGGCCACGCGGCTACCCAACAACAGCCCGCGCGAGACAGGTGCCGCGCGCAGCCGCTTCCACAATCCCATCCGCCGCATCAGCAGCAGCCCCACGCCCATCTCGATCCCCATGAAGAGCACGAACTGCACCCCCATGCCCGCGAAGGCGTGGGCGAAGCCGTTGTAGCCGCGATCGACGCGGCCCGCAGCCTCCTGCTGCTTCAACGCGAACGGCATCGACATCCCCGCGCCGCCGCCCGAGTTCCCCGCAGCGCCGCCCGAGCGCCCCGGGGCCGCCGCCTGGTTCCCCTGCACTTTCTGCACGCTGTCGAGAAGCCCGATCAGGTCCGCGCGCCGCCCTTCTTCCATGGGCGCGCGCTCGACGTCGGAGCGCATGCCGGTGATCACCTGCGAACCGCTGTCGAGGCTGAACACCGCGCGGCTGACACTCTGCATCACGTGCTCGGCGAGGAGCCCCTTCACGAGGGTGAGCGTCATCGCCTGCGACGGATCGTAGTGCACGACGATCTCGGGCTTCGCGGCCGCCGACGCGAACATCGCCCGCGGCGCCTGGGCACCGAACCCGACGGGAAACACCGCGGCCGCGCGCACCTCCCCCTTGCGAACGGCGACGAGCGCCTGGGCTTCATCCACCTCGCGCAAGTCGAAGGTGGTGTCGGCCTGCATCGACTTCACGATGTCGCGGGAGACCGGGCTGCGGTCGAGGTCCACCACCGCGACCGGCACGCGGGTCGGCTTCTTCGGCGCGCCCCCGAGCACGGAGCCGAAGAACGCCGAGATCAGGATGGGGGCGGCGAGCGTGATGGCGAGCGCGCGCTTGTTGGAGAAGTACTGGATCAAGTCCTTGCGGACCAGGGCGGTGAGGGCGTTCATGGTCAGTCCCGGAGCTGGCGGCCCGTGAGGTGGAGGAAAACGTCTTCGAGGGAGGCGCCGCGGCCGGCGCGCACCGTGATGCCACGCGCGGCGAGAAGCGAGAGCAGCTCGTCGTCGAGGGCGCCCTCGAGCTCGACCGTGCGCGGCGCCGCGGCGGGCACCTGCTCCCGCAGCTCGTCGCGCGTGCCGCTAGCGATCACCCGGCCCGCGTCCACGATCACGATGCGGTCGCAGAGGCGCTCGGCCTCCTCCATGTAATGGGTGGTGTAGACCAGCGCCTTGCCGCGCGAACGCAACTCTTCCAGCTGGTCGAAGATCGCGTTGCGGCTCTGGGGATCGACGCCCGTCGTGGGCTCGTCCAGCACCAGCACGTCGGGGTCGTGCACCAGCGCGCAGGCGATGTTGAGGCGCCGCTTCATGCCGCCGCTGAAAGTGGCGGGCTTGGCCTTCGCCCGGTCGGCGAGGCCCACGAGCTCCAGCGCCGCCCGAGCGCGACTTTCGAGCAGCTCGCCGCGAATGCCGTAGAGCGCGCCGAAGAGCTCGAGGTTGGCCCAGGCGCTCAGGTCCTCGAAGAGCGAGATGTCCTGGGGGACGAGGCCGATGCGCCGCTTGACGGCACTCGCCTCCTCGCCGACGGGCTCGCCCGCGACCGTCACCGACCCCTTGTCCGGCGGGACGATGCCGCAAAGCATGGCGACCGTGGTGGACTTGCCGGCGCCGTTGGGCCCCAGCAGCCCCACGATCTCACCCGCACGGGCCTCGAAAGAGACTCCGGCCACGGCGGCCTTCGGGCCATAGGATTTCCACAGGTCGTTCGCGACGAGCATTCCCGTCCTCCATTGCCGAATGAGCGCCATCCTAGGGCACTCCCGGGGCCGGCGAGGGAAACTCTGCGACGAATGGAGGCCGGAGGGCGCGAACGGAGCCGGGGCGGTGCGGGCAGGCTTTGGGGACCCGGGCTTCCGAGGCTATGATGCCTCCGGGAGGAAAAAACGACATGCACATCCACCTGGACGTTTCGGGGCTCGACGGCGACCCCCGGGCCTACGAGGCGGGAGAGACGATCTTCCGCGAGTTCGACATGGGCGCCGAGATGTATGTGGTGCTGGAGGGCGAGGTCGAGCTCACCATCGCCGGTGCCGTCGTCGAGACGCTGGGGCGGGGAGATCCCTTCGGCGAGATGGCGTTGATCGACCAGGCGCCCCGCGCGGCCACCGCCACCGCCAGGACCCCGTGCCAGCTCGCGGTGCTCCCGGAGAAGCGTTTCCTCTTCCTGGTGCAGACCAAGCCGCACTTCGCCCTCGACATCATGCGGGTGATGGCGGAGCGGCTAAGGACGATGAACGCGAGGGCCTGACCCCGGCAGGCGCTACTTCGACTCCAGGTCGAAGGTCCCGTCCCACTCGGCCGGAACGCCGTAGCGGCGATTGACCTCGATGCGGCCGAGGTACTCGATCGCGATGCCGTCGCCCGGCTTGATCGCATCGACGCGCCTCCAGGCGGCCTCGGCCGCATCCCAGTCGCGGGACCGATAGGCGGCGATCGCGGCATCGGTCGCGGCGACCAGCGCCGCATCCTCGGAGGGCGAGAAAAGGCCGGTGGGCTCGGTCTTGCCCTTCACGCGCACGCGGTCCACCTCCCGCAGCGGGATGCGGCCAGCGACCAGTGCCGCGGTTGCCCCCGACAGCATGATCCCGGTGCCGTAGAGGCGGTTCACCGGCTCGAGGCGCGCGGCGAGGTTCACCGCGTCGCCGATCACCGTGTACGCGAACCGGTCCTTCGAGCCCAGGTTGCCCACCACGACCGGCCCCGTGTTGATGCCGATGCGCATGCGAAGCGGCGGCCGGCCGGGCTCGCGGCGCCAGCGCTTCATGTCCGCCTGCATCTCGAGGGCCGCCTCGACCGCGTGCAGGGCATGGTCGGGGTGCGGCAGGGGCGCGCCCCAGAAAGCCATCACCGCATCGCCGATGAACTTGTCGATGGTGCCGCCGTGGGCAAGCACGATCGAGGTCATGCGGGTGAGGTGCTCGTTCAAAACGCGCGCCACGTCTTCCGGCGGCGAGCCCTCGGCCATGGTGGTGAAGCCCGCGAGGTCGGTGAACATGATCGTCACATCGCGGCGGTCGCCGCCAAGGCGCAGGAGCTCGGGGTGCGAGGTCATCTGCTCGACCACGTCGGGTGAGACGTAGTACTCGAACGCGCGGCGGATCTCGTCGCGGCGCCGGCGCTCGTCCACGTACGCCGTGGCGCCCCGCGTGGCGAGAAGCAGAAATGCACCCCCCAGCACCGGCGACACGGCCAGGTAATGGCCGGATGCGAAAGCTCCGTACGCGGCGCCCATCACCGCGAGCGCCACGAACCCGGCGTAGCCCGCCGCGCGGGCCGCGGTCCACCGGCGCAGGGCGAGCGCGCCAGCTGCCACCACGAGTGCGGCGAGAATCCAGGTCCACGCGGCATGGAACGGGACGATGATGCGTCCTGCGAGGGCGGCGGCGATGAATTGCGCCTGGATCTCGACGCCGGGGGCGAACTGGCGCGAGAAGCGAAGGAACGGCGTGGCGTACGTGTCCGCCGCGCGCTTGGCATCGGGACTCGTCTTCAACACCAGGCCCACGAGCGCGATCTTGCCCGCCAGCGAACCCGGGGGCAGGAGCCGCGCCGCCTCGAGCGCCTGGTAATAGGACACGTAGCCCACGTCGGAGCCGTCGGAATAGCGCACCAGGTCGCCGGCGCGCACCTCGGCAGACCCCGTGTCCGACCGCACCACTCGCCGGTACTTCTGCAACGCCACCCGCCACATCGCCTCGGCGTCGGCAGGGAAGCGCCGCACCACCTGGTCGGCGCCCACCTCAATGGTGGCGATGCCCGTCGCGGCACCCGCTTCACGCAGCTCGGGCAGCGCCTCGACGCGCTGAAGGCCGCTGAAGTGCGCCGTTTCCTGCAGCGAGACCTCGCCTGCCAGCACCACGCCCTTCGCGGCGGCGATGGCGCGTGCAAGGGCGGCATCGTCGGCGGGATCGGAGGGCTCGCTGAACAGCACGTCGAACACCACCGTCGCCGCCCCCGCGTGCGTGAGCGACTCCGTGAGACGCGCATGCAGGGCGCGTGGCCACGGCCAGCGCTGCCGCAGCTCCGCGAAGCTGGGCTCGTCGATGCCGACCACCACGACGGGCGAGGGCTGCGCCGGGCGGGTGGGTGCCACGACGGTGAAGGCGTCGAAGAGCAGGTCGTCCAGCGCGTCCCAGACGCGCGCGAGCTGCAAGCCCGCCAGCACCGCGACCACGATCGCGACCGCGACCGCGATGCCGCGCAACTCCCCGCGCGAGCGCGCCGGCACGCTAGAAGCTCGCCACCAGCACCAGCGTGTAGAGCGTATGGCGCTCCTTGTGCAGCACGTTGTCGAGGCTGAAGCGCACGCGCCAGCGCTTGTCGGCCGTCTCCCAGAACCAGTCGGCCGAAAGATCCCAGCCCGGGGCGCGCTCGACGAGATTCGCCTCGTCCACGAACCGGCGGGTGCGATAGACCGCGCGCTGCGTCATGTAGATGCGCCAGGGACTCATCCACGTGGCGCCGATCGAGGCCGCGTGGGGGGGCAGGAAGGCGATGCGCTTGCCGTTGAAAGCCTCGCCCGTGTTCTCGGAGTTCGTATGTTCGTAGCGCGCGCGCAGCGACCACGTGGGCGAGATCACGTGGTTCAGCGCCGCGCCCGCGATGGTGATCCGCGCGCCGTCGAACTCGGGCGCGCTGATGAACTCGTAGAGGTCCTCGGCGCCCAGCTGCGCGTAGTCGAAGAGCCGCACCTTGGAGAGGTTCTCGTCCTCGCTGATGAAAAATGGCGAGTAGCTGAAGCGGCGGTTGTCGATGCGCTTGCGGTCGGCGAAGAGCGTCCAGAAGGTGCGGGCGGACGTTTCCGCCTCCAGCTGCACGCGCTCGCGCCTCTGGTGCCCGCCGCGCGCCACGATGCGATCGTCCATCGGGATGCCGGCGGTCGCGAGCGGGCCGAGGGTGCTGGTGCCCACCGGGCGGACCCAGTCCTGCCACGCGGCGCGCAGCATCACGGCCTCGGTGAGCTTCACGCGCGCGCCCAGGCGCGCCGTGGTCTTCCTCTCGCTCAGGTCCTCGACCGCCATGGGACCCGGCACCGGGATGTCGCCGACGTAGCCGATGATGGAACGGTCGAGGAGGCGCCGGCTGTCCTGCCACCAGGCGTCGGCCTGCAGGCGAATCGCCGGCGTCACGTCCCACGTGTCGGAGACATAGGCATTGCGCGAGCGCTCGTCGAAGCGCAGCGTGGTGTTGATCACCGCGTCCTGGAACGGCACCGTGGCGAACACGGTGTCCAGCTCCTTGTGCGACTGCTCCACGCCCCACGAGACCTGGTGGCGGCCCAGGTCCATCGTGTGCCGCAGCCCGTACTCGGGCTGGCGCAGGGTGAGGTCCTGCGTGAACGCATCGCCGCCGATGAATCCCACCTCGCGGTGCCAGTCGCGCACGCGGCCCGCGCGCAGCCACGCCTGGGAGGTCGGCGAGAACCGGTAGCTGGCCCCGACCTGTACCACGCGCGTTCGCTGGTCCTGGTCGTACGCAACGGAGCCCGAGTGCAGCTCGCCGTCGTTGCGGCTGTCGAAGCCGTAGAGGAAGAGCGAGAGCTCGTGCGTCGGGCGCGCCCCCAGCGCCGCCGTCACCACCTTGGCATCGCTGCGGTCCCCGCCGATGTCGAAGCGCTTCCAGTCCGCATCGATGAGGTAGGCCACGGGCATCCCCGGATACGCGAGGCCCGAGACGCGCCCGATCGGCGAGCCCACCTTGGCATCCTCCGAATACGCGTAACCCAGGAGGGCGCGCCCGTAATGTCCGAGCGAGGGCACCAGCGTCTGGAAGCGGGTGGAGGCGCCGAACACCGTGGGATCGGTGAGAAAGCCCTGCAGCAGCGCCGAGTTCTTGTTGAAGGGCGCCACGTAGCGATCGGCGAGGAAGAGGTGGCTGCCGGCCCAGTACGGGAGGTACGACTCCTGCGCGCGGCTCTGGGCCCACTCCTCCAGGCCGAAGAGCGCGAACGCGCGGCCCAGGTTGGCGCTGCCCTGGAGGTCGTTGGCCACCTGGTTCAGCGACTTGAGGTACGGCAGCAGCCGCATCGCGATGCGCGACTCCTCCGTCGCTTCCTCGATGCGATAGAGGTCGGTGAGGATCATGCTCGCATAGAGGTGCGGCAGCGGATCCTTGTCGTCGAGCTCGGCGGCGCGGCGAAGCTCCCGGAGCGCGAGCGCGTGGTGGCCCAGCTGGTACTGCGCCACCGCCGCGTACATGCGCGCGCGGGCGAAGCGCGGCTCGAGGGTCGCGGCGCGCAGGAAGCTCTCGAGCGCCGGGCCCGGCTGACCCCGCTTCAACTCGAGGAGCCCGCGGCCGGTGAGCGCCACGTAATCCGCGGGGTTCGCTTCAAGCGCCGCCCGGAAGGCGCGGTCCGCCTCCTGGAAGCGGTTGGCGAAAGTCTCGAGGGTCCCCAGGTCTCCCTGGTAACGCTCATGCCGCGGGTCGAGCCTTACGGCTTCGGCGAGGTGGTAACGCGCCGACCGCACCGCCTCGCGTTCCGAATCGACGATGCCGATGCCCGCCCACGGCCGGTCGTCCCTGGGGCGATCGGCGCGGGCCGCCTCGTAACCGGCTCGTGCGGCGAGCGCATCGCCGCGGGCACGCGCGAGGTCGGCGGCGACGAGGCGCGTCTCGAAGGTGCCGGGCGCCGAAGCCAACCGCGCCTCCGCGGCCGCGAAGTCCCCGCTCGCGAGCCCGATGCGCGCGCCCTGGGCGACCAGCAGCGGATGGGCGGGAAACCGCTCGAGGCCTTGCTGCACGTGATCCATCGCGCGGTCGATGCGGCCCTGCTGCACCATCAGGTCCGAGGCGATGAGCCACGCGGCGGGCTGCGATGGACGGCCCTCCATCTCGCGCAGCGCCGCGGAGAGCGCCGCCTCGAGACGGTCCCCGCGCACGTCGGAGGCGATGCGGTGCAGGCGCTCGACCTCCTCCGAGGGCCTCGATCCATCGATGTGGCGCTCGGGAACCACGACGTACGCCGTCACCCACTGCACGCGGTCGCGCGGATTGGCGATGAGGAGCTTGGTCGGCGCCTGCCCTGGAATCGCCTGCGCCTGCTCGTTGCGGGTTACCGTCACGCTGCCGAGCGGATTGAAGAAAGTCACCTCGCCGGAGAGCACCGTGAGGAGCGAGCGCCCGCCCTCGAACACCTCGACCTCCCAATCAGTGCCGCGGATCGCTGCCGTGGCCGACGGCGTCTCGAGGTAGAGGTTGGAGGGCGCGGAGTTGGTCTGCGACCAGCTGCGGCCCTGCTCGAGGCGCAGCACGGTGCGCTCATCGCGCCGCGAAGGAGCTTCCTTGATCTGGAGGACCGTCTTTTCGGCGAGCCGCACCTGGGTGCGGTCCTGGAACAGGAGCCCCATCCGCGAGAGCGGCCCGGTGCGCACGAAGCTGCGGGCAAAGAGCTCCTGCTTCGCTTCCGCGGGCTTCCAGGCCGCCCGCTCGTCCGGGCGGCTTTCGCCCTGGCCCTGCACGCTGACGACCTCCGCCGCGGCGGGCTGGGCATGGGTTTCAGCAGACGCCGCAACGAGCCACAGTGCCGCCAGCAGCGGCCTCCACTCCCGCATCTTCATCGGCGCCTCCCCAAGCATCGACTGCCTCACCCGCGGCGACGGGGGCCAATCCCGGCGTTTCGCCCCCGGTTTCCTGCACTTCATCGCTTTCCTCTCGCGGGGAGGGAAGCGGCTCCCTAAAGTGCCTCCATCGACAACGCACCACCCCCCGGGAGCCACCAAATGATCACCGCTTTCTTCGCCTTCGTCACCATCGGCCTCTTCGCCGCCATCGCCATCCAGGTCGCCGAATCGGTCAGCAGCGTCCGCGCTTTCGCCTGATCCCCCTTCCGGAGCATCCGCAGAACCTGCGCGGGCAGGACAACGTCCAACGGGGACCCCTTCCAACGCAGGCCCCCATGCCCTACCGCACCGTCGAAGATCTGCCGAAGGCGCAGACCGACCAGTACAACGCGCACCCGAAGAAGGCCTTCCTCGAGGCTTTCAACAGCGCCTACGAAAAGCACAAGGACGATGAAGGCCGCGTCTTCGCCATCGCGCACAGCGCGGCGAAGAAGGCCGGGGAGAAGCCGGGCCCGGGCTGAGCCCTCCCGGCCCAGCGCTCAGCGTTTCGGTGGCACCCGCAGGCCCAGCTGGACCGCCATGTCGCGGTATTCACTCACCGCCGCCTTGATGAACAGCTCCAGCTCCGTCCCCGTGAGCGGAAATGGCGTGAGGCCCCGCTGCTCGAGCGCCCCCGCGTAGCCGGGCATGGCCATCGCCTTGCGAAACGCCTCGACCCACGCCCGATATTCCGTCTCGGGGACTTTCGGACCCAGGTAGACGCCGCGGATGATCCGCCACTGGATTTCGTAGCCCTGTTCGCGCGCCGTGGGCACCGGTTGCAACTTGCCGGGGAGGCGTTCGCTCGACAGGACAGCGATGATCCTCACGTTGGCGTCCACGTCCAGCTGCTGCAGCGTTTCGGAGGCGTCCCCGACGAAGACCTGGATATGGCCCCCCTTCAGGGCCTTGATCGCCTCGCCGCCGCCCTCGAAGGCGACGAAGCGCAGCGCCTTGAAGTCCACCCCCAGCGCACGCGCGGTCACGGCGGCCTTCATCCAGTCCTGGCTTCCGACGGCCCCGCCGCCGCCGAAGATCACCTTCGACGGGTCCTTACGCAGGAGGACCTCGAGGTCGCGCAGCGATCGGATGGACGAGTTCCTCGGAACCACGATGGCGCCGTAATCGGCGCCGATGGTCGCCACCCAGCGCACGTCGTCCTCGGTGTAGCGGCCGAACTTGCCCTGCGCGAGGTTCAGCAGCGAGCCGCTGGAGAAGGCGACGAGGGTGTTGGGCTCGGCGGGGCGCTGGCCGACAATCACGTTGTAGGCGACGGCTCCAATGCCGCCCGGCATGTAGGCGATCTTCAACGGGGCACGCGGCGCGCCGGATTCCTTCAGCATCGCCTGGACCAGCTTGCAGGTCACGTCGAACCCGCCGCCCGGCTTGGCGGGCACGATGCAGTGCGGATCTCCCGGATTGTCCACGGCGTGGACGAGGCCGGGGAGGCCCAGAAGCAGGCACAACGCGAACCGCCGCCACGATCGTTTCATCGGTTCAACGGCTTTCCTGCCGCGGCCTGCGCCAGCGCAGGACGGCGCGGAAACCGCGCGACTCGCGCCCGGGGCCCAGGGTGAGGGTGCCGTGGTGCCGCTGCGCGGTCGACCGCGCGATGGCGAGTCCCAGCCCGGAGCCGCTCTCCGCGCCCTGCCCGCGCCCGCGCACGAAACGGGCGCCCAGTTTCGGGAACTCGTCCGCCGCGACACCCGGCCCGTTGTCGATCACCGTCACGATGTAGTCGTCGCGATCGAAGGAGGCCGTGGCGGTGACCTCGCCGCCCGCCGGCGTGTAGCGGATGGCATTCTCGACCAGGTTAGAGATCGCTTCGCGAAGCAGGCCGCTATCGCCCTCGGCCACCAGCGCATCGCCGGACTGCTCGAATCCCAGGTCCTGCTTCTTCGCGCGCGCGAATGGCAGCAGCGATAGCACGGATTCGCGCACCAGCTCGACCAAGTCGAACTGCTCCCGGTGGATCGGCGCCGTATCGCTGCGCGCCAGCGCGAGCAGCTGGTTGGTGGAGCGGGTCGCGTAATCGAGCTGCTTGGAGATGTCTACGATGCCCTCCCGCATCCGCGCATGGTCGGACTCCCGCAGCACGGTGTCCACCTGGGTGCGCAGGGTGGCCAACGGCGTGCGCAGCTGGTGGGAGGCGTCGTCGAGGAACAGGCGTCGCTGCGCGACCAGGTCCTGGGTCCGCGCCACCTGCTGGTTCACGGCATCAACCAGGGGCTGGATGTCCGCGGGCAGGTCTCGCACTTCCAGGGGCCGCAGGTCCGCGGCATCCCGCTCGCGCACCTGCTCCGCGAGCCTCGCCACCGGGCGCAGGAAGAAGGCGACGATGGCCACCACCGAGACGCACATGGCGGCGAGGAACGTGGCGTCGCGCAGCGCCGTGCTCTCGAGGAAGCGGTTGGTGAAGTCCTCGCGCGATCGCGTGCTCTCGGAGACCTGGATCAGCACCTGCTGGGCTCCGGTGGTGCTGAGCGGGCGGTCGAGTTCGCGCAGGTAGGCGCCGACGCGCACCGATTCGCCGAAGTACTGGGCATCGTAGAAAACCGCCTTGTTGAGCGCGAGCGTTCCGGGGGGCGGCGGCAGGTCGGGGCTGCCGATCTCGACCAGGCCATCGGCGGTCGCCACGCGGAAGTGCACGCTGCCGCTCGCGGTGAGCTCGAACAACTCGAACAGGCGGTAGGGCAGCTCGACCGACAGGCCCCCTGTCGCCGTCGACACGTTCGCATCGATCGCCTTGATGACTCCGAGGAGGGAGCGGTCGTAGGCCGTGTTGGCGGCCTCGGCGGAATATCGGTAGGTGTTGGCCAGCTCGATCGCCGAAACCGTGACCATCGTGGGCACCAGCAGCACCAGCAGGCCCTGCCTCATGGTGAGGCGCTTAACTCTCCTCCAGGGCATAACCCAATCCCCGCAACGTGACGATGCGTACGCCTCGTTCGTCGAGGCGCTTGCGCAGCCGGTGGATCACGACTTCCACCGCTTCCAGCATCACATCGTCCTTGTCCCCGAACACACGGTCAAGGATCTGCTGCTTCGTGAACGGCCGGCCGCATTCCTTGATGAGGGCGGCGAGGACGGAGGACTCGCGAGGCGTGAGCTGCAGCACTTCCCCCTGCAGCGTGAACTGCCGGGTCGAGGGATCGAACGTGAGCGGACCGCAGGCGTACTGGGGACGCTCCTGGCCCTGGGAGCGACGGATGAGCGCGGCAAGCCGCGCCTCGAGCTCCGCGAGCGCGAAGGGCTTGGCGAGGAAATCGTCCGCGCCCTCGTTGAGGGTGCTGACCCGCTCGGCGAGTGAATCCCGCGCCGTGAGGACGAGCACCGGGAGCTGCCGATCCCGGGTGCGCAGGGCCTGCAGGATCTGGTGGCCGCTGCGCCCGGGAAGTCCAAGGTCGAGGATCACCGCGTCGTACTGCGTCTCGGCGAGCGAGATCTCGCCGAGGCGCCCGTCGTCGAACCAGTCGACATCGAAGCCCGACTGGCCGAGCGCTTTCGAGAGCGACTGCGCCAGCGAGTGCTCGTCTTCCACTAGAAGCACGCGCATGCGGGCCGGCCTGGTGACGGAAGGGCCCAGTGTAACTCCCGCAATCGCCATGCCGCGCGAGCCCTACGCCTGGATCTTCGCGTCGATGATCAGCTTGGAGTAGCGCGCGACTTCCCTGCGCCAGAAGTCGGCGAACTGCTGCGGCCCCCCCGCGGCGACCACGGCGTCGAGCTCGTCGAAGCGCTTTACCACATCCGGCAACCGAACGATGGCCTGCACTTCCTGGGAGAGGCGATTGACGATCGCCAGCGGGAGGTTCTTCGGCCCGGCGAGGCCGTACCAGGTAGCCATCTCGTAGCCGGGCAGGGTTTCCGCGACGGCCGGCACGTTGGGATGGTCGGGCTGGCGGCTCGGGGAGCAGACCGCCAGGAGCACCAGCTTGTTGCCCTTCACCTGGGGGATCACCGACCCCGAGGAGCTGAACGTGAGGTCGACATCGCCCGAGAGGAGTGCGGCCATCGCGTCTCCTGTTCCCTTGAACGGCACGTGCAGCATGTCGATGCCCGCGCGGATCTTGAAGTCCTCCCCGGCGATGTGCTGGGCGCTGCCGACGCCGGAGGAAGCGAAGGTGAGCTTTCCGGGATTGGCCTTGCCGTAGGCGATGAGGGCGGAAACGCCCGTGAACTTGTGCTTGGGGTGATGGCACAGCATCTGCGGCGTGATGCCTAGCATCGCGACGGGCGTGAAGTCGTCCACCGGATGGAACTTGCCCTTGGCGACCATCAGCGGCCCGATGGCGTTCGAGTTGATGTGGGCGAGTTGCAGCGTGTAGCCATCGGGCGCCGATCGCGCGACGAACTCGGAGCAGATCGTCCCCGTGGCGCCGGTCTTGTTGTCGACCACCACGGGTTGTCCCAGCCGCTCCGCCAGCTTGGCGCCCAGCAGGCGACCCATCGCGTCGGCCCCGCCGCCGGGCGGGAAGCCCACGAAGAGCTTCACCGGCTTCGAGGGCCACTTGTCCTGGGCCCACGAAAACGAGGGCACGGAAGACAAGATGGGCAGGGCCGAAAGGGCGCCGAGCAGGCGGCGCCGACCGTGGTCAGGTTTCATGGACTTCTCCTCGATGGGGTTCGCCTCGGATATCGCGGGCCGTCTGATGGATGCGCAGCCTGGCGCCGACTCTATGGGATCGAACCTTTCATTCACCTTTCAGGAAATTCGCGCGCCTGAAAGGAAACTGAAAGGACATCGGGGCTACAAGGGCGGAGAACACGAAGGCGCCGCGAAAAGAGACGCCACTCCCATGCAAACCGCACCTCAATGGAGGAACTCCATGCAACAGACCTTGTGCATCGCCCGGAAGAACATGCTCGCCGCCCTGCTCGGAGCCACGCTGGCTTCCGCTTCCTTCGCTGTCCTCGCCGCCGACAAGAAGGTCGATAGCGTGCGCATGACCTGGTACGGCATCACCAACTGGCATTACCAGATCGGCAGCGTCGGCGTGATCCTGGATGGTGAATCCGTCAACGGCGCTTTGAGCGCCACCTCGGTCGCGAAGCAGCTGAGCGCGATCCGGCTGAACGGAACCGTCGACGTGATCATCGTCGGCCACGAGCACGGCGACCACTCGAACCAGATCCCCGAGCTGGCGAAGCAGACCAACGCACACGTATACGCACCGGCGCGGGTCTGCACCCGCGTGGTCGCGGCCGGGGTGAACCCCGCCCGCTGCACCACCCTCGACGGCGGCGAGACCATCACGCTGAGCGACGCGGCCGCCATTCGCGTGGTTCGCTGGGTCCACAGCGTCGATTGCGGCGAGACCACCAACGGCACTGGCGGCCCCGAGACGTTCGGCTTCCTGTTCACGGTGAACACCATGCCGCCGGGCGCGCAGGCGGCATTCCAGCGCGCCGGCAACAACGCCAATCCCGGCGGGAACAAGGTCCTCAACTGGTACGTGTCCGATAGCGGCGCCGGCGGTCCCGACCTCACCACGCCCCGCGTCGCGAACGGCCGCACCTACGGCTCGCCGATGCAGAACCTGGCGGCCGCCGTGCAAGCCGCGGGCATCGAGTTCATCGACATCTGGCAGGGCGGCCCCGAGTCGCGGATGGTGTACCAGGCGCGGCAGGTGGTCCCGACGTTCAACGTGAAGACCTTCATGCCGCACCACCTGAACGCGCGCGCCAACGCCCAGAGCCGTTTCAAACTGGAGTACGGCATGCACTATCCGTACAGCCTCGACGACCAGCCCAAGCTGCGGGATTTCCTCGCGGGGCTCGGCGTGCCGCAGGTGTTCCCGGCCAACTACTGGGACGCGTGGGTGTATGACCGCGACGGCATCCGCACCGCGGCCAACACCGACATGAAGGCTCTCTACGGCATTCCGCCGGCGGGTCCCGGGCCGGGCGTCCAGGGCCCGAACCCGCGTGCCGGCGAGCTCGAGTGCCCCACGGACTGATGATCGATCGATAACGATGCCTTGCGGGCCTCCTGCCGGGGGCCCGCGCGAGTTCACCTGGAGAGCCAGATGCCGATTCGCGCCATCCTGCTGGGCATGCTGATGCCCGCGCTGCTGTTCACGACCGAGCCCCGCGCCGCACCGGACCCCGCCTCGAAATCCCCCGTTGCCTGGGCCACCCTCGCCTCCTCGAAGGAGTCGGCCTCGCAATCGGGCAAGACGATCGCCTTCGGGCCTGCGGTCGCTGCCCTCGATGGCAGGGTCGTGGCGATCAAGGGTTACCGCGTCCCCCTCGAGGTGAAGACGCATTTCCTGATCGCCTCGAAACCCTCGGACTGTCCCGACCACATCGAGGACGGGCCCATGTCCTTCGTCGAGGTGCTTTCGAAGGAGCCGATGAAGCCGACCTTCGGGCGTCCCCTCACCGTCACCGGAAAACTCGAGCTCCTGAAGAACGATTCGGCGGGCACGTATTACCGCCTGGTCGATGCTGAACTGGTGTCGGTGGATTGAGCAAGCCGCTCCTTTGCGCCGCGGGACTCGCCTTGGCCGCGATCGGCTGGAGTGGATTGATGTTCTTCCAGCCGACCGTGGCGGAGCCCGGACAACGCGCTGCCGTCACGCAGGCACCGGGAGTGGAAGCGACCGGCGCGCTCGAGCCGCGGAATGCCGACGCACAGGGCCGCGGCACTCCGGCGCGCTGGTGTCCCCGATTCGCGGATTGGCGGACCCTCGACACTCCGCCGGGCACCGGCCCCGCCGGGCTGGTCGTGAACCGCACGGTCCTGGGTTGGATTCCCCGCGAGTTCGGCCTGGAGGAAGGCGACGCCATCCTGCAGGTCAACGGGGAGGCCGTGACCTCGGCCGGGCAACTCCTCGATGCGGTGGAGGGCTCGAGCGAGGGCTCGGCGGTGGAGTTCCAGGTTCGCCTCGCCGGCACCACCGAGGGGGTGGCGTACTCCGTTTCCCGCTGAAGCCCCCCGGCAAGCCCCTCGGGTAGCGCAAAATGGGAGACTTTCATTCCAATGAGCCTTCCATGCCCCCCGATACCCGCAACATGGCCGTCTTCTGCGACTTCGAGAACGTGGCGCTGGGCGTGCGCGAGGCCAAGTACGACAAGTTCGACATCGGCAAGGTGCTGGAGCGCCTGCTGCTGAAGGGCAGCATCGTGGTGAAGAAGGCCTACTGCGACTGGGACCGCTACAAGGAATTCAAGAAGGAGATGCACGGCGCATCCTTCGAGCTGATCGAGATCCCCCACGTGCGCCAGTCGGGCAAGAATTCGGCCGACATCCGCATGGTGGTCGACGCGCTCGACCTCTGCTACACCAAGACCCACGTCGACACGTTCGTGATCGTGAGCGGCGATTCGGACTTCTCGCCGCTGGTGAGCAAGCTGCGCGAGAACGCGAAGATGGTGATCGGCGTGGGGGTGAAGAAGAGCACCTCCGACCTCCTCATCGCCAACTGCGACGAATTCATCTACTACGACGACCTGGTGCGCGAGCAGAAGCGGCAGCGGCCGGCGGCGAGTCCCAAGAAGGCCGACACGGCGAGCCGCCCCCCCCCCCCCCCCCCCGGGGGGGGGGGAGGTTGGCCCGGGCGCCGGGGCCCCCGCCGCCCGGGCGCCCACCCCCCCCCCCCCCC
>JANMHV010000353.1:0-2531 GCA_031375445.1 Burkholderiales bacterium | reverse complement strand
ATCGCGTTGTCGATCGTGCTCGTCGCTTCCGAAGCCCTGGGCGAACGGCAGACGCTGGCGCGCCGCTGGCCTGCCCTGGTGGCCCTCCTGTTCGGGCTCGTCCACGGCCTGGGATTCGCCGGGGCGCTGAAGGAGATCGGGCTTCCCGAAAACCACCTGCCCGTGGCGCTCCTCACCTTCAACCTCGGAGTAGAGGCGGGGCAGCTCCTGGTGGTGGCACTTGCCTGGGGCGCGCACCGGCTGCTGGGCTCGATGCCCGTGGCGCAGCTGGCGCGGACTCCCGCGCTCTACGCCGTGGGCGCCGTCGCCGCCTACTGGTCGATCGAGCGCGTCGCGCGGGTGATCGCATGACGACATTCGCGTGGCTCGGCATGGCTGCGATGATGGCCGTGGCCGCACCCACGCGAGCCGATGAAGGACCGGCGGCCCCGTCCCGCGGCTGCGCAACGCGGGATTACCCGGGTGACCGACGTGACGTGGCCTGCACGCTCGAGCCCTCGCCCGAGGCCCGGATCGTCCGCTTCGCGGTCCACCTCACCGGCGGGCATGACGACACCCGGGCATCGATGCAGGCGACGCTCGATGGCAAGCCGGCCTGCGCCACGGGCAGCAAGGTCGCGCTCTTCGGCGAGGAGGGCGACGTGAGCCTCGAATGCCGCATCGAGCGGCCGGCGGGCAGCGCCGCGGGCGTGTTGCGCGTGGTGGTCGTCTGGACCTGTGCTGCGTTCGCGCGCCACGAGCTGCGATGACGCCCGCAGTCCCCACATAGGTCTTTTGGAGGCAGTGGTACGGAAGGGTTGGCCCGCCGCAAGGTGGGCCTTTTTTTTACTCTGGCGGATGTGAAAACGCCCTCTACCCGCAGTACGGCAGGCGGGTCGCCGCCGGGGTAGGATCATGGACGCGGTTCCATAACAAGATCCCCACCCGGAGGAAGTCCATGAGCACTCAGAAAGTCCTGGCGGCCGTCGCCACGTTGGCGGCCGTTTGCGTCGCGTTGCCCGCCCTCGCCCAGTCCGATTACCCCAACAAGCCGGTCAAGCTGATCGTGGGCTTCGCCCCCGGCGGCTCCACCGACATCGTGGCGCGCGTCGTGGCCCAGCGCCTGTCCGAGAAGCTCGGCCAGCCGGTGGTGGTGGAGAACCGCGCCGGCGCGGGCGGCACCATCGGGGCCGACGCCGCGGCGAAGGCGGCGCCGGACGGCTACACCCTCACCCTCGGCACCACCAGCACCCACGCGATCGCGGCGGGGGCGTATTCGAAGCTCGCCTACAACCCGGTCAACGACTTCACCCCGATCTCGCTGGTGGCGATCACGCCCTACCTGCTGGTGGTGAACCCGAAGGTGCCGGTGAAGACCCTCCCCGAGTTCGTGACGCTCGCCAAGGGGCAGGGGGGCAAGATGAACTACGGCTCGGCGGGCAACGGCACCGCGACGCACCTGTCGATGGAGATGCTGAAGGACGCGGGCAAGTTCGAGATGCAGCACATCCCGTACAAGAGCAACTCGGAGGCGGACGTCGCGATCCTGGGCGGCCAGGTCGAGGCGGTCTTCGGCTCGATGCCGGCGCTGCTGCAGAATGCGAAGGCCGGCAAGGTGAAACCGCTGGCGGTCGGCACCACGGTGCGCTCGCCGGCGCTCCCCGACGTGCCCACCGTGGCGGAGCAGGGCTTCCCCGGGTTCGAAGCGGCACTCTGGCTCGGCATCATGGGGCCCGCCAACATGCCCAGGGCGGTCGTCGACCGGCTGCACCGGGAGCTGGTGGCGATCGTCGCCATGCCGGAGTTCAAGCAGCAGATGGACACCAACGGCGCCGAGCCGGTCGCGAGCAAGTCGCCGGAGGAATTCCGCGAGATGCTGCGCGGCCAGGTCGACAAGTACGTGAAGATCACCAAGGCCATCGGCATCAAGCTCGACTAGCCATCAACGAAGAAGAGGAATCGAAATGGGTAAAGACGACATGCGCACCACCAACTACGTGATCGAGATGGCCCCCACGCCCTCGCTGCCCGTCGAGGGCGCCGACGGGCGCTTCCCGGTCGGCCGGATCTACTGCGTCGGCCGCAACTACGCCGACCACGCCCGCGAGATGGGCCACGATCCCGATCGCGAGCCGCCGTTCTTCTTCATGAAGGCTGCCAACTCGGTCGTGGCGACCGGCTCGACCATCGGCTATCCCGTCGGCACCAAGGACGTGCACCACGAGATCGAGATGGTGGTCGCGATCGGCAAGGGCGGGAAGAACATCCCGGTCGAGCGCGCGCTCGAGCACGTCTACGGCTACGGTGTCGGCCTCGACATGACTCGCCGCGATATCCAGGGAGAAGCGAAGAAGATGGGCCGCCCCACCTGGCGCGCAGCCCGAATGATCAGCTGATGCGACGTCAACCGACTCCCCCTGGCATGCGCCAAGTGGGCAAAAATACTTTCGACCATCACGAGCGTGGCATCGACGATGATACCAAAGTCGATCGCACCCAACGAAATCAAGTTGGCCGACTGACCGATCAGGATCATCGCTGTGAATGTAAAC
>JANMHV010000324.1:0-4985 GCA_031375445.1 Burkholderiales bacterium | reverse complement strand
GACGCCACGATGCCGAGCGTGGGCTGGAACACGCGCCCCAATTCCTCCGCGCCCGGCATCACGTGCACCAGCTTCTGCTTCGGCACCGGGGAATCGAGGAGCGTGTAGCCGCTGGTGGTCATCTCGCCCAGGCGCGGGCCGATCACCACCAGGACGTCGGCCTCTTTCACGCGCGCGGCGAGCTTGGGGTTGATGCCGATGCCCACGTCGCCCGCGTAATGGTCGTGGTGGTTGTCGAGCAGGTCCTGGTAGCGGAAGGCGCAGCCGCACGGCAGGTCGTTCGCCTCGACGAAGCGGCGGATGTCGGTGCACGCGGCCTCGGTCCAGCCGCTGCCGCCCAGGATCACGAAGGGTTTCCTGGCACCCGCGAGGAGCTCGCGCAGCCGCTCCATTTCGCTGGGGCCCGGGTGTGCCTCCATCGGTCGATAGGCGCGGGCATCGGCGGCACTCGTGGGCTTCGACAACATGTCCTCGGGCAACGCCAGCACCACCGGGCCGCGGCGTCCGGAGGTGGCCACCTGGAAGGCGCGCGCGATGTACTCGGGGATGCGCTCGGCATCGTCGATGCGCGCCGCCCACTTGGCGAGCGGGCCGAACATCGCGGAGAAATCGACTTCCTGGAACGCCTCGCGGTCACGGAAGTCGCTGCCCACGTCGCCGATGAAGAGGATCATCGGCGTGGAATCCTGGAACGCGGTGTGCACGCCCACCGCGGCCTGCGTGGCGCCGGGGCCGCGGGTCACGAGGCAGATGCCCGGCTTCCCGGTGAGCTTGCCGTACGCCTCCGCCATGTTGGCGGCACTCGCCTCGTGGCGGCAGATGATGAGCCGCGCCCGGTCGCGCACGTCGTGGAAGCCGTCGAGCACCGGCAGGAAGCTCTCCCCCGGCACGGTGAACGCCATGTCCACGCCATGGACCATGAGCTGGTCCACCAGCAGCCGTCCCCCGTGCCGCGAGGTCACTTCTGCCTCACGATGTAGCCGCGCTTGCGCAGCAGCTCCACCAGGCCGCGCTCACCCGCCAGGTGCAGCGCGCCCACCGCGATGAAGTGCCGGTCCTTGGAGGTGTTGAGGTAGCCCTCGATCTTCTTCAGCATGTCCTCGTGGCGCGCCCACACCAGCTTCTCCTCGAATTCGCGCGCGCCGGGAATCTCGTCGTTGTAGCGCCGCGCGATCTCGAGCATCAGCTTCGGGTCGCCGCTCTGCCAGGCGTTCACCATGCCGGTGATCTGCTCGCTGGTGATGCCGCTCTCGAGAGCCGTGAGGGTGCCGGCGAAGAGCTTGCGCGACTCGTCCTCGGAGAACGCGTCGAGCAACTTCACCTGCGCCTCGGTGCCCTCGATCTCGACGATCGTCTTGGCCTCGGCCTTGGCCTTCTTCAGCAGGTAGCCGTCGATGCCGTGCTGCGGCAGGTACCCCAGCCGCGCCCACTCGCTGAACACCAGCAGCGACACCGCCATGAAGGGCTTCATCTGCGCCACCGACTCCTCGGCGAGCTTGTATTTCGGCAACTGCTTCCTGAAGCGCTCGTAGTCGACCGGCACCACGTGCTTCGAAAGGGTATCGGGCAGCGTGTAGATCATGGCGGGTGCCGTCTTCGCCATCGCCGACTGGTCGGTGATGTCGGCCTCCACCACCAGCACGCGGGAGTCGGCGAAGGCGGCCTCCACCGCGGAGGGCAGCGGATACCAGTTCGCCTTGCCGGCGTGGATCGTGCCGTAGAGGTAGGCGCGGTTGGTGAGGGAGACCACTTCCCAGAGGAAGTGCTGCCCGGTTGCGGGGGCCTGGGCGGGGGAGATCGACGGGGCGGCGAGGGCGAGTGCCGCTAGCGCGCGAGCGAGGAAAACAAGGGGGGATTTCATGGCCCTATTGTAAGGCTGTCATCCCCGCGAAGGCGGGGAGCCAATGATTGGGCCCCCGCCTACGCGGGGGTGACGAATCACCCGTGGGGCCGACTCACTTGGCGTTCGGTGTCCAGCCGTTCTGCGGCGCCACGAACGGCTCCATCGGGATCGCCTCGTAGCGCACCTCCACGATGTCGAGCTCCTCGACCCCCGCCGGCGTTCGCAGCGTCACCGAATCCCCCTCGCGGTTCTTGATGAAGGCGCGCGCGATGGGGGAGATCCAGCTCACGTAGTGCTTCGAGGGCTCCATCTCGTCGACGCCGACGATGCGAATGACCTTCTCGGTGCCCGCCGCGTCGGCGTACACCACCGTCGCGCCGAAAAAGACCTGGTCGGTCTCCTCGCGGGTTGCGGGGTCGACGACCTCGGCATTCTCGAGCCGCTTGGTGATGTAGCGGATGCGCCGGTCGATCTCCCGCAGGCGCTTCTTGCCGTACTGGTAGTCGGCGTTCTCCGAGCGGTCGCCGAGCTTGGCCGCCCAAGACACCACCGAGGTCACCTGCGGGCGCTCGGTCTTCACCAGCCACGACACCTCGTCGCGCATGCGCCGCCAGCCATCGGGGGTCATGTAGTTCTTCGAGCCCGGCGGGATCGGGTTCTGCTCCTCGCCGTCGAACTCCTCCTCGGGCGCGTCGTCGTTCTCGCGGGTGAAGGCCTTGCTCAAGCACCCTCTCCCCGGCCCTCTCCCAAGGGAGAGGGAGAGATGTTTCCCCCTCCCTTGGGAGGGGGCAGGGGGAGGGTCGTCATTTCAGCCCCTCCACGAAGCTCTTGATCCCGCCCAGCAGCATCTCCACCGCGATCGCGGTCAGCACCAGGCCCATCAGCCGTTCGACTGCCTGCATGACCCGCTCCCCGGCCCAGCGCTGCAGCGTGTCGCCGGTGGCGAGGATCACCGCGGCGATGCCCATGGAGAGGGCCAGGGCCGCGGCCCACATGCCGATCTTGTCCGGCTCCCGGGTCGCCAGCAGCATGACGGTCGCGAGCGCCGAGGGGCCGGCGATCAGCGGGATCGCCAGCGGCACGATGAAGGGCTCGCCGGCCGTCTGGGCGCCGATGGCGCCCTCGGGGTGGGCGAACACCATGCGGATCGCGATCATGAAAAGGATGACTCCACCTGCAATGGACAGCGAAGTCTCCGACAAGTGCATGATTCCCAGCAGCTGGCGGCCGAAGAACATGAAAAGCGCCAGGACCAGTGCTGCCAGCGTCACTTCCCGCAGGATCACGAAGAGGCGCCGCGGCCGCGGGACACCCGCCAGCATGGCGTTCACCAGGGGCACGTTGCCGAAGGGGTCGACCACCAGCGTGAGGAGGATGACCGCGGAGAGGAGTTCGCTGGGCATGGGCCGCTATGATAGCCGCCTCCATGCGCCAACTTCCCTTCCTCGCCCTCCTCGCCGGCGGCTGCGGCATCGCCTTCGCCCCGATCTTCGTGCGGCTCGCCGACACCGGCCCCGTGGCCAGCGCCTTCTGGCGCGCAGCACTCGCCGTGCCGCTCCTGTGGTGGTGGGCGTTCCACGTGCGGGGGCGGGAGCCGGCGCGCGGCACGGTGCCCTTCGCGGCGCTCCTCGCCGCGGGGCTCTTCTTCGCCGCCGACCTGGGCGTGTGGCACTGGTCGATCATCTGGACCTCGGTCGCAAACTCCACGCTGCTCGCCAACCTGGCGCCGATCTTCGTCACACTCGCCGGGTGGTGGATCTGGAAGCACCGCGTGAGCCGCACCTTCCTCGTGGGAATGGTGGTGGCGATCGCGGGGATGTTCATCCTGGTGGGCCCCAACTTCTCCATCGGCGGCACGCGGCTCCTCGGCGACGCGCTCGCCGCGGGCACCGCGATGTTCTATGCCGGCTACATGCTGGCCGTGAAAGTGGCTCGCGACGCGGGGGCATCTACGGCGCGCCTGATGGCTTGGAGCACCACCATCACGGCGATCGCGCTGCTGCCCGTGGCGCTGCTTTCACCCCAGCCGTTCTGGCCAGGCTCGGTGAATGGCTGGTGGGTGGTGGTGGGCCTGGCACTCGTGAGCCAGATCCTGGGGCAGGGGCTCATCGCCTACGCTTTCGCGCACCTTCCGGCGTCGCTTTCGTCGGTGAGCCTGCTGATCCAGCCGGTGGTGGCGGCGCTGGTGGCCTGGCAGCTCTTCGGCGAGGCCGTGGGCCCGGCGCAGTTCATCGGCGGGGCGGTGGTGCTGACGGGCATTTATCTCGCGAAGCGCGGGAGTTAGCGAGTGATGCTGGCAGCAAACCTTTGGAACACGGATGAAACGGATGAAACGGATCAACACGGTAAAACCAAGGGGTTTTCTCAGCATGAGGAAACGCCCGCACGAACGACACATGCCCTGCCGTGTTGATCCGTTTCATCCGTTTCATCCGTGTTCCAAAGGTTTACTGCGCGGGTCACTCCCCGTCGTCTAAACTTCACGCAATAAAATCAGAGGAAAAACCATGCGCCGTCTCATTGCCCTTGCCGCCGCCCTCGCCGCCTCCACTCTGGTCGGCGCGCAGCAATACCCCACCAAGCCGATCAAGCTGATCGTCCCCTTCCCGCCCGCGGGCTCGACCGACATCTCCGCGCGAGCGGTGGCGGCCAAGCTGGGCGAGCGCCTGGGACAACCGGTAGTGATCGAGAACCGCCCCGGCGCCGGCGGCAACATCGGCAGCGACATGGCCGCCAAGGCTCCCGCCGACGGCTACACGCTGCTGGTGGGCACGGTCGGCACGCACGCCATCAACGCGAGCCTCTACTCGAAGATGCCGTACGACCACCTGAAGGATTTCGTCCCGGTGGTGCTGCTATCCACCACGCCCAACGTCCTGGTGGTGAACCCCACGCTACCGGTGAATTCGGTGCGCGACGTGATCAACCTCGCCAAGTCGAAGCCGGGCGAGCTCACCTTCGCCTCGTCGGGCAGCGGCACCTCGATCCATCTCTCCGGCGAGATGTTCAACTCGATGGCGGGGACCAGGATGCAGCACGTTCCCTACAAGGGCAGCGGCCCGATGCTGATCGACCTGATCTCCGGGCAGGTGAACATGGCCTTCGACAACCTCTCGGCCGCGATCCAGCACATCAAGGCGGG
>JANMHV010000067.1:0-15872 GCA_031375445.1 Burkholderiales bacterium | reverse complement strand
GCACCGTGATGCGCGATCAGCACCCCGCTACGATGCGCGCCCTTTCCTGCAAACGCCCTTTCCACGCACGTCACGAACAACAATGAGCGACTGACGGTGGTTGCGGGGTAGCGCAGCGCCGCTACAAATCGAGAACGAACTATCAGCGACAGCTGGTAGGCGCCGAGAACTCCTGCCGGATGATCTGCTTGCTCTGCGTGACGCCATCGAGCGTATAGGTGAACGTGGCGGTGGAGGCCCCCGTGAAATCGAACGAAGCCGTCCCTACAGGGGCCACCATGAGGCGCGCCTGATCGTAGGCGCCGA
The DNA here is from genome assembly GCA_031375445.1 of Burkholderiales bacterium. Classification (GTDB taxonomy): domain Bacteria; phylum Pseudomonadota; class Gammaproteobacteria; order Burkholderiales; family Usitatibacteraceae; genus Usitatibacter. The sequence continues at coordinate 15,566 of JANMHV010000067.1, read as the reverse complement.
AAGGGGCGCCGGAGGTGCGGAAAATGTCGCCGGAGTAACGCTGCCCGCTGCCCGATCGGGAAAGGTTCGACATCACCAGCCAGTCCCCCTTGCCGTCGCGCCGGTAGGTGAACCAGGTGCCGAACAGGATATCGCCCTGATGCGTGAGGTTCACGCCCCATCCCGATTCGGCCGGCTGCCACCAGAGGTCCTGGAAGTTGGCGGCGTTGGGCGGGCCGCCGGCAGTGCACCGCGTGACGGGATTGGAATACACCTGGCGCGTGATGGCCTTGGTCTGCGCCGTGCCGCCCACGACGTAGGAGAACGTTCCGTGATTCTCGTCGCTGAACTGGAACGTGGCGCTTCCCACTTCCTCGCGCCCGACGCGTGCCGGATCGAACGGCACCGAGTCGAACGCGGGGCCACGGGTGCGGTACAACACACCGGCATAGCGCCCGGGCCCGGCCTTCGCGCCGTTGGACATGACGAGCCACATCGGGCCGTCGGCGTCGTAGGTGAACCAGGTCGCAAACAGGATATCGCCCTGGTGCACGACGTTCACGCCCCACCCGTTCTCGGAGAGCGGCGGATCGGCCCACCACAGCGCCTGGTACTTGGGCTCGGCGCCGCCCGTGGCGGAATTGTTCCTGGCGATGAAGCCCGTCACCGCAGCAATGAATTCCGCATCCTGCCCGTTGAACAGGTGGACGCCGCACGGCGGCGTGTCGGTGCCGCCGGGCAGGCTGATGCGTTCCTTCACCGGGGTTCCGGTCAGACCATTGAAAAGGGCCGTACCGGAGGAAAGGACATCGCTGGGGTTCGTGATGACGGCCGCGGGACGCGTGATGGGAGACATCTCCGCAGCGGTGAGCCGGCCGGGCGAATAGAAAATCGCACCCGTGGCCATCGTGGCTGGCGCGCTCGCGGTGAGAAACGCGACGGCAGCAGTCGCGGAGCTCCCGCCGGCGATCCACGAGGGCACCGGATGGCGCGCGCGCATGTACGCGTCGACGGCAACCACCTGGTCGAGACCGGGAACCGAATCCATGAGCGCCAGGGCGATGCCGGCCGAGCCGAACGCCTCGCGGTTGCGGACAACCGGACCGCACCGCGCCGTGAGCGAGTCCATGCTGCCGTCGTCGGCGATGTTGAGCACGCCGTCGCCGCCTGAAACTCCGATAATGCTTGCGGTGGGAGCATCGGGCTTCACGTACAGGAAGCGGGTGCGCCCGCCGTTCACGGTGAGGTCGACGACCGTGGTGGTCACCGCCGCCGGGGCAAGGGTGCAAAAACCGATGGTGGCGCAAAGCGCCGCGCGCCGCAGATACATGGGTGGTTCCTTGCCCGCCGAGGTGGAGTGCCCCGCGCGAGCGCCATGGTCGCACACCGGCACCGACGTACCGATGGGCTAATCGGCCCTCCGAGCCAAAACCGGGCGCCCCGGGCCTGAAAATAGCGACAATCACGGAACGACGCCGCCCGCTTCCTGACTAAGTGATGGAAATGACCATCAAAACCAACGAGTTGGTCGCCTGCCCCGAGTGCGACTGCCTGATGACCGCACCGAGCCTGCAGCGCGACAGTGTCGCCGACTGCGCCCGCTGCGGCGCGGAGCTCTTCCGCGAGAAGCCCGACAGCCTCGACCGCACGCTGGCCTTCCTGCTCGCCGCGGCGGCGCTGTTCATGGTCGCCGCCACCAATCCGCTGATCGAGCTCGAGAAGGGCGGCATCACGACCTCCGCAACGCTCTACGACATGGCGGGGTCGCTCGCGGAACAGGGAATGCCCAGCGTGTGCCTGCTGGTGGTCGTCACGACGATCGTGGCACCGGTGCTGCAGCTCTTCTTCACGCTCGGCGTGCTCATCCCCCTCAAGATGGGCTACGTCCCCGACCTCCTGCCCTGGTCCTTCCGGATCGTGAGCCGGATCTGGCCGTGGGGGATGGTGGAGGTGTTCCTGGTGGGCGCGCTGATCGCCTTCGTGAAGCTGCAGGACATCGCCAAGGTGTACCCGGGCATCGCGCTCTATGCGCTCGGCGGCTACGTGTTCATGGTGTCGTCCGCGGTCTCCGCATTCGAGCCACGCGAGGTGTGGAAGCGCGTGGAGGAGCTGCGATGACGACCACCGCGGCCAGCGCGGGCCTGGTGCTCTGCGAGACCTGCGAGCAGGTGAACCGCCGCCCCGAGGGCGTCGAGCACATGGCATGCCCGCGCTGCGGCGCGGCCCTGCACCCGCGCCGGCCCGACGCCATCTCGCGCGCGTGGGCCTTCACGCTGGCTGCGATGGTGCTCTACATCCCTGCCAATGTGCTGCCGATCATGCACTCCGGCTCGCTCTACGGGATGCAGAGCGACACCATCCTCTCCGGCGTCGCGTACCTGTGGCGCACCGGCTCCTGGTTCCTCGCGCTGATCGTCTTCGTGGCGAGCATCGTGGTGCCGCTCGCCAAGCTCATCTCCCTCACGTTCCTGCTCTGGGCGGCGCAGCGTCGCTCCACCTGGAATCCCCAGAGGCGGGCGAAGCTCTTCCGCACCACGCACTGGATCGGCCGCTGGTCGATGGTGGACATCTACGTGGGGGCGGCACTGGTGTCGCTGGTACAGTTCAGGGCCCTCGCCTCCATCGAGCCCGGCGCGGGCGCCATCGCCTTCGGCGCGGTGGTGGTGCTCACGATGCTCGCCACCGCGAGCTTCGACCCGAGGCTCATCTGGGATCCCGTGGACCACCAACCCGCATGAACGACCTTCCGGAAGCGGTGCCGCGCAAGAAGGGCCCGCGCACGCTCCAGATCGTGTGGTTCATTCCGCTCATCGCGGCGCTGATCGGCGGCTGGATGGCGGCCAAGGCGTTCCTCGACCACGGTCCTTCCGTGGAAATCCTGTTCAAGAGCGCCGAGGGGATCGAAGCGAACAAGACCCGCATCCGCCACAAGTCGGTGGACGTGGGCATCGTGAAATCGGTGAAGCTTTCCAGGGACCGCAAGGAAGTGATCGTGACCGCCGAGATGGACCGCTCGGTCTCGAGCGGCTTCCTGGTGGAGGACACCAAGTTCTGGGTGGTGCGCCCGCGCATCGCCGGGGGCCAGGTGTCGGGGCTGGGAACGCTGCTAGCCGGCTCCTACATCGGCGCCGATCCCGGCAAGTCCAGCGAGGAGCGGCGCGAGTTCCGCGGCCTCGAGACCCCGCCCGCGGTGACCGCCGACCTCGCGGGCCGCGCCTACATAGTTCGCGCCGACGACCTGGGCTCGCTCGACGTGGGCTCGCCGGTCTACTTCCGCGGCGTGACCGCGGGCCGCGTGGTGTCCATCGTCCTCGCCCCGGACGGCCGCCACGTGGACGTGGGCCTCTTCATCGAGGCCCCCTACGACCGCTGGGTCAATCCCGAGACCCGCTTCTGGAACGCGAGCGGGCTGGACCTGAGCCTCGACGGCGGCGGCCTCAAGGTCCAGACCGAGTCCATCGCGACCCTGATCCTCGGCGGCATCTCGTTCGAGTCGCGCCCGGAGCACTCGAGCCTGCCCCAGTCGCCTCCCAACGCGGGCTACCTTCTGTGGGCCAATCGCGCCGAGGCGATGCGCGCACGCGAGACCGTCGTCGAGAGCTACATGATGATTTTCGAGCAGTCGGCTAGAGGCCTGGCGGTGGGCGCACCGGTCGACTTCCGCGGCATCGAGGTGGGCGAAGTGCGCGCGATCGAGCTCGAGTTCGACCGCGAGCGCATTGCGTTCAAGAGCGCCATTACCGTGCACCTGTACCCGGAGCGCCTGCGCTCGCGCACGCGCAACGCCAACGCGAACTCGGTGTGGAACAAGCTCTCCTTCGCCGAGCGCCTCGATCGCATGGTGGCCAACGGTCTGCGCGCCGAGATGAAGGCGTCGAACCTGCTCACCGGCGGCCAGTACATCGCGCTCGACTTCGTGAAGAAGGCGCCGAAGGCGAAGATCGACCGCGCCCACGAACCCCCGGTGATCCCGACGGTGGCGGGCGGCATCGCCGAGATCCAGGAGTCCATCGGCAACATCGTGAAGAAGCTGGAAGCTGTGCCGTTCGACGAGATCGCGAAGGACCTGCGGCGGACCATGGGCAACCTGGACGCGACGTTGAAGCGCGCCGAGTCGCTGCTGGGCCAGATCTCCACCGACGTGGCGCCGGAGATCAAGTCCACGCTCGAGGCGGCGCGCAAGACGCTCGGCACCGCGGACAAGGCGCTCGCGACGGATTCGCCGCTCCAGGGAGACCTGCGCGAGACCCTCAACGAAGTGACGCGGGCGGCGGAATCGGTGCGCTCGCTGGTCGACTACCTCGAGCGCCATCCCGAATCGCTGATCCGGGGCAAACGGCCGGGAGAACAGGCGAAATGAAGACCTTCACCCTCGCCCTCGCGGCGCTGCTCGCCGCGGCTTGCGGCACCACGCCCAAGGAGAGCTTCTACACGCTGTCCACCGATGCGACGCCGATCGCGGCGAGCGCCTCGCCCCAGCTCGCGATCTTCGTGGGACCCGTGGCGATCCCCGAGGACGTGGACCGCGCGCCGTTCATCGTGCGCGTCGGACCCAACAAGGTGGACCTGCTGGAAGACCACCGCTGGGCGGAGCCGCTGAAGAGCGCCATTCCCCGCGTGCTGGCCGAGGGGTTAATGCGCAGCCTCGCCACGCCGCGGGTGTTCGCCTCCCGGCAGGGGGCCAACCAATCCGTCGACTACAGGGTGGCGGTGGAGGTGCGGCGGTTCGAGTCGTCGCTGGAGACCGGCGCCTCGATCGACGCCGTCTGGACCGTCACCAACGCCAAGGGGGCGACGAGGTCCGGGCGCTCGGTGCTCTCGGAGCCGGCCTCGGGCCGCGACCTGCAGTCGGTGGCCGCCGCGCACAGCCGCGCGCTCGGCCGCATGGCCGGGGAGATCGCCGCCGGAATCCGCGCCTTCTCCCCAGGCTGAGGCTTGGGCGGGGGAGGTGCCGGGGTGTCCGGCGTGGACGGGGGCAGCGCCAGCAGGGCGGTGACGAAGACGGCGGCGTAGAGGCTCATGCGCAAATCCTATCCTGTTGACCTGCATTGGACGATACGCCGGACATGGCAGGATTCACCCCCGTTGCGACGAAACGCGGGAAGCGGGGAGTGAAACGTTAGAATCCCCGCACCATGACGACCTCCACGCCCCTGCCCCTCTGCCCCTCGCTCGACCCCGCCTTCCTCGAGCGCGAGTACAACAACCGGGCGCGAGTGCCCGAACACCCGGAGTACTTCGCCCGCTGGGAGCGCGATTCCCGCTTCGTGCGCGAGACGCTGCCGTGCCGGCTGGACCTGCCCTACGGCCCGGATCCGCGCCATCGCTGGGACCTGTTTCCCGCGGCCAACGCGCGGGGGACGCTGGTATTCATCCATGGCGGCTACTGGCGCGGGCTCGACAAGGGCGTCTTCTCCTGGCTCGCCGCCTCGTATGTCGCGGCGGGCCTGAACGTGGCGCTGCCCAACTACCGCCTGGCGCCCTCGGCCTCGATCGAGGCGATCGTGGGCGACGTGGGCGCTGCGATGGATTGGCTGTTCGCCCACGGCGCCGAACACGGCATCGCCATGGAGCGCGTGGTGGTTTCCGGCCACTCCGCGGGGGGGCACCTCGTAGCGGCGTTGTTCGCCGCTCCGGCCCCGACGCGCCATTTCGACCCCGCGCGCATCGCGGGCGGCGTCGCGATCAGCGGGCTCTACGAGTTCGAGCCACTGCTCGCGTTCTCCGGCAACGACGATTTCCGCCTCGACGCGGCGTCGGCGGCGAGGCTCAACCTGTACGACAAGCGGCCGACGATCCACGCACCCCTCGTGGCCGCGGTGGGCGGGGCGGAGAGCTCGGAGTTCATCCGCCACACGCGGTTGCTGGCGGCCGCGTGGCCCACGGTGCGCGAGACGCTGGTGCCGCCCTCCCTCGACCACTTCTCGGTGGTCGATGCGTTCTGCGAGCGCGGCCAGCCGCTCTACGAGGCCACACTGGCGCTCGTTCCTTGAGCCGGCTCCACGCGAAATACCGGATCGAGTGTCCGGCGGCCGAGGTCGAGGCGCGCGCGCGGGCGCTCGCCACCGAGCAGAGCGTCGAGATGCCGGTGGATGCGATCACCGATGCGCGGGTACTCGACGAGATCGTCGGCACCGTCGAATCGATCCGGCCCGCGGGTGACGCGTTCGAGGTGGTGGTGGGGCTCGGCGCCGCGACCACCGGGGGCGAAGCCTCGCAGCTGATGAACATGCTGTTCGGCAACTGCTCGCTGCAGCCCGAGGTCTCGCTCCTCGACGTGGAATTCCCGGCCGGTTTCGAGAAGACCTTCCCCGGGCCGCGCTTCGGCATCACGGGAATTCGAACTTTGCTGGGTGCCCCGCACCGCGCGCTCACGTGCACGGCGCTGAAGCCCCAGGGTTCGCCCGTGGCCCACCTCGCGGCACTCGGGCGCAACTTCGCGCTCGCCGGCATCGACATCGTGAAGGACGACCACGGCATCGCCAACCAGGCCTACGGCCCGTTCCACGTGCGCGTGCCCGCCGTGCAGAAGGCGATCGCGCAGGCCAATGCCGAGACCGGCGGGCGCACGCTCTACGCGCCCACCTTTTCCGGCGGGCCGGGGGCGATGCGCGAGCAGGCCCGCATCGCGCGCGAATGCGGCGTGCGCATGGCGCTGGTGGCGCCGATGCTGGTGGGCATCCCCTCGTTCATCGAGCTGCAGGTGGAGCTGGACCTGCCGGTAATGGCGCACCCGGCCTTCGCCGGGAATACCCGCATCGCGCCAGCGCTGCTGCTCGGCAAGCTCTTCCGCCTGTTCGGCGCCGACGCGACCATCTTCCCCAACCATGCCGGGCGCTTCTCGTTTCCGCGCGAGACCTGCCTCGGCATCGCCGCCGCCGCGCGCGACCCGTGGCTGGGGCTAGCTCCCGCATTCCCCGTTCCCGCGGGCGGCATGACCGTGGAGCGCGTCCCCGGGCTGCTGGCCGAATACGGGCCCGACACCATCCTCCTCATCGGCGGCGCCCTCCTCGCCGCCGGCCCCGAGCTCCTCGCCCGCAGCCGCGAGTTCGCCGCCGCCGTTGAATAATTGGGTCAGAACAACATTTCCATCTCCAACCTCGGGGTTGGGCGGAAATGTTGTTCTGACCCAATTATTTGAACGATTGAACGCCTGAAGGTCGAAGGGCCATGGCCGAAAAGCTCCCCGCCCAGCCCACCCCCTACGTCCGCCACGTGCTGGTCGCGATCGGTCTGGTGGTGCTGGCGTTGCTGCTGTGGAAGCTGGCGCCGGTCATCGTGCTGTTCTTCGCCGGCGTCGTGATGGCCACGGCGATCCGCGCCGGCGCCTCGCCGCTCGTGCGCTGGTTCCGGCTGAAGGAAAGCTGGGCGGTGGGGATCGTGGCGCTGCTCGCCGTGGCGGTAGTCCTGGGCGGTGGCTACTTCTTCGGCCAGCGCGTCGCCGAGGAAACCCATGCGATGGTGGTCGCGATCAAGGACGCCACCGCCAAGGTCGAGGAATACGTGAGCCGCTCGCCCATGGGCGCCACGGCGATCGAGGGCATGAAGGGCGCCGCCGACTCCGACACCATGGCCAAGCTGGCGAAGGGCACCTTCACGGTGTTCGGCGCCCTGGCCGACGTGATCCTGATCTTCTTCCTCGCGGTCTATCTCGCGGCCGACCCCCTTCCCTACCGCAACGGCTTCCTGCTGCTGCTCCCCGTGGCGGCGCGCGAGCGCGTGGGCGCGGCGCTCGACGCGTCCGGGACGGCGCTGCGCAAATGGCTCACCGGGCAGATGGCCGCGATGGCGATGGTGGGTGTCGTGACCGCGCTGGGACTGTGGGCGGTGGGCGTACCGATGGCGCTGGCCCTCGGCATCCTCTCGGGCATCCTCGATTTCGTCCCCGTCGTGGGCCCTTTCGTCGCGGCGATCCCCGGCATCCTCATCGCCTTCACCGTGAGCCCGCAGGTGGCGCTGTACGCGGCCCTCGTCTACATCACCGTGCAGTTCATCGAGGGCCATTTCGTGATCCCGGTGGTGCAGAGCTGGGCGGTGTCGCTGCCGCCGGCCCTCTCGCTCCTGGGCATCGTCGGTTTCGGCATCCTGTTCGGGCCCATGGGCGTGCTCTTCGCGATGCCGCTGCTCGTCGTGGCGGTGACGCTGATCGACAAGCTCTACGTGCAGAAGCTCGACCCGGCGGCGGACGAGACGACCGAGGCCGCAGCCGCGGCGGGGAAGTGATCAGCGCTTGAGGTTCGGCGCCGGCAGTCCCTCGACCATCACGTTGAGCACCGCGGGCAATCCCGATTGCAGCGCGCGCCGCGCCGCCGGCAGCAACTCGCCCGGCTCGGTCACCCACTCGCCGAACCCGCCGAAGGCGCGCGCTACCTCGTCGTAGCGGGTGGGCAGGAGCTCGCAGCCCACCAGCCGCTCGCGGCCGTAGTCGCGCAGCTGGATCTGGTACTCCGCATTCCAGCGCGCGTCGTTGCCCACCATCGCCACGAACGGCAGCCGGTAGCGCACGGCGGTGTCGATCTCCGCGCAATGGAAACCGAAGGTGCCGTCGCCCATCACCGCGACGATCGGAGCCTCCGGCACCGCCACCCGCGCAGCCACCGCGAAAGGCAGCCCGGCGCCGATCGACCCCGCCACGCCGTTGATGACGCGATGCGGCGCGTGCAGGCAGGCCTGCGCCCACTGGCCGATCTCGCCGCCATCGGAAACCAGCACCGCGTCGGGGTGTGAATCGAGCAGCGCCTGCAGCGGCCGCAGCGCCTGCACCGGGTGGAGCCGCCCGGGTGCCGCGGTCGCGGTATCCCAGGCCGAGGGGCGGTACTCGAGCGCCGCGCGAACCTCCTCGCGCCACGGGCCCATCGCTTCCTCGGCGCGTGCGGCGAGCGCCGTGATGGCGGGAAAGGCATCGGCAAGGGCGCTGCCGACGAGGCGGCTGCCCACCGCGCGGCGCGTGCGTTCCACCTCGGACTCCTCCGCGTCGACCTGGAGGAACTCGCACGCCGCGCCGAAAGCCTTTCCGAACTTGAGCGTGAAGTCGAGGCGCTTGCCGAGGAGCAGCACGCAATCGGCGATGGCGAGCATCTCGGCCAGAGCCCCGAGGGAGGGATCGCCCACGCCGCGGGGGCTCTCCATCCCGATCACCGGGATGCCGCAGGCGGACTCCAGCGCCACGAGCTTCGCGCGGCCGACGCGGGTGAGGCATGCGGGACCGGCGAGGATCACCGGCTTGCGGGCGCGTGAAAGCGCGGCGAGGAACGCATCGGCGTCGTTGTCCGACAGCGGTTGCGATGTCGCGTGGAACGGATCGCCATGCAGCCCGGAGTGATTGGCAGGTTGATCGAGGGCGTCGTTGGGCAGGCTCAAGTGCACCGGGCCGGGACGGCCACCGCGGGCGCATCGGATCGCCTTCGCGAAATCGGGGGCGAGGGCGTCGGGACCGGCGCTCGTCCAGGCGGCCTTTACCAGGGGGGCCGCGATGTCGGCCTGGCGCATCTCCTGGAATGCGCCCTGCCCGAGCTGGCTGTTGGGCGCGTGGCCCGAGAGGAGCACGGCCGGCGATTCCGCCATCGCCGCGGTGTAGAGCGCGCCCACTGCATTCGCATGTCCCGGCCCGCCCGTCACCAGCGCGATGCCGGGTTGCCCCGTGATGCGCGCCCACGCATCGGCCATGTGCACGGCGGCCGCCTCGTGGCGCACGTGGATCAGCTCGATGCCGGCGTCGAGGGCCGCATCGAACACCGGCATGATGTGATTGCCCGAGAGCGTGAAGATGCGGCGCGCGCCCGAGGCGGCGATGGCTTGCGCGAGGGCGTCGGCGCCGCGGTGCTTTCCGGCCGTCATTTCTGCTCGAGCCCGAGTTGCCTCGCGAGGCCCTGGTACACCTTGAACTGCTCGGCCACGAAGCGCTCGGTTTCCGCGGGTGACATCACGCGGGGAATGCCGCCGAATTTCTCGTTGCCCGACTTCCACTGCGCGTCGGCGGCGACCTGCTGCATCACCTCGGTCCACTTCGCCACGACGTCGCGCGGCAGGTTGGGCGGCCCGTAGAGCGCGCTCCAGCCGACGATCGCCTCGAGCTCGCGATGTCCCGCCTCCCTCGCCGTGGGCACGTCGGGAATCTCGGGCACGCGCTCCGGGGTGGTGGTCACCAGCGCTCGCAGCTTGCCGCCCTTGATAAGGCCAATGGTGGAAGTGAGGTTGCCGCAGCCGAACTGCACGTCGCCCGACACCACGGCGACCGCTGCCTCGGAGCCGCCCTTGTAGGCCACGTGCACGGCGGCGTCGGCGGGCAGCTTCATCGATTGCAGCAGGAGCTGCGCCCCCAGATGCAGGATCGTGCCCTGGCCCGAGGAGCTGTAGTTGAGCTTGCCCGGGTCGGCGCGAAGGGCGCGGCCCAGGTCGTCGAGCGTGCGGTACGGCGATTCGGCCTTCACCACGCACACGAATGGGTTCAGCTCGAGCACCGAGATGAACGTGAAGTCGCTCCATTTGTACGGCGTGGAGGGCTGCAGCGCCGGCAGCACCGCATTGGAGCCCACGCGTGCGATCAGCAGCGTGTAGCCATCGGGCGCGGCTTCCTTCACCGCCGCCGAGCCGATGGCGCCGCTGGCACCCGCGCGATTCACCACCACCACCGGCTGCTTCAGGTACCCCTGCGCGACGGCAGCGAGGTTACGACCCGCAAGATCCGCGTCCCCCCCCGCGCTGAACGGCACCACGAAGGTGATGGGCTTCTCCGGATAGGCCGCCATCGCCACGGGGGACGCGAAGGTGGCGAGCGCGACGAGCGCGAAGCGAAACATGGGGCCTCCGTTGTTCTACGAAGGCTCCATTGTGTCACCCCGCAATAATCGGGTCAGAACAGGTTTTTCTGGAAAATCCTGTTCCGACCCAATTATTCAGATCGGCGGCGGGTCCATCGCCCGGTCCCAGTTGCGGTGCTTGGCCATGGCCGCGATGAACGACTTCGTGGCCTTCTGCGCCTGGCCCGCATCGACCACCAGCAGCGCGGGATCGTCGGCATCGGGCATCACGCCGGCCTCGGCGAGGAGCTCCCGCGCGGCGCCGAGGGCGAGGATCGCCTTGCAGTGCCGGAAGGTGTCGCGCGCGAATTCCACCGCCTGGCCCAGGTCGATCAACGCTTCAGTGGCCGCCTTGCCATCGGGGATCACGCACGCGTCGAACACGACCGAGGGCATGGTTTCCAGCGTTCCGTCGGCCTCGAGCGCATCGCCCGTGACCGAGTGCACCGCACCCAGCTTCGGCGCAACCAATCGCGGAACCGCGCCCTGGGCCACGAGCGCCCGATGGATCGCCATCGCGCCCTCGCCATCGACGCCATCGGCCACCAGGATCGCCACCTTGCGGCCGCGGATCGACCCGTCGCCCGGTCGCGCCATCAGCGACAAGGAATGGGAAAGCTCCACTTCGGGTCGCGCGGACATCAGCACCGGCGAGGCGGGAGGCACGGGGATGCCGAGGCCATCGGCCACCTGGGCGGCGAGGTCGCCGTCCACGTTGGCGAGGTTGGAAAGCATGCGCTCGCGAATCGCGGGTACCGCGACCTTGGTGAGCTCGAAGCGGAACGCGCGCACGATATGCGCCTGCTCCACCGGCGTCTGGCTGTTGTAGAAGAGCGTCGCCTGCGTGTAGTGGTCGGCGAATTTCTCGGGCTTGCCGCGCACCTTGTCTTCCGGCGTCGGATCGGGGAAGGAGGTGAAGCCGCGAGCCGCGCCGTGCTGGAACGGGCACCCCCCACCGAGGGAATTGGGCTCGTAGGAGACGCGTCCGCGGTTGATCGCCTGGCGGTGCATGCCATCGCGCTGGTTGTTGTGCACCTGCGCGACCGGCGTATTGATCGGGATCTCGTGGAAGTTCGCTCCGCCCAGGCGCGAGATCTGCGTGTCGAAATACGAGTGGATCCGCCCGGCGAGGAGCGGATCGTTGGAGAAGTCGATTCCGGGAACCAGGTTCTGCACGCCGAAGGCCACCTGCTCGGTCTCGGCGAAGAAATTGTCGGGATTGCGATTGAGCACCATTCGGCCCACGGGCGTCACCGGCACCAGCTCCTCGGGCACGATCTTGGTCGGATCGAGGACGTCGAATGAGAAGCCGTTCGCCTGTTCCTCGGTGAACACCTGCAAGCCGAGCTCGTACTCGGGGAATGCCCCGGCCTCGATCGACTCCCACAGGTCGCGGCGATGGAAGTCGGGATCGGCGCCGTTGATCTTCACGCACTCGTCCCAATCCATCGAGTGGGTGCCCTGGACCGGGTTCCAGTGGAACTTCACGAAGCGCGACTCGCCCTTCGCGTTGACCAGCCGGAAGGTGTGCACGCCGAACCCCTGCATCTTGGCGAAGCTGCGCGGGATCGCGCGATCGCTCATCACCCACATCAGCATGTGCGTGGATTCGGGCATGAGGGAGACGAAATCCCAGAAGGAGTCGTGGGCGCTCGCCGCCTGCGGCATGCCGTGGTGCGGTTCGGGCTTCACCGCATGGACCAGGTCGGGAAACTTCATCGCGTCCTGGATGAAGAACACCGGGATGTTGTTGCCGACGATGTCGAAGTTGCCCTCCTCGGTGTAGAACTTGGTGGCGAAGCCGCGCACGTCGCGGGCGAGGTCCGCCGAGCCGCGCTCGCCGGCCACCGTCGAGAACCGCACGAACACCGGCGTGCGCTTGCCGGCCTCGGACAGGAAGGCGGCGCGGGTGAGCTTGGCCTGCGGCGCGTAGCACTCGAAGAATCCGTGGGCGGCGGAGCCGCGCGCATGCACGATGCGTTCGGGAATGCGCTCGTGGTCGAAGTGGGTGATCTTCTCGCGGAGGATGAAGTCCTCCATGAGCGTCGGGCCGCGCAGGCCCGCCTTCAGCGAATTCTGGTTGTCGGCGACCGGAGCCCCGAAGTTGGTGGTTAGCCCGCGCGCGGTGCTGTCGACGCGAACCCGGTCGAGCGGCAGGTTGTTCGCGTTGAATCCCGCCATCGGAGCGCCATCGCCCAGCTTCTCGTTGGCCTCGCCTTCGGAGAGCGTGCTGCCGCCCACCGACGGATCGGCCGGCTCGGCGTGCTGGCCTTCCTGCGGCTTGCGCGCGGCCTCGCCGTGTTCACCGGGCTTGGTCCGGTTGAAGGGGAATTTGGCGGCGAGGTCCTGGGTAGCGGCCATCTTTCGCTCGACAGCGCTCGGCGTCGTGGCGGCTTTCGCGGAGTTCTTGGGCAATGCAGCGGTCTTCTTCTTCGCGGCCATTCTTGCTCTCCAAAACGTGCGGGGGATCACGACTGACACGCCCTCGCGATGCCAGTTCGGTAACAGGTAAAATTACCCCGTGTCGACGAACAAACCGCTCGTACGCAAGCATTCCGGCGATTTCCATTGGGAAAGCGTCGACGTGCTGGCGTACAAGCAGGAAGGCAGCGCGCCGTACAAGGACGTCACGCGCCAGGTCCTCTTCGAGGGCCGCGATCCGCCCGCGCAGCTACGCTATTTCGAGGTCGCGGCGGGTGGCCACACCACGCTCGAGCGCCACGAGCACGTCCACGCAGTGATGGTGATTCGCGGGCGCGGTCAATGCCTGGTGGGCGACAAGGCCTACGAAATCGGCACCCACGACCTGATCGACGTGCCGCCGATGACGTGGCACCAGTTCCTCGCCGCGAAGGATGAGCCGCTCGGATTCCTCTGCCTCGTCCCGAGCCAGCGCGACCGGCCCCAGATGCCGGCGGAAGCGGAGCTCGCGGGAATCGCGAAACCGCTGGGGAAATAGACTTACTTGGTGATGACCACCAGGACGTTGCAGGGCGAGTGCTCGATGAGGCCCTTGGCGGTGGAGCCGCGCCACCAGCGCTTGGCGAAGCTGTCGAGGTGGCGGTGGCCGACGACGATCAGGTCTGCCCCGATCCGCCCGGCGTAGGACGCGATCTCGACCACGGCCTCGCCGACGAGGAGCTCGCCCGAGGACGTGCGGCCCGCCTCGGCCAGCCGCCGCAGGCCATCGTCGAGGACGGCCTGGAACTCGCGCCGCTCCTCCTCCTCGAGCCCGACGTCGTAGACCCCTCCCTCGCCCCCGATGAAGGCCGCGGGGGGTGGCATGACCGCGACCAGGTGAATGTCGGCTTGGCCCCATTCGGCCATCTCGCGCGATTCGAGGAGGGCTTTCTGCCCGGTCTCGGACCCGTCGTAGGCCAAAAGGATTTTGCGGTACATGGCCCGGAGAATACTCCCCGCAACTCGTCACCGAAATCCCCCGGCTTAGCGGTCCCCATGGAGGTCCCCGCAAGGCCCTCGAGCGGGCAGGCATCGCGGGGTAGTCCGTTCGGCAGGGAAGCGTCACCCGAGGGGGCCCGTGCGGCGTTAGGCCGTCAATGAACCCCCTCGCCCTTTTCTCGCTGGCGGCCGCCTTTGCCCTCGGCTCCTCGAGCGCCCTCGCCCAGGATCGCTACTCGCGCGACGGCGGTGCCCGCAACCCGGATTCCCAGCGCAGCTCGCGCGACGGCGGCTATCGCAGCGGAACGCGCGACGGCGCCTATCGCGGTGGCACGCGCGACGGGGGCTATCGAAGCGGCGGCTATCGCGACGGCGGCCATTACGACCACCGCTGGGCGCGTCCGCACTACTACTCGCGCTACTACCCGCGCACCTTCTATTATCCGTTCATCTACCCGGCGCCCCTCTTCGGCTACTACGAGCCGTATCCGATCTATGCCGCGGCGCCGCAGCCGCTCTACGTCGAGCGCTATCGCGTCTACGAGGACGAGCCCCCCGCGCCCCCGCCGCGCGCGCGCGAATACCGTGAGCCCTCGTATGCACAGGCCGAGCCCGCGCGCCCCACGCCGCCCCCCGCGCCGGCCGCTCCGCGCCTGGAGCGCTACACCCTGTCCGCGCAGGAGCTGTTCGAGTTCGACAAGTCGGAGTTGCGCAGGCCCCAGCCGAAGCTCGACGAGATCGCCCGCGCCATGGCGCAGGATGAGCGCATCGACAACGTCCTGGTCACCGGCTACACCGACCGGCTGGGAAGCGACGCGTACAACCTTGCGCTCTCGCAGCGCCGCGCCGACGCGGTCAAGAAGTACTTCGTCGACAAGGGCATCGCGCCCAACCGCCTGAAAGCGATCGGCAAGGGCAAGTCCAACCCGGTAGTGCAGTGCAACGACCGCGACCGCGCGCAGCTCATCCGCTGCCTCGAGCCGAATCGTCGTGTGGAGGTCGAGAGCATCACGATCGAACGCCGGGTGCCGGCCCTGGCCCCTGCCCGCTAATTGTAAAAATTTGTAAGGGGCGCCAACGACTTGGGCGCGGCGCCCGTTACACACGTAAGGGACGAAGCGGCACTCCCGCCCCGAATCCCGGTCGTACTTGTTCGCTTAGCAAGGAGATCCAAATGACGCTGAAGAAACCCCTGATGATCGCCACCCTGTCGGCCGCCGTGGTCCTGGGTGCCATTCCGATGAAAGCCTCCGCGGCCGACCCGCTCCTGGGCGCACTCATCGGCGGCGGCATCGGTGCCGCAATCGGCCACAACTCGCACAGCCGCAACGGCAGCGCGGTCGGCGGCGTGATCGGCGCGGTAATCGGCTCCAGCATCGCCGCGGATTC
>JANMHV010000131.1:0-3318 GCA_031375445.1 Burkholderiales bacterium | reverse complement strand
CGAGATGGAGGCCGCCGGCATGAAGAAGCTGTCGGTCGAGCCCGACTTCCTGCTCGGCCGCGCGCTTGCCAAGAACCTGGTGAACACCGAGACCGGCGAAGTGGTGGCCACCGCCAACGAGGAGATCACCGAGGCGCTCCTGAAGAAGATCCTCGAGTCCGGCGTGGAGGAAGTGAAGACCCTCTACACCAACGACCTCGACCAGGGCCCGTACATCTCCCAGACCCTGCGCGTGGACGAGTCCACCGACGCGCTGAACGCCCAGGTCGCGATCTACCGCATGATGCGTCCCGGCGAGCCGCCCACCGAAGACGCCGTGAAGACGCTCTTCGCGGGCCTCTTCTTCAACGAGGACCGCTACGACCTGTCCGACGTCGGCCGCATGAAGTTCAACCGGCGCGTCGGCCGCGACGAGCTCACCGGCGCCATGACCCTGTCCAACGAGGACATCGTCGCGGTGATCAAGATCCTGGTGGAGCTGCGCAACGGCCGCGGCGAGATCGACGACATCGACCACCTCGGCAACCGGCGCGTGCGCAGCGTGGGCGAGCTGGCGGAGAACCAGTTCCGCTCGGGCCTGGTGCGCGTCGAGCGCGCGGTGCGCGAGCGCCTCTCGCAGGCCGAGAGCGAGAACCTGATGCCGCACGACCTGATCAACGCGAAGCCCGTCTCCGCGGCGATCAAGGAGTTCTTCGGCTCCTCGCAGCTGTCGCAGTTCATGGACCAGACCAACCCGCTGTCCGAGATCACCCACAAGCGGCGGATCTCGGCCCTTGGCCCGGGCGGCTTGACGCGCGAGCGCGCCGGCTTCGAGGTGCGCGACGTGCACCCGACGCACTACGGGCGCGTCTGCCCGATCGAGACGCCGGAAGGCCCGAACATCGGCCTCATCAACTCGCTCGCCCTTTTCGCCCGCACCAACGATTTCGGATTCATCGAGACTCCGTATCGCAAGGTGAAGGACGGCAAGGTCACCAAGGACATCGAGTACCTGTCGGCGATCGAGGAGGGCAAGTACGTGATCGCCCAGGCGAACGCCGACCTGGACAAGAACGGCAAGTTCGCCGACGACCTGGTGAGCTGCCGCCATCGCAACGAATTCACGCTGTCGGGCCCGGACAAGATCGAGTACATCGACGTGGCGCCCTCGCAGATCGTGTCGGTGGCGGCGTCGCTGATCCCGTTCCTCGAGCACGACGACGCGAACCGCGCGCTGATGGGCTCGAACATGCAGCGCCAGGCGGTTCCGTGCCTGCGCGCCGAGAAGCCGCTGGTCGGCACCGGCATCGAGCGCACCGTCGCGATCGACTCCGGCACCGCCGTGCAGGGCCGCCGGGGCGGTCGCATCGACTATGTCGACGCGGGCCGCATCGTGGTGCGGGTGAACGACAACGAGACGCGCGCGGGCGAGGCCGGGGTCGACATCTACAACCTCACCAAGTACACCCGCTCCAACCAGAACACCAACATCAACCAGCGCCCGCTGGTGAAGGTGGGCGAGATCATCGCCGCCGGCGACGTGATCGCGGACGGCGCCTCCACCGACATGGGCGAGCTGGCGCTGGGCCAGAACCTGCTGGTGGCGTTCATGCCGTGGAACGGCTACAACTTCGAGGACTCGATCCTCATCTCCGAGCGCATCGTGGCCGAGGACCGCTACACCTCGATCCACATCGAGGAGCTGGTGGTGGTCGCCCGCGACACGAAGCTCGGCCCCGAGGAGATCACCCGCGACATCTCGAACCTCTCCGAGCGCATGCTCTCGCGCCTCGACGAGTCGGGGATCGTGTACATCGGCGCCGAAGTCGAGGCGGCCGACGTGCTCGTGGGCAAGGTCACGCCGAAGGGCGAGACGCAGCTCACCCCGGAAGAGAAGCTGCTGCGCGCGATCTTCGGCGAGAAGGCTTCGGACGTGAAGGACACCAGCCTCAGGGTGCCCTCGGGCATCAACGGCACGGTGATCGACGTGCAGGTTTTCACGCGCGAGGGCATCGCCCGCGACAAGCGCGCCCAGCAGATCATCGACGACCAGTTGAAGGACTACCGCAAGGACCTCCACGACCAGCTGCGCATCGTCGAGGACGACGCCTTCACGCGCATCGAGAAGGTGCTGATCGGCAAGACCGCCAAGGGCGGCAAGAAGCTCGCCAAGGGCGCCAAGGTCACCAAGGACTACCTGAGGACCGAGATCGAGCGCCACGAGTGGTTCGACATCCGCCTCCAGGACGAGGACGCGGCGGGCCAGCTGGAGCAGCTGCGCGAGTCGCTCGACCTCACGCGCAAGGAATTCGACCGCGCGTTCGAGGAGAAGAAGAAGAAGTTGACGCAGGGCGACGAGCTCCCGCCGGGCGTGCAGAAGATGGTGAAGGTGTACGTGGCCGTGAAGCGGCGGCTGCAGCCCGGCGACAAGATGGCGGGCCGCCACGGCAACAAGGGCGTCATCTCCAAGATCGTGCCGGTCGAGGACATGCCCTTCATGGCCGACGGCACCCCGGTGGACATCGTGCTGAACCCGCTGGGCGTGCCTTCGCGCATGAACGTGGGCCAGATCCTCGAGACCCACCTGGGCTGGGCCGCCAAGGGCGTGGGGCACCGCGTGACCGAGATGCTCAAGGCCAACGAGAGTGCCGCCAAGGTGCGCAAGTTCATGGAGCGGATCTACAACTCCACCGGCAAGAAGGAGGACATCGCTTCCCTCACCGACGACGAGATCATGGAGCTCGCGCACAACCTGCGCGGCGGCCTTCCGTTCGCGACTCCGGTGTTCGACGGCGCGACCGAGGTCGAGATCAAGGACATGCTCGAGATCGCCGGCCTCCCGAGGAGCGGCCAGGTGGCGCTGTATGACGGCCGCACGGGAGATGCCTTCGATCGCCCGGTGACCGTGGGCTACATGCACATCCTCAAGCTCCACCACCTCGTGGACGACAAGATGCACGCGCGTTCGACGGGACCGTACTCGCTCGTCACCCAGCAGCCGCTGGGAGGCAAGGCGCAGTTCGGCGGTCAGCGCTTCGGCGAGATGGAGGTATGGGCGCTGGAAGCCTACGGCGCGGCCTACACGCTGCAGGAGATGCTCACCGTCAAGTCCGACGACACGCAGGGCCGCACCAAGGTCTACGAGAACATCGTGAAGGGCGAGCACAAGATCGAGGCGGGCATGCCCGAATCCTTCAACGTGCTGGTGAAGGAGATCCGCTCGCTCGCGATCGACATCGACCTCGAGCGTTATTGATTGACCAGTAGCCGGAATCCAAACCTAGCCACTGGCAACCAGGAGATTTTCGAATGAAAGCATTGCTAGATCTGTTCAAGCAG
>JANMHV010000234.1:0-3434 GCA_031375445.1 Burkholderiales bacterium | reverse complement strand
TATGGGAGCCCGAGAGCCGCACCTGGGCGCCGATGATCGAGAAGTTTCCGCTTCCACTGAGCGCCCCGTTGATCTGGAGCAGGTTGCCGTTGCCATCGACCGAGACGGTCCCCTGGATTTCCAGGGGAAGGTTCACCGTGTTGTTGCCCAAGGTCGCGATGGAGTTTGCGAGCAAGATGCGGTTGCCTCCGATCGTATAGCCGCTTCCGTTGAGGGAGATGGCGAAGAGGCTCATGCCGACCGGGAGGTCGTTTGTGTTGGTCAGGTTGAAAGCGCCCGCCGGAAAGGCCACTCCGTCGCCATCGGTCGGCGTGCCGACCGGATTCCAATTGTTGGGATTCGACCAGAGCGTCCCGGCAGTGCCAGTCCATGAGTAGGTGGTCCCGGCGCTCGCCGACGGGGCCGCGCCTATGAGGACCACAAGCAACACGAAGGCAAAATTCCGGAAGAGGGCGCCGATGGCATCGATGCCCTGGTGGCAAGCGCGGCTGGTCATTGTGTTTCTCCCGATGTGTGGCCAGCGCCCCTGGCGGGCGCTGCCACGCTCGCGCCTTGCGGCGCGCCGATCACACAGGGAGCAGCGGTGTGCGCCGGCCCCCAACCCGTTGTCGTTCTTCAATTGCTTGAAGCGGGCCCTCTCGATGGGGGCCTTGTTCGGGGGTTCCGGAGCGAGCTACCGGCCGGAAAACCACTGGGAGGGATGCTATCGGGTTCGGGCCCAGGAACAACGGTCAGGGCGCCGTTCCTACTCGGGGAGGTAGGGGTCAGCCTGAAGAACGCAAAAACGGGCGCCCGATCCGCTCGAGCGCCCGTTTGGAGTCGGGGGCAAACCCTCCCCCTGCCCCCTCCCAAGGGAGGGGAGTCTTGCTACTTCTCCTTCAAATCCCGCTTCCAGATCGCCCGCACCAGGTTCTCGTCGCGGCTGAACTTCACCTTGAGGTCGCCCTTATACGCGTCGAAGAGGGCTTGGGCGATGCCACGCGCCAGGTGCGAGTCGGTGGTGGTGATCTCGAAGCCGTCGCGCGTTTCGTCCATGCCCATGATGCGTTGCAGCGGGCGCTCGGCCTTCGCGTGCTTCTCACGCGCCTGCACCAGGTTCACGATGTCGTCGCGGTGCTCGTTGAAGAACGCACCCTTGATCAGCACGTAGCCGGCGGGGAAGCGATCCTCGATGCGGCGGCAGGCGGGGCAGATCTCCTGGAAGGCGTCCTTGGGGGCGTCGTTCCACGTCCAGCGCCCATCCATGAAGACGGAATGGCACTTGGGACATTTCGTGGGTTCGGCCGGCTTTTCGGCCTGGTAGTAGGGGTCTTCATGGGCGCGGTCCGTCGAAATCGTGCGGCGGACGGTGCGGTTGGGTGCGATGCGCTCGCTCTTCATGACGGCTCGGGCTCATCGCCACGGTGCTTCACCTGCGCGCGCTGGATGCGAATGGATTCCTCCAGCTGCCGCTGCACGACGTTGAAGGCGTCGTGGAGCGCCACGTAGGCGTCCTCGTTCTGCTTGTGGGTCGCGACGATTTCCTTGCCGGGCACGTGCAAGTCGACGCGAACTTCGAACAGGTTGCCCTTCGTCTTGTGCCGGTCGAGCTCGTCGACCACGACGTGGCAGCTGGTGATCTTGGGGTGGAGGTCGTCGAGCTTGGCTGCCAGCTCGATGATCTTGGCGTCCATCGCCGGGGAGTGCGCCATGCCGCGGTACGTGATTTGGGGTTGGCTCATATGGATAGGACCGCGCCAACCCCATGAATTCAATAAGTGGGGTGCGCCATGCGGCGGATTGGACTTGGCCTGGTCCATTCGGACCATGTGCACGCTTGCGGTGCATATCCTCGTGTCTTGATCGGCGCCCACACTGGCTTCACTGATCACCGCGACGCGACGAAGGAAACCGCACCATGGAACAGCTTCCGAACTGGCTCACCGACGCGGTCGCCGCCGCCGGCCTGGCCACCGCGTATGCCGACAACTTCGACGCGCTGATCGAGAAGGGTGTCGTGAAGACCGATGCCGTCTCCAGCGAGGGCAGCTCCGCCTCCCACTGAATGCTCCTGGCTCCGGGCCCTGACCAGGCCCGTTGCTCTTCGGCGCCGCCCTTCGTTGGGCTGCGCCGTTCTTTTTGGTGAACCTTGGGGGACAGACCACCAGTTTCGGCGTTTGAACCTTAGGGGACAGACCACCAGTTGCGACTGATGACACTGGTGGTCTGTCCCCTAAGGTTCGAATGCCGACACTCCCATCTGACCCCGCGGGGACTGCGTACAAGAGCCATGGATATCGCGCACAGGGATTCGGACAAACACTGGGGCATGCTCGCGCTCTTCCTCGCCATTATGTTCGCGGCGGGAGGGATCGGGAATTTCATTACGCAGCCCGAGATCCCCGGCTGGTACGCGGGGCTCGCCAAGCCTTCGTGGAGCCCGCCCAACCAGGCCTTCGGCATCGCGTGGAGCGCGATTTTCGTCGCGACCGCCGTCGGCACCTGGATGACGTGGCGGCGCGCCGGCTGGAGCCCGCGCTGGACGATTCCGTTCGCGTTGCAATGGGGTCTCAACATCGCGTGGTCGGCGGTGTTCTTCGGCATGCACAGCCCGGGCGGCGCGCTCTTCGTCATCGCGGCGCTGTGGATCACGCTCGTCGTGATGATGCGGGCGTACTGGAAGGAGCGGGCTACGGACGGCGCGCTCCTCGTGCCCTACATCGCGTGGGTCACGTTCGCCGGCTTCCTCAACTTCGCCATCTGGCGGCTCAACCCGTGAACCTTAGGGGACAGACCACCAGTTGCGAATGCTGACACTGGTGGTCTGTCCCCGAAGGCAGGTGGCGACACTGGTGGTCTGTCCCCGAAGGTTCAAATGCTGACACTGGTGGTCTGTCCCCGAAGGTTTGCGGGCTGATATCCGCTGCGCATCCACACCTCCACCGCCACCAGGTTCGGCACCCAGCAAAGCCACGCGATCGCCGCGTAGGCTTGTTCGAACGGAACTCCGGCCACCTGCGAGATCGGCAGGTAGATCCGCAACATCACCGCCGCGAACGTAAGCGCGAAGTTGCGCACCATCCACGCCCGATGCTCGGCGACCTTGCCCGCCCGGATCGCCCCGTAAGCCCGCGCGCCGGTGTAGAGCCACGCAACGGCAAGCATCGCGAAGCCCAGGCGCGACACCACGCCGCCATAGGCGAACTGCGCGATGTAGAGCCCCGCCAAGCCGCCGATGAGCACGCCGACCCCGAGGTAGATGCGCCCCATGAGCCGGTGCGCCCTCGGAAATCGCGAACGAATTCGCGACGAGAACTGGAACGGTCCCAAAGCCAGGGCAAGCACCGCGGCAAAGATATGGATCCGCAGCCCCACCGCATTGACCTGGAACGCGGCCTTCATGTCGGGATGCACCAGGGCACCGGGCGGCAGGAGGATGTAGGCGGCGAGCGCGT